>JBLYYN010000158.1:0-14022 GCA_048550535.1 Gammaproteobacteria bacterium
GAACTGCTTTTGCTTCTCCATTCTGTGTTATAACCATCGAAGAATGATTTTCATGCACTTCTTTAATGGCTTCAGCCGTATTTTGCTTTAAGTAGCTAATTGACTTGACTGATTTGCTTAATTTCATGGGCTGCCTAGCTATTGTTACATGGAACTAAATATAGCCCATATTTAGTACTATATCTATATAACTGATTTATTTAAGTGATCCACTTTTCCTATATCTTCTGGATGGTGCTTATTGTGGAACACAATATATTGATGAATCCAGAATATGTACGATTTTTCCGTCTTCGGACTGTAGTGCTTCTGTCGAGAAGCTATTCTGACCTGCTTCAATAGACGGTGTTTGGTAAAATATCGGTGATTTCACCACATATCAAACACAATCCCAACATGATCCCAAACGTGTAGCCAGTGCCGCTCTACAGGTGTTTTTCAGTCTCAGCAATCGCTGGGGGTTACAGGCCAAAGAGGAGCGCACCTTATTGGGGGATCCCGCTGAATCGACATTCTTTGCCTGGAAAGCCAATAAGTCGGCCAGCAAATTAAGCCGAGACACCCTGGATCGAATCAGCTACCTGATGGGCATTCACAAAGCACTGAATATCCTGTTGCCTTCGTCTCGCGCCGCGGATGAATGGATCAAGAAACCCAATAATGCGCCTTTATTTGCTGGTGATACCGCTCTCAACAGAATGCTGGGTGGCAGCCTGACCGACCTGGCCGATGTTCGCCGCTATCTGGATGCGCAGCGAGGCTTATGACCGCAGGACCTTACCCCGGAGAAGTGGATCTTGACTGGGAAAACCAATATCGGATTATCCCATCCAGGTTCCCACCGGTAAATTTCTTTGAGGCTATGGTTGATCCTGCATTAATGGATGAGCTGTTTTATATCGAATCACTGACTAATGACAGGCTGCGACAGGAAGCGGGTGAAATTTCATTAGTACCCGTTGATGATCGCATTTCAGGACCAGGATCAACACCGCTTATGGCCGCATTCACACATAGTGGATGTGACAGCCGCTTTAGTGATGGAAGCTTCGGGATTTACTACGCTGCTAACAGCCAGGAAACCGCTATTGCAGAAACCCGTTATCACCGAGCGAAATTCTTAAATGACACCAATGAGGATGCGGGCGAAATTGATATGCGGGTTTATATTGGTGAAGTCGTTAGACCAATGCATGACATTCGCTCATCTGTATATGATTTTTTACACCACCCGGATGACTATAAGCCATCACAAGCCTTTGGCCTGGAACTGAAACAACTCCATTCATGGGGACTGGTTTATCGAAGCGTCAGGCGCACAGAAGGCCTGTGTATTGCCGCATTACGAGCACCTGCTATCTCTATTCCCAGGCAGGGTCCTCATTTATCTTATTACTGGGATGGTAAAACCATTTCTGAAGTCTTTGAGAAGACATTGATTTCATAATTGTTTATTAAATTCTTCAACCAATATCGAATCTTTTACAGGACGATTTTAGACAGCCATGAAACCAGATAGCCGCATATCAGCCCCTGGAAGATAATGATTGTCAGCTTTTTAACGGTCCCGACTTAAACACCTGGCTTTGTGGGGTCACTATGTTGCAGAACCTGAGGCATTTATCACTATTACTAAAAAGGCTTCTTGATTACCAACGACTATCCGAATAGAGTTATAGCTCTTTTATTGAATCGTCCAATAACGGATCAGACTATACACAATGAATCAGTTTAATCTTCTAAAAGCATCAGTGCAGCAGATACGTAATTTCATCATCAACACCTTTCTGGGTGGTGTCATTATCATACTACCGGCCCTTGTGCTTTATTCGATCGCCACCTGGTTGCTGGAGTATATTAATAGCACCGCCAGACCACTCACCAATCTCTTTATAGGCCAGCTTCCTGTCAATGAAACCTTAGCCAGTATATTAACCGTGGTTGTGGTTTTTATTCTGTTTTCAATTATTGGTATGCTGGTTCGTACCCGATTGGGCAGCATTTTTTATAATCTGTTTGAGGGTGCGACCCTGGCACGCATCCCTGGCTATAAAACCATCAAAGATCTGATCGCACAGGTCACCGGTGACAAGACCGGGCTATTCAAATATGTCGCCCTGGTACACCTGGGCGGCAATGATTACTCAGCCACTGGATTTATTGTGGATGAATATGACGATCAGTTCGTGACCGCATTTATACCCTGCGGCCCCAATCCTACCACCGGTTTCATCTATCACATTCCCAAAAAGAACATTGAGCGTCTAAATGTATCCGTAGAAACTGCCATGCGCAGCGTTATTGCCTGTGGCTCAGGGTCGGCTAAATTTATCTCCCTGAATCATCTTAACAAAAGTCACAATTAGAGACTGATCATTCTATTTAATCATTGCTAAAGGGCAATACGAAAACAGAGCTACTTCATAAAACTAGAATTGCTTACTGAGTTTTAAACTTAGCAAAGTTCGTTCATAGTCGTAGTTATTATTATCAGAATCATTCTGGGTAAAACTGGCCTGCGTTCTCAGCTTCAGGGTCCTATCAATTCGGTAGTCTAAATTAACAGCCGCACGAGCTCGGGCTTCATCTCTATCTGATGTAGTGCCGGGGTCCGAATAACTGCTGTGTCGATAGCCAAGGTCCCCGGCTAATGACCAGTCTCTACCTGTACCTATATACCGCGTAAAAATAGCACGCAAGCTATGGCGAGTGGGGGAAAAACTGATGGTGGCAGTACCTTCGCGATCGTTTATTTCATACTCGTAATAATAGCGCTGACTGCTACGCTTAGCATACTGTCGATATTCAACACGAACTTTTTGCCGATTACCCTCAAGATAATCATAAACAGGCTTGCCGCTGCTAACTTTTTCCATACCGTACATCAGTGAATAATTCTTATTTCTTGAAAGTTCTTTGCGAGCATACACTTCGAACCTGAGGATAGACTGATAGTTAACACCGCCATAGCTAAAATCATCTAAATGCAACTGGAAATAGCTAGACCATTTATTGATTTTCTGGAGTTTTTTCACACCAATACCAAGCTGGCTTTCATCGTATAGATTGCTGTCCAGGTAGTTGCGACGATAGATGAGTGCATCAGCCAGCCAGCCATTGGCACGTGTGCCATCCAGCATAGTATCCAGAACCAGATAAGCATCTATAAAATTATCATCGACTTCGCTAGGTGCCCCATCGATCGGCGCAATATTAATATTGCTGTCCGTACCTGCGCTGACACTGGCATATCCAAGCCAGGCCTTAGTCGGCGCCTTGGGCCGACTGACCCCAGCCAGTTTAGTGAGCTCACTATTGGCCAGGCTTAGTAATTTCTGATCTTTACTGATATTTAGCACGGTCTGAAAATAACTTCTTGCTGCTGCATAATCCCCCGTTTTTTTCGCCACCAGGCCCAGATTAAAGGTTGCCAGGGGTTTCATATTAGGTTTTTCCTCCAGGGTCTGAAAATATCGTCGCGCGTTATCAAAATCGCCCAACTTGTAATAGCTGCTGGCCAGATTGTAATAAAGGGCAATGGATTTCAGACCCTGGCGCCTTGCCCTTTCAAAATAATCAACCGCTTTCTGGTAGTCGCCTGCATTGAAATATTTTTTACCCTGATCAAAATCGAGGCTGGCAGAGGCCCTGACCTCGACACTGAACATCATGGCAGTGACCATCAATATAGAAATTGATAATTTTATTATCCCGGACATGAACGAACTCCTTAAATATTTTTTACTATACACACAAAAGCCCCTCTCCAAAATCGGAGAGAGGCAATACCGCACTAATAAACAGATTTACAGTACTGTGTTTGGACCCATTCCAGGAACAAAATTTGCTGGATCATGAATTTGCTCGTGCCGCTCGATTTGTTCACGGTCATTTTCGCGCATTTGTACACGATCCTGCTCTTGCTCTTCAAGGCGTTCACGTAAACGCTCCTGTTCCTGAGTCATCAGCTGATCACCACCGTCCTCAATCATTTCACGATTACGCACTCGATTTTGACTGGTGGCTTGCAGAGCCTCTGCCGCGTTTTCACTGGCCGCATCCGGCAGCTCAATATTACGTGTCACGGCTTCCACTGAATTTTCATTCATTTCCATCACCCGAATGGTCAGGTCTTCGGTTTCATCAGCCATGACGCTGATCGGCATCAGTAAGCTGCCGGCAATCATCAGGGCTGTTAACTGTTTGTTCATGAGTTTATCTCCACTTAAATTAAATTATTTATACCGAATCACTGTCTAGTGGCAGATAATTAATCATCGCACCACCATTAGCGGTTTTCAGCAACAAGCGATAGGTTTTCTGCTTATCACCATAATTCACCCTTGCCACCAGTTCACCCTGTACTTTACCCAATGCCTGCACAGGTAATGTCAGTACGTTCTGTCCTTTATCCAGCCGTGTTTTCCAGGCCAGCATTTTCTGCCCGGGGTAACCCAACAGTTCTATATTATCCGGCAGCTCGATTTTCAAACTGGCCTGCTGGATATCATCCACTGATGTAAACACCAGCTTCAAATCTCGGCTTTCCTGCATGCCTATGGACACAACATCAAGTTTCTGCTCGGTGGTATCCGGTACAAACACACTGACCGCAAACCATATCGCCAGACTGGCCGCCAGTGCAGTAGCAAAACCGGTCTTGAACTGATGTTTCGCCGCCTGAGGATACTGCTGTTTCACGGCAGTAAACACTCGTTGTTCAAAACCCTGCACCGGCCGTTCCATGGGTAAGTCACTCAGCATTTGTTTTACGTGTATGGCATCTGCATAAAACTGCTGACATGAGTCACATGAACTGATGTGTTCATCTACTAGCTCAAGCTCATTGCTGGAAATTTGCTCATCCAGATAGTCATCAACCATTGCTTTAATATCGTTGCATTTCATATTCATTGTCCTGTTACTCACTTAACACGGTTGATTTATCATAAAGGTTCCATTTTACGATCAATTCCCGTAACTGGCTGCGTGCCCGGCTCAGTCGAGATTTTAAAGTACCTATTGGCACATCCAGCATGTCCTGTAATTCCGGCAGGCTATAACCTTCCACATCGTGCAGCAGTATTAACTGGCGCTGGTCTTCATTTAGCCTGGCAATAGCCTGACTGAGCATTCCCAGGGTCAGCTCACTATTGGCCATACTCTCAGGACCAGAGATAGTATCCGCATCGGACAGCTGTTCCTGTTCAATATTTTCATCAACCATATTCAGGACCTGCCTTTGCTGTTGACGATATTTATCTATGAACTGGCGATACAGCACCCGTGACAACCAGGATGATAGCTTTTCAATGGCTTTCATTTCATCCAGCCTGGGGAACAGTTTTAGTAATACATCCTGTACCAGATCTTCGGCATCTTCCGGTTTCCCCGTTAAACGATAGGCAAGACGATACATTTGCTTCAGGTGAGGCCTGAGCAAAAGCTCGAACTGCTGGTGCGGGTCCTTTCTGGCACTCCACAAATCGCTAATAGACATGTTATTGGTCACGAGAATTTTGATTAAAAGGTTCCATTTTTATTTTACCCCTTAAATTTTTGACTTAGTTTAGTACATTTTCCTGAAGCATAAAAAAACCACCGTAAACGGTGGTTTTTTTATAAAGTATCCCTCGCTCAGGACACCTTGATAGGCTCCAGCAATATACTCTTGCCTGTTATATCTGGTGGCTGTTGCAAGCCCATCAACTGCAGGATGGTAGGCGCCACATTACTCAGCCCACCACCGGTACTCAGTCGCCAGTATTCCTCATCGATGATCATACAGGGCACGGGATAAACCGTGTGCTGGGTATGGGGTTCACCGGTGATGGGGTCGACCATTTCATCGCAATTACCATGGTCCGCTGTCAGCATAACCGAATAACCTTCTTCGACGGCCACATCCAGCAAACGTCCCACCTGCACATCCATGGCTTCCACCGCGGCAATAACGGAATCACGAACCGCCGTATGGCCAACCATGTCACCATTTGCAAAATTCACTACCAGGAAACCATACTGATGAGACTGCAGCGCCTCGATGGTGGCATCAGCCACTTCTCTGGCACTCATCTCCGGCTTTTTGTCATAAGTCGCCACCTTGGGTGATGGAATCATGACACGATCTTCTCCGGCCCAGGTTTCTTCCCGGCCACCATTAAAGAAGAAGGTGACATGGGCATATTTTTCAGTTTCCGAGCAGTGGAACTGCTTATAACCGGCACGGCTCACCACCGAAGCCAGGGTGGAATGTGGGCGTTCCGGTGCAAAGGCAATGGGCAACAGGAATTTGGCATCATACTCGGTCAGGCAGGTCACCGTCACCGGATCAAAATCACCGGTATCAAATCCATCAAAATCACCCTGGCTTAAAGCCTCCGACATCTGGCGCGGGCGATCATTTCTGAAATTAAAGAAAATGACATTATCATCACCTTCCAATGGCACCGCATCAGGCAGGATACAGGGCAAAATGAATTCATCGGTCTGATCTGCCGCATAGGCCGATTCTATGGCATAGCGGGCATTATCATGGTGCGCGCCCTGGTTATTGACTATGGCCTGCCAGGCGACTTCGGTACGATCCCAGCGATTATCACGATCCATGGCGTAATAGCGGCCACAGATGGTTGCAATGGCGCCATCCGCCTCTTCCAGAGCGGCTTCCAGTTTCGACAAATAACCCATAGCCGCCATAGGCGCGGTATCCCGACCATCGGTAATCATGTGTACTAAAGGCTTGATCTTTTTCTTGGCACACATACCAATCAAAGCCAGCAGGTGGTTGATATGGCTGTGCACGCCACCATCGGAGACCAGGCCTACCAGATGCATGGGGCGGTTTTTTACAGCCGAATCATTCATAGCGGCATTCAGCGCCGCATTTTCAAAAAACTCACCATTTGCGATCGCATCATCGATACGCACAAGATCCTGGCGCATGATGGAGCCACAGCCTAAAGTGAGATGCCCTACCTCGGAGTTACCCATCTGCCCCACCGGTAAACCAACGGCCAGACCGGAAGCATCCAGCGTGGTATGAGTATTGGTGGAAAAGTACTGGTCTAGCCTGGGGGTATTGGCCAGGACCACCGCATTATTGATACGACTGGGATTGACCCCAAAGCCATCAAGGATAATCAGAATTGTCGGGCGGCGAGGAACGCTACGCTGTTCAGCCATTGTCTATGCCTAAATATTCAAGTTTTTGGTGATTCATGGGAGGCGAATTTTACACTATTTCATAATAAAAATGTTGAGCCTATTAAAATTTACTTATATTCCATGAATGATGTAGCAACTGTTTTATTGCTTTATTGGCTGGAAGCAGCGTTTTCATTCTTCATCAAATAAATAACATGGCTGGCATAATGCAGAATATTCGCTCGAATTTCGCTGTCTACCCGGGTACTGACAACAGACAGTTTGCGTTTAATCTGCTCATTGTCCTGCAATGACAATTGCCTGATCAGGCGTTTCAGAACCACTTCGGGAGATGGCAGCTGGGCATCGGCAATATTCAGGGGCTCGCTCACCATCGGTAGCAGACCCGTGTCCGCTAATTGCCAGCCCGATTGTCCGATGAACAAATCTACCGCCTCGACTACACGGTCATTAATCTGTTTTGATGGCTTTTGCATAAGTACTCTGGTTTCCCAGTCCAGCATGCCCTGGGCCACGAAGGCAAAATCTTCCAGGTAACGATTTGTACCCCATGCACTCTCACGAGCCAGCCCCCTATCCATTTCTTTCTTTAAATAAAGGTACAACGCCTGGCCTTTTTCCTGATATTTTTTGTCCTCCGTGGCATTAATCAGTGCGGCCAGGGCAGACAATAAATAACCGTTCCAGCTGGGCAACACCTTGTCATCCATAGGTGAGGGATTAAGCTGGCGTTTTTTCAGCAAGTGTTGCCGGATATCTGACCATTCCTTACCTAGTGCCAGCCCCGTGGGCAGCACGCCGTCATCAATCTCCGTCAGCAACCAGTGCTGATTGATCATTTTCCACTGAGCCTGGCTAAGCCCCTCCGCCAATGATTGTCGCGACCACAGGTAACTACCCCCTTCTCGACCCTGCTGGTCCTGAGCGCTGAGCGCACTGACATATCCGCCACCGTCCATAGCCATTTCCCGGAATATGAAATCCGCCGTTTCTTTCGCCAGATCCAGATAATCCGACTGCTGGAAAACCCGATACGCACTGACATAAAGTTCGATCATGGCAGCATTGGTGTAGAGCATTTTTTCAAAATGCGGCGTGTGCCAGCCAGGATCCACGGTATAGCGAAAAAAGCCACCACCGACGACGTCGTGTAGACCCCGGTTCATCATCTGCTCCAGAGTCAATTGCAACCATTCTCGCAGTCCAGCATCGGACCGCTTCTGCTCTAGCTCTAGCTCAAGCAAGGCCAACAGTAGCGCTTCGCGGGGAAACTTTTTGCTATTACCTATGCCGCCCTGCAACTCATCTGCGGTCATGCGCAGCCTGTTGAATAATCGGCTGAGCATATCATCGACCTCCGGCAAAGGCTCGGTTCGTTGCGACAATCGACGACTGAACTGGAATGCCTCCAGTGCCAGTTTTTCTAATTTAGCCTGGTCTGCTTTCCACTCGCCACTCACGTTCTCAAGCAACTGAATAAAAGAGTCTTTTGCTAAATACACCAGACCATACAAAGGGTAACCCTCGGGTGTCACAAATACATTTAACGGCCAGCCACCATAACCCCGACTTTGCTGCAAAAAACTCATTAGCTGTTGGTCCAGCGCCGGATTCAGTTCACGGTCGACTTTTACCGAAATAAAATATTTGTTCAGCAGCTTAGCCACATCCGCATCATTAAAACTTTCATTGCGCATCACATGGCACCAGTGACAGGAAAAATAACCCACTGAAATAAATATCAGTTTATTCTGCTGCCGCGCCTGTTGCAGGATAGAAGGCTGCCACACTTGCCAGTGCACCGCGTCGTTGGCATGTAATCGGATATAAGGGGATGGGTGTTCAGAAAGCGCCGGGGCTTTTGCCCAGATACTAAAAGAGCCAGTCAGTGCCAGTATAAACACGCATAATCTCAATAGTTGCACTGACATGTCTCCTGGAAAGAATCGAGCCGGAATGCCCGTATAGACTCTATAAACTATGATAGTTCAAACTAACCTCGTACTGGTATTAGCCCGTAGGGAAACGCAGAGTGTATGAATTTAAATCTACCTGAAGAGAAGGTTTAAGCACATAGCGACATCAGGCGTGGTTTCGAGTATCTGTAGTCATTTTTTGCTGAATCAGATTTTTCTGGACATACCCATAAAACTTTCTCTGCCTACCCAGGAGCATAAACCTTTGCGTCTTTGCGTCTTTGCGTCAAAGCTTTTTATTGTTTTCCGACTTAAACCAATAAACTAATCGCTCTTTTGCTCATCTTCGGTATCCATACGATCCATTTCAGCATCCATTTCTTCTTCGCTCATAGGATTATAATTATCATCCTCATCCTCATCCTCGGCCTGATTTTTTTTGTTTTGCACCACCCTGGAGGCTATCAGGCCAATTTCAAACAGTAGCCACATAGGTATGGCCAGCAAGGATTGAGAAATTATGTCCGGTGGAGTCAGCAACATACCGATAACAAACACACCTACAATAATATAAGGGCGCTTGGAAGACAGGCTTTCCACCGTAGTAGCCCCGGCCTGTACCAGCAGAAATGTCGCCACTGGCATTTCAAAGGCAATACCGAAAGCGAAAAAGATAGCGAGAATAAAATCCAGATACTGGCCTATGTCGGTCATCACCGACACCCCTTCCGGGGCTATGGCAATAAAGAACCCGAACAACAGTGGAAACACCGCGAAGTAGGCAAAAGCAATACCGCAGTAAAACAGCATGACGCTGGAAAATACCAGGGGCGCCACCAGCTTCTTTTCATGCTTATACATACCAGGCGCTACAAACGCCCAGACCTGATAAAGAGTGAAGGGCAGGCTCATCAGCACCGACAACATCAGTACCAGCTTAAAAGGCACCAGAAAAGGAGAGGTAACGCCGATAGCAATCATCGATGTACCTTCCGGCATCAGCTCCAGCAAAGGCTGGGCGAAATAGGAAAATATCTGTTCGGAAAAAGGAAACAACAAAACGAAAAAAACTAATATCGCGACCACTATGCGCAGCAGACGATCCCGTAACTCCAGCAGATGACTAATGAAGCCCTGCTCTTTAGTTTCGACGTCCTCATCACTCATGGTTTTTTTTCGCTTTGGACTCTGAAGTGGATTCCGACTCGTCATTAGAAACGACTTCTTCATCCGACGCATGATCTTGGTCAGACAATGACTCTATGTCATCCTCCTCTTCCAGGATTTCATAACGCGGACCGGGTGGATGCTCGGCTTCAGGATCAGGATTTTCACTATCGTGATCATCCTTATCCTCAAACATATTGCGATAAGACTGGTCCACATAATCTTCAGTGTTAGTCACTTTACTCTGCAATTCCCTGATCTGTACTTCCTGGTTATGCAGCATGCGTTTCAGTTCACCACTGTCGAACTCCTTCTCCACCTCGCTTTTTACGCCCTCGATATAGCGACGAGCCTTGCCCACCCAATAGCCCACCGAACGCGCAGCCTGTGGCAGGCGTTCGGGCCCCAGTACCACCAGGGCCAACACCAGTATAAGCAGGATTTCCCAGAAACCGACATCAAACATAATTTACCAGCCTATGTATCAGGCTTTATCATTTTCCTTGGAAGTGACTTCAGCATCAATCACCTCACCGCCTTCTTTCTTTTCCAGGCTCTTGTCAGCATCCTGCTCACCAGTTTTAACCGCTTTCTTGAAACTATTAATGGCATTACCCAGATCACCACCAATATTGCGCAATTTCTTGGTTCCGAATAACAGAATCACAATACCCAGAACAATCAATAACTGCCAAATACTAATACCCATAGATTTTTCCTCAGGTTAACCAGGTGAATATTTCAACACCCACGATTTCATTCATTGCTGATCGGCCTGCAGGCCGTTCAATTAATCTTTGCGAGATGCCTTTTCTTCAATACCCGACAGACCAAAACGTCGATCAAGTTCTCTCAACACATCCTCCGCCGTCAATCCCTGCTGAGTAAGCAACACCATGCTGTGAAACCACAGATCGCCGATTTCATAAATAATTTTATCCTTATCCCCATCCTTGGCAGCCATCACCGTTTCCGTGGCCTCTTCTCCGATTTTTTTCAGAATAGCATCCAGGCCCTTGTGATACAGGCTGGCCACATAAGACGTCTCTGGATCAGCCTGTTTACGTTGTTCCAGTACTTCAGTCAGTCGTTTGAGAACATCACTCATATATATCCCTGGGGTCTTTCAGTACCGGATCGGTCGCTAGCCACTGGCCATTCTTAAAAGTTTTATAAAAACAGCTCTCTCGCCCGGTATGGCAGGCAATACCCCCAGTTTGCTCAATACTGAGTAGTATCACATCATTATCGCAATCCAGTCGAATGGATTTCACAATTTGAATGTGACCGGATTCTTCACCCTTGTGCCAGAGCTTCTGTCGCGAGCGTGAATAATACACGGCTTCACCTTTTTCTGCCGTCAGCGCCAGCGAATCCCGGCTCATCCAGGCAAACATTAACACCCTTCCACTATTGGCGTCCTGGGCAATGACAGGTACCAGACCGTCATCGGTCCATTTAATTTCATCCAGCCAGTCAGACATAAATCACCATGAACACTTAGAGCCGAACTTCGATGCCGCGTTCCGCCATGCGTTGTTTGGCCTCACCCACGGTATATTCACCAAAATGAAAAATACTGGCGGCCAGTACCGCATCGGCTTTGCCCTCACTGACACCTTCGGCCAGGTGATCCAGATTACCCACACCACCGGAAGCAATAACCGGTACCTTCACCGCTTCGCTGATAGCCCGAGTCAGTTCCAGATCGAACCCCATTTTAGTGCCATCGCGGTCCATACTGGTGAGCAGGATTTCACCGGCGCCAAAGTCATCCATTTTTTTCGCCCATTCGATGGCATCCAGCCCGGTGGGTTTACGACCGCCGTGGGTGAAGATTTCCCAGCGAACAGGCTCGCCTTCGGCAGACACTTTCTTGGCATCAATGGCCACTACAATGCATTGCGAACCGACCCGCTCGCTGGCCTGTTTGACAAACTCAGGATTGAATACGGCAGCGGTATTGATAGCCACCTTATCGGCACCGGCGTTCAACATACGCCGCACATCATCCAGGGTGCGAATTCCGCCACCCACGGTGAGTGGAATAAACACCTGTTCGGCCACATGCTCCACTACATGAACAATGGTCTCCCGATCATCGGAGCTGGCGGTGATATCGAGGAAGGTGATTTCATCGGCACCTTCCATATCATAGCGCCGGGCAACTTCCACAGGATCACCGGCATCACGTATATCTACGAACTGGACGCCTTTTACCACCCGGCCATTATCGACATCGAGACAGGGTATAATTCGTTTTGCGAGTGACACAGTATTATCTCTAGTTAACGGTTATCTACCCAGGATTGGGCTTTGGCGAAATCCAGGGTACCTTCATAAATGGCCCGCCCTGTGATGGCGCCCATAATACCCTCACCTTCCGCTGAGGCCAGGGCTTTGATGTCATCCATATTGGTGATACCACCGGAGGCGATGACGGGAATATTAATCGCCTGCGCCAGTCGAACCGTGGCCTCCACATTTACCCCCTGCATCATGCCGTCGCGACTAATATCGGTGTATATAATGGCTTCCACGCCGTCTTCCTCAAAGCGCTGCGCCATATCGATAACATCGTGCCTGGAAACTTTGGACCAGCCATCCACCGCCACTTTACCGTCTTTGGCGTCCAGCCCAACTATGATATGGCCGGGAAAACCAAGACAAATATCACTGATAAAATGCGGGTCGGTCACTGCCTTGGTGCCGATAATGACATAGCGGACACCGGCATCCAGATAGGTTTCGATAGTTTCTTCATCGCGGATACCGCCTCCCACCTGTATCGGCAAATCAGGGTAAGCTTCGGCAATTTGATGAACCACTTCGGCATTCATCGGCTTACCTTCAAAGGCACCGTTCAAATCCACCAGGTGCAACCTTCGACATCCGGCGTCTACCCAGCGTCCGGCCATGGCTACGGGATCATCGGAAAATACCGTATCATCCTCCATCTTGCCCTGGCGTAATCTGACACACTGACCGTCTTTTAAATCTATGGCGGGGATCAATAACATTGTTTTCTACCTGACCTATTGCTTGCCATCCCATTCGGCAAAATTTTTCAATAATTGTAAGCCATCTGCAGCACTTTTTTCTGGATGAAACTGAACTGCAAATACATTATCACGACCGATAGCAGAGACAAATTCAATCCCATAATCGGTGGTGGCGGTCACCAGCGACGGCTCCGCCGGATCCATATAATAACTGTGTACAAAATAAAACCGGCTGTTATCCACTATACCTTGCCATAAAGCATGCTCACCCTGCTGCTTCACCTGGTTCCAGCCCATGTGGGGAATTTTTAATTTTTCTCCACTATCATCCCGTAAATCATTACCAAAAAAACGTACTTCACCGGGATAAAGCCCCAGGCAATCGACACCATTATTTTCTTCACTGTGACTCAGCAGCACCTGCATACCCATACAGATACCCAGGAAGGGTTTTTCAGCGGCCGACTGCAGGACCACCTGATCCAGATTACGGCCAGACAATTCTTTCATGCAATCACGGGCCGCGCCCTGACCAGGAAACACCACCCGTTCTGCACTTTCTATGGTTTTCGCGTCTGAAGTAATGACTACCGACTGGTTCTGAGAAACATGCTCCAGGGCTTTAGCCACTGAACGCAAATTACCCATACCATAATCCACCACTGCAATTATCGACACCTATAGAGCACCCTTGGTCGATGGCAAAATGCCCTGCATACGGGGATCAGCTTCTAGCGCCATGCGTAGAGCACGGCCGAAGGCTTTGAAGA
>JBLYYN010000159.1:0-10573 GCA_048550535.1 Gammaproteobacteria bacterium
ATAGCTTTTTAATCGATCAATTAAAATCATAAAACGGACCCAATCTCTGTCCATTCGCAGCTGTTAATAGCATCAATAACACTAAATTAGCACTGGACATAAAAAACCCTGCCTATGGCAGGGTTTTCACTTGAACTACAATTATTCTAAGACGCTTTACCCGGATAATCCGCAATACCCGGGTTCGCACTCACCCCAACCAGTTCCGGATGATTAATCTTCGGCAAGTGTAAAACATTATCCTTGGCTTTATTTTTCAGAATATAGTCTCTGACCACATCCCACATCAAACGACCTTCTGGCGTACGGTTAACACTGGCCCAACCGGCCACGCGATAGACCTTGTCCTTTTCAATAACGTCACCATTATCCAGACGGGCATTGGTGATACGTTGTCCCAGAGACCTGGCTGGATCAATCGTGTAATCCATACCACCCACACGCACCATGTCACCACCGGATTGCAGGTATGGATCGGGATCAAACAGGTTGTCCGCAACACCTTCAAGGATTTCTAATAACTGTTTGCCGGTCATGTCGGAGACATAGGTTTCACCATAGGTCATGGCGCACTGGGTCATCACATCTTCCATGGTTATCCAGTCGCCTTCCAGTGTTGATACACCCCAACGTACTCCGGCAGACATGGCCACATCCGCATCATATTCATAGCGTAGCGCATTACACAGCACCTGATCCCAGGTTCCCATGAAGTTACCACGGCGATACAGCAAACGATCTGCTATGGCCAGTTTCTCGCTAAGGATTTCTTCATAGGTTTTTCCTACGCGAGACTTGTTATAAAAGAACTTACTGGCCCGACTTTCCACAATCTTGTCATCGTATCTGGTCTGGCGCATTTGGTTGATATAGGCTTCCATTTCTTTATCCGCCGGTAACCACTCGCTGATCACAGGCAACATCTGGTAGTGCATGGCCTTGACCTTACCTTCCTGAATATCGAAATCCATCACCCCGACATATTTGCCATTGGAACCGGCATTGGTCACCAGACAGGTATGTCCTTCAACATTTTTCACTTCGATAGGCTTAGGTATACCATCGTGGGTATGACCACCAAACACCGCATTCAAACCGGGTACTCGCTCCGCCATCTTGATATCAACGTCCATACCGTTATGAGACAGCAGCACAATCGCATCGGGGTTTTCATCTTCACGAATCTGTTCAACCAGCTCGATCATGTCCTGCTCACGCAGCCCAAACGACCAGTCGGGGAAGAACTCCTGAGGATTGGCATTGGCGGTACGCGGGAAGGCCTGACCAATGATGCAGATACGCGCACCATTAACATTCTTGATGACATAAGGCTGGAAGGCATGACCGGTGTCTTCATCATAGAGACCGCGACCATCGTATTTTTCAACCAGTTTGGGATATTCATCCCCGAACAGGGCATCTTCTTTCACTCGCACGTTCTGGCCAATGAAGTCCCCCTTAAACAGGGTGACATTGCTCAGTACTTCTTCTTCGCGGTAGGTAAATTCCCAGTGCCCGACCATCACATCCAGGCCCATAATATTCGAGGCTTCCACCATATCGACGCCGCGAGTCCACAACGAGGTGCCTGAGCCCTGCCATAAATCGCCCCCGTCGATGGTCAGGGTGTTCTGTTGTCCACCGGCCTGATCTCTGAGCTGATTCAGCAGGGTTTTTACATGGGCAAAGCCACCGGTTCGGCCATACTGTCTGGCGGCATTAAGAAAGTTAAGATAGGTATAGGCATAGGACTCAGCGGTGTTTTCACTCAGTCCCATGGCCTTTAACAATTTATTACCCACCACGTGAGGAGGCCGGCCATAAGCATCACCCACCCCCAGGTTGACATTGGGTTCGCGGAAATAAACGGGTTTTAACTGACCATGGACATCCGTGATATGTAAAATACGGGCATTACCCTTCATGGGCAGCTTGTAAAAATCTTTAGGCACGCTGTTTGCAGTAGAGGCAACATCCGGTGTACAGGAAGGAAGCAGTGCGACGGCTGCGCCGACACCCATTATCTTTATAAATTCGCGACGGTCAATAAATGGCATATAAACACCCTGGTGGTCATTGTTTTAGAAATTAAAAATACACAGCTAAGGCAATAATCCTGCCATAGTCTGGTTTCAAAGCACGCCGTATCCATCTGTACAAGGAATATAAAACTGACTTAAGCCAGACTTTTTTAGTTTATAGTGTTGTCTGGCGAGGCTATTTTATGAATATATAGCCAAAGAATCAAATAAGCCTTTTAATAATATTTAATTGATAGATTATCTATGATCACAGCTTCAATAAAACTGCAAAATGCAATGCTCCATCTCGCTCTATGTTGCATTTTGCTACTCGGCAGCACAAAAACCTGGGCCGACATCGTCAAACCTGCGCTGGTTGAAATCAGCGTGTATACCGAAGGCTATTATCAGGTAGAAGTAAGAACCAGCATTGAAGCCCTGTTAACCGGCATCAATGCTCAATACAAAGATACCACCCAGGCCCCCAATGCCAGTGATTATGATGAGCTACGAGTACTGCCACCTGGGCAGCTGGCGAATGAATTTGACGATTTCAAACAGGATTTTATTGCTGCCATCCAACTGCAGCTCGATAATCAGACAGTCGACTTAAACATCACCCAGGTCAAAATACCGGAAGCCGGTTATACCAAAGTACCCCGCATCAGCGTCATTACCCTTGAGGGAAATATAGACCGCTCCGTGGAATCCCTGAGCTGGTATTACCCTGCCCGCTTCGGTGACAACGCCGTACGCGTCAGACAGGTGGATGAAACTAATGAAAAATGGCACTGGTCTCAATGGCAATGGCTAAGGCAGGACCAGGCCAGCGAGCCTTTTACACTGGCCGAGGTTTTTACCGCACAGCCCATAAGCTCGGTGATAGCCACCTACACCCTGGCCGGTTTTGAACACATCCTGCCTAAGGGTCTGGACCACATACTGTTTATACTGGGCATATTCCTGCTCAGCATGAAAATGCGGCCCCTGTTGATACAGGTCACCATGTTTACCCTGGCGCATTCGATTACCCTCAGCCTGTCTATGCTCAATATCATTGAGCTGCCGTCCTATATAGTAGAGCCGCTGATAGCCTTATCCATCGCCTATATTGGTTTTGAGAATATTTATCATAAACAACTCAAATCCTCTCGACTATGGATCATTTTTGCGTTTGGCTTACTGCACGGTATGGGATTTGCCAGCATGCTGGCCGACTTTGGTATGCCTAACGATGCCTTCGCCACCGCCCTGATCAGTTTCAATATTGGCGTCGAGCTGGGTCAGCTAGTGATTATTGGCGTAGCCTTTATGGCCGTTGGACTCTGGTTCCGCCATAGAGAATGGTATCGCTATGCGGTGATCATTCCCGGCTCGGCACTGATTGCCTTTACCGGCTTATACTGGACCTACGACCGAATTGACCTGGCGAGCTTTGCTGAACTTAAAACCCCGGTAAGCCAGCAGTATCAACAATATACACAACACAATGATGGGCTGTAAATAATCGGCCCGGGTCATCATAAAATAATGCAACACCGCCAGTAGCGATATGACATAAACCAGTTGATGCAATCGCTTCCAGTTTTTCTTTAAGCGCTGCACCATTTTCCTGGTAGAAGTTAGAGCCAAAGGCAACAGCAACAATAAACACAAAAAGCCCACCGTAATAAACGGGCGTTTTATGATATCGGCAACGATTTCACTGACATTAAAAAACTGATCAAACCAGACGTAAGTCAGAAAATGAACGCTGGCATAAAAAAACACAAACAAACCCAGCATCCGCCGATAACGAATCAGCCAGCCCTGCCCTAACAATTGTCTGAGCGGCGTTACTGCCAAGGTCATCAATAAAAAGTACAAGGCCCAGTCACCGGTGGTACGAGTCATGGTTTCGGTGGGGTTCGCCCCCAGGGTGTTATTAATGGCACCCTCTACCAGTAAGGCCATGGGCAGCAAAGCTAAAACAAAAACAACTGGCTTGAACAGCTTCAGCCAGGGTATAGAATAAGACATAAATTATCTTTGTGTTAATTCTTCGTTATTCATTATAAAAAACAGAATTACGATCTGGGGAAAATCATTAAAAGCCTGTCATTCCGGCGAATGCCGGAATCTACTATCTCAAGTATACAAATCATCACAGCAGGTCAGGATACAAATCCCTCCACTGTGGATTCATCTCAACAATTACTTTTATCTTCCAGTCTCGCTTCCAATTCTTAATTGTCTTTTCCTTTTGAATGGCTGATTCCATCGAGTCATGCATCTCATACCACACCAGGGAATGCACACCGTATTTCTTGGTAAAGCCTTCCACAACGTTATTCTTGTGCTCCCAAACCCGCTTCAACAGATTGGAAGTCACCCCTGTATATAAAGTCCCGTTTGTTTTGCTGGCCAACAGATACACACATGGCTGTCGCTTCATACCTCCCCCTGTCATCATCCCTGGATTCCGGCATGCGCCGGAATGACGAGGTTATATTATGATAGTTCACCTACAACTAACAACTTCACTTCTTTAATCCAGGCAAAAATCACTTTCAACCTAAAACCTAAAACCTAAAACTTACGACCTAAGACTTCTGACTTCTGACTTCTGACTTACAACTTAAAACTTAAAATTTAAAACTTCCGACTTAAGACTTACAACTTAAAACAAAATTTATATTTAAAAGTTTCGTTTTAAATCCATACCCTTATACAGATGCGCCACCTGCTCGCCGTAACCATTAAACATCTGGGTATTAATCTTCGGTTCCCAGAAATTACTACCAATACGTCTCTCAGTACCCTGGCTCCAGCGGGGATGATCCACATTCGGATTCACATTGGAATAAAAACCATACTCACTGGGTGCGGTTTCATTCCAGGTACACTGGGGCTGCTGTTCGCTAAAACGGATTTTGACGATGGACTTGATACTCTTAAATCCGTATTTCCAGGGCACCATCAGACGTAATGGGGCACCATTTTGATTGGGTAAATGCTGGCCATACAGGCCCACCACCATTAAGGTGAGTGGATTCATCGCCTCATCCATACGCAGGCCTTCATTATAGGGCCAACGTAACACTCGGCGCCTCTGCCCCGGCATACGCTCAGGATCATATAAGGTGGTGAACTCGACAAATTTGGCACGGGATGAGGGTTCAAATTTCTTTATCATGTCTGCCAGAGGAAAACCGACCCAGGGGATCACCATGGACCAGCCTTCTACACAACGAAATCGATAAATGCGCTCTTCCATGGCATAAGGATTAATAAAATCTTCCAGATCAAAGGTACCGGTATTGTTCGCCTCCCCTTCAACGGTGATGGACCAGGGCCGAGGCTTGAAATTCACCGCGTTTTTAGCCGGATCGCTCTTGCTGGTACCGAATTCATAAAAATTATTATAAGTAGTAATGTCTTTAAAGGTATTAGGGGTTTCTTTGGTACTGAGCGGGCTTTTGATTAAACCCTTAAAATCATCGGCTTTGGCACTGGCCGCTTCCGGCATCAGTAAACCACCGGCGGCACCACCGATAAGGGCTGCAGACTGTTTTAAAAAGGATCGTCGATTCAGGTAATCGGATTCGGAAGTTATTTCGGAGGGTTTTATATCGTCCGCAGACTTGATTATTATGCTCATGGGGGGACCTGTGTTACATCAGTTTCCATTACAGACCCGGCAAGAGATGGATTAGTTCATTTTGCCACGGAGACACAGAGAGCACGGGGGCTTTGAGTTGGAAAACAATTACCTGAAAACAGTCTGTATTAGTTCATTTTGCCACAGAGGCAGAGAGAACTCAGAGTGAAATTAGGGTTATATTGAAAACGCTGCGTCTCGGTGGCTCTGCATCAAAATGAAGTACTGTCATCTCGACTGTAGCGATAGCGCAATGGACGACTGCATGGATTTATGCCCTTTGGGTATGCAGGAGCTAGAACAATGCCTGGAGCAATTATCGAGAGATCTTATCTAAAACCAGAATAATAATCTGAACCGTTTAGATCCCTCCACTCCGTTCGGGATGACATGCAACCTTTACTTATAAATACCTCTGTGTTCTCTGTGCCTCTGCGGCAAATTGGCTTTATCAACCCACCCAAACCCTCGCATTACGGAACATCCTCATCCAGGGGCTGTCCTCCTGCCACTCATCCGGATGCCAGGAATTCTGTACCGCCCTGAACACTCGTTCGGGGTGTGGCATCATGATCGTAGCCCGACCATCGCTGGTGGTGAATCCGGTTAAACCCTGGGCTGAACCGTTGGGATTTAAGGGATAGGTTTCCGTCGGCTGGCCGTAATGATCCACAAAACGTAAGGCGGTGTGACTGCCGGCAACCTGGTCGTCAGACTTGAACTCGGCTCGACCTTCGCCATGAGCCACGGCAATGGGCATGCGTGATCCGGCCATACCCTGCAACATGATCGACGGTGACTCTATTACTTCCACCGTGCTGAACCGGGCCTCGAACTGCTCAGAGTGATTACGTACAAAATGTGGCCAGCTCTCTGCCCCTGGAATCAGGTCCTTCAGGTTCGCCATCATCTGGCAGCCATTACAGATACCCAGGCTAAAGCTATCCTGGCGATTGAAAAAAGCCGTAAATTCATCACGGGCTCGCGCATTAAACAGAATAGTCTTGGCCCAGCCCTCCCCGGCCCCCAGCACATCCCCGTAGGAGAATCCGCCACAGGCCACCAGGCCGTTGAAATCCGCCAGAGCCACACGACCACTGAGAATGTCGCTCATGTGTACATCGATAGCACTGAACCCGGCTCGATCAAATGCCGCCGCCATTTCTACCTGACCATTGACCCCCTGCTCGCGCAAAATAGCCATCTTAGGTCGCAGCCCTTTGGCAATATAAGGGGCGGCCACATTCTCATTAATATCAAAGCTGAGTTCAGTCGTAATGCCCGGGTCTTTGGCATCCAGGATAAGATCAAACTCCTGCTGCGCCGCCTGGGGATTATCCCTCAGACTCTGCATCTGGTAAGTAGTCTCAGACCAGATGCGCTGTAACTCGATGCGAGATCGTTGAAACAGGCGATTTTCGCGGTGAGAGATCATAATCTCATCATTATCCTGCACAGCTCCAAGGATATGGCTGTACTGGCCCAGACCCTGGCTATGCAGTGTCTCCATCACGCTTTCCAGATCGGCCAGGTCCACCTGAATCAATGCCCCCAGCTCTTCACTAAACAGAGCGGCCAGCGCATCCTCACCCAGGGTTCCCACATCAATGGCCACTCCACAATGCCCGGCAAAAGCCATCTCACACAGACTCACAAACAAACCACCGTCTGAGCGATCGTGATAGGCCAGCAGCTTGTCCTGCTGGTTTAATTGCTGAATGACATTAAACAGGCCCTTGAGCAGAGCGGCATCATCCAGATCCGCCGGGGTGTTACCGATCTGTTTATATACCTGAGCCAGGGCCGAACCCCCGAGGCGGTTCTGGCCCTTACCCAGGTCGATCAGGATTAAACGTGTTTCAGGATCATTCAGCAGTTGCGGGGTCAGGGTTTTACGCACGTCGCTCACCGGTGCAAAGGCCGACACCACCAGGGACAGGGGTGCGGTCACCGAGCGTTGTTCACCGTCCTGCTGCCACACCGTCTTCATCGACATGGAATCCTTACCCACCGGAATGGCAATACCCAGGTCCGGGCACAGCTCCATACCCACCGCTTTCACCGTGTCGTACAGAGCCGCATCTTCACCGGGATGCCCGGCCGGGGCCATCCAGTTGGCGGACAGTTTGATATCGCTCAGCTTATCAATCGCCGTGGCTATAATATTGGTAATGGATTCCGCCACCGCCATACGCCCCGAGGCAGCGGCATCCAGCAGGGCCAGCGGGGTACGCTCACCCATGGCCATGGCTTCTCCGCTATACACATCAAAGGAGCTGGTGGTCACCGCCACATCCGCCACCGGCACCTGCCAGGGGCCGACCATCTGGTCGCGCACGATCTGGCCGGTGACGCTGCGATCACCAATCGATATAAGGAAGGTTTTATTGGCCACCGTCGGCAGGCGCAACACCCGTTCTGCAGCCTCTTTCAAATCTATGCCCGTGGTTTCAAAATCCTTATGGGCGACCTCAACATGCTGAACATCCCGCAGCATTTTGGGTGGCTTGCCCAGCAATACATCCAGCGGCATATCCACCGGATAATCATCAAAATGACGATCATGCACCTTCAGCTCCATGGCCTCGGTGGTTTTACCCAGCACCGCATAGGGGCAACGCTCTCGCTCACACAGGGCCTTGAAGGCTTCCAGTTGCTCCTGCTTGATGGCCAGGGTATAACGCTCCTGGGACTCGTTACTCCAGATCTCCATCGGTGTCATGCCCGGCTCATCGATATGTACTTCCCGCAGCTCGAATTCCGCACCGCGGCCACCGTCATTGATCAGTTCCGGCAGCGCATTGGAAATACCCCCGGCACCCACATCATGAATCCACACAATCGGGTTCTGCTCTCCCTGGGCCCAGCAACGATCGATCACTTCCTGACAGCGCCGTTCCATTTCCGGGTTACCGCGCTGCACCGAGGCAAAATCCAGGTTCTCAGCACTGGTGCCGCTGGCCATGGACGAGGCGGCACCGCCGCCCAGGCCAATCAACATCGCCGGGCCACCTAACACCACAATAGGCGTGTCCACCGGCATCTCGATCATATCAATATGGGGTTTACGAATATTGCCGAAACCCCCGGCCAGCATGATCGGCTTGTGATAACCCCGAATTTCTTCGCCCTCGCTGCCCGGGGTTTTTTCTTCAAAAGTCCGAAAATAGCCATTGATATTGGGTCGGCCAAATTCATTATTAAAGGCCGCGGCGCCCAATGGGCCTTCCACCATAATATCCAGCGCCGACACAATGCGATCCGGCTTACCATGATCGGTTTCCCAGGGCTGCTCAAAGCCCGGAATCTGTAAATTCGATACCGAAAACCCGCACAATCCGGCCTTGGGTTTAGAGCCCCGGCCGGTGGCACCCTCGTCGCGAATTTCACCGCCAGAACCGGTGGCCGCTCCCGCAAAGGGAGAAATCGCCGTGGGATGATTATGGGTCTCCACCTTCATCAGAATCGGCATATCTTCCTGATGAAAACTGTATTCACCGGTGTCCGCATTGGGGAAAAACCGCCCGGCTTTGTTGCCCTCAATCACCGACGAGTTATCGTGATAAGCACTGAGAATATCCGCCGGCGACTGGTTATAGGTATTGCGAATCATGCCGAACAGGGAGATATCCTGCGCCTGGCCATCGATGATCCAGTCAGCATTAAAAATCTTATGGCGACAATGCTCGGAGTTGGCTTGGGCAAACATCATCAACTCGGCATCACCGGGGTTGCGCTCAACAGAGATGAAATATTCCATCAAATAATCGATTTCATCCTCCGACAGCGCCAGGCCCAGTTCCGTATTGGCTGCCACCAGGGCATCCCGACCGCCGGCCAGAATATCCACATGGCCACCGGGCCGGGGTTCATGGTGGTCGAACAGACAGCTGGCTGCCTCAAAATCCCCCATCACCATCTCGGTCATCCGATCGTGAATCTGGCTAATCACCCATTGTTTTTCAGCATCGCTCAAACGAGCGCCCGCTGCCAGCTCAATATAATAAGCAACACCCCGTTCCAGCCGCGCTATCTTCTGCAAACCGCAGTTGTGGGCAATATCCGTAGCCTTGGACGACCAGGGCGAGATGGTCCCGGCCCGAGGCGTCACCAGAAACAGCTCCCCGCTCATTGCCTCAGGCTTAAAGGCCGGCCCGTAAGTGAGCAGCTTATCCAGAATCTGCTGCTCAGCCTCGGTTAATTCCCCGTCAATCTCGGCAAAATGCACATATTCGCTATGAATAGCCTGAATCGAGGCCAGATTCTGCCGAACCTGCGTCAGTAATTTCTCAACACGAAAGGTGGAAAGCGCGGGAGATCCACGAAAATAGTGCATGTAAGGCCTCAGTTCAGCTAAATCAGCAATCAGGAGTATGAAAACCCGCAATTTTAAAGCAATGCGGAACCTTCTGCTACCAATGCACTCTATTGAACGGTACAATTAGTACGTGGCTTAACCATCACATCCGGGGACGACATGGCTTCGACGTGGGTGGCGAAACCTTCTGGTGCATGTCGAGGCGCAGATTACCTCGTAAATACAGCTGCAAACCATATAGTTGCCAACGACGACAACTTCGCATTAGCTGCTTAATAACCAGTTGAATGCCCTCTGACTGCGACTTGCTTGTAGGTTTCAGATTTCAGGGGTCATCTTATACAAGATCGCGTTTCCTTCAGTCCGAGTCTGAAGCGCTAAAACCTAAACGGACTCGTTGCTTTGAATCCTGAACCGTCGGAGTCTTAGCGATTAAATTAAAAGACGACATCTAAGCATGTAGAGCCAAAGGCAGAGTACTTGCGGACGCGGGTTCGATTCCCGCCGTCTCCACCATCTTGTAAATAGCCCTAATGAGCCTTCACCAGCCATTAGGGCTTTTTATTAACCCGCAATTTTACTATCAGGATATGA
>JBLYYN010000160.1:0-11200 GCA_048550535.1 Gammaproteobacteria bacterium
ACATTTTATGAATTTTCCGAACTTGAACAGCGGGCTGATGATATTCCACAATGCCAGTTATTAGAGGACGGCCTGCAAATGCTGGTTCCGGCACCTGAACAGGGCATCCACTATTTGCTACACAGCCCTGACAGTAAACTGCTATTTAGCCAGAAAGACATACAGCTTCTGTCCTCGCTGCTTAAGGTCAGCCGTCAATTCATCAGTATTCAACAGGCCCTTGATCAGGGTGCAGAGGACGAACGTCAGCGCATTGCCCGTGACCTGCATGATGATGTCGCCGCACGCCTGCTTACTTTGATTCATAAACTGCATGATCAGGACTCTATCGAACTCGCCCGCAGTATCCTCAAATCACTGCGCAATTCAATTTATACCCTGGATAGCCGATCTACCACCACCATCAGTCATGCTCTCACCGACATCCGGGCCGAAATACAGGAACGATTCAATAGCGTGGGTATATTCATAGACTGGCATCAACCCAATACATTTGATGGCTGTGTGTTTACTCCCAGACAACATATCAATCTGCAACGCATTTTCCATGAGATCACCACCAATATCATTCGCCATGCTCAGGCAGATTTTATACATGTGGACATTATACGTAATGATAAACATATCCATATTATGGCTTGTGACAACGGCCTGGGTTTTGATATAAACGAATGTATTCCGGGTAAAGGCATTAACAATATACAAACCCGGGTCAAGGAACTTAACGGTGAGGTTGAGTGGAAACCGGCAGCGGAATCAGGAATTAATGGGAACAGGGGCTGCTGTATTGATATATGCTTCCCCCTGGCAATTACAGCAGAATAAACTATGTCTATGCAAACTGTACTGGTGCTCGAAGATCACCCTGAAACACGACAATGGTTATCGGAAATTATTGACCAGGCGTTTAAACAGGTCAGTATTTTCGAAGCTTCCACTCTCGCACAGGCCCGAAAACTTCTCGAACAACGTCACTTCGATCTGGCCATGATTGACCTTAACCTGCCTGATGGTAATGGCGTGGAAATCATCCGCGAAATCAGTCATAAGCATCCGGACATCTATTGCGTAGTGGCCACCATATTCGACGATGACGACTACCTGTTCCCGGCCCTGGAAGCAGGGGCCCAGGGTTATCTGCTTAAGGAACAGACCGCTGATGAATTCATTCTTAGCCTGCAGGGTATAATCAAAGGTGAGCCGCCTATTTCACCGGTCATTGCCCGCAAGATGATTAACCATTTTCACAGCGATCAGAAGAAATCCGACAAACCGGAGTTATCAGATCGGGAAAAAGAAATTTTGGGTGCCATCGCCAAGGGTCTCAGTCGAAATGAAGCTGCAGAAATTCTGGGCATTACGGCTAACACCGTGGCTACCCATTTGAAAAGCATCTACGGCAAACTCAATGTATCCAATCGTGCCCAGGCCACACTGGAAGCCTTACGTCTGGGTCTGGTTAAACCATAAAAAAGGTGATGGCTACAAAATATAGTTATAAGTTGTAAGTCTGAAGTTGTAAGTAAAAGCTTAAGTACAAATACGAGCTTTACTGATTTGACTTACAACTTCAGACTTACAACTTGCAACTTTCTTACGCCTCCGCATAATACGCCGCACAAGTCGTATACATAAAGAATCTATGCCTAATTCAGCCACCACAACCAGCCTTCAGCAATGCCGTGATCTGCTGGATCATTGCTGGTTACAGGATCGGCAGAAATTTTTCCGCCAAATTCAGAGACTCGGCAAACAGAAGTCACCCACTAAGAGTACCGATCAATTATTGCAAACCATGCAAGCCTCCGTGGCACGAGTGGAACAGCGAATAAAAGCCAGCCCATCACTGCATTATCCGGAAGAATTACCAGTCAGCCAGAAAAAAGACGAAATACGGGAAGCTATCGATAAACATCAGGTCATTATCGTCTGTGGTGAAACCGGCTCTGGCAAAACCACCCAGTTACCAAAAATCTGTCTACAACGAGGATCCGGCAGCCGCGGCCTGATCTGCCACACCCAGCCTCGACGTCTGGCGGCACGTTCAGTGGCCAGCCGCATTGCCGAAGAACTTAATACAGAACTGGGTCAGCAGGTGGGTTTCAAGGTCCGATTTACCGATCAGGCGAGTGAACAAAGCTATATCAAACTGGTCACCGACGGCATACTGCTGGCGGAGATACACCATGACCCATATCTCAGTCAATACGACACCATTATTCTCGATGAAGCCCACGAACGCAGTCTAAATATTGATTTTCTACTGGGGTATCTAAAACGACTGTTGCCCAAACGGCCAGACCTGAAACTGATCATCACCTCGGCCACCATCGACCCGGAACGTTTTTCAAAGCACTTCGACCAGGCCCCGATGATTATGGTCTCAGGTCGCACCTATCCGGTGGAAGTACGTTATCGTCCCCTGCATGGCGAGGATGAAGACGAACGCCAGAAGGACCTGGTACAGGGCATATCCGATGCAGTGGATGAACTGTCACGTCTGGACCGTAGTGACATACTGGTGTTCCTCAGCGGCGAACGTGATATTCGTGAAGCCTCGGAATATCTGCAAAAACGTCAGCTGCCCAATACCGAGATTCTACCGCTACTGGCCCGTCTCTCGGCGACTGAACAAAATCGCATTTTCCATACCTCATCGAAACGACGCATCGTTCTGTCGACCAATGTGGCAGAAACCTCCCTCACCGTGCCCGGCATAAAGTATGTCATCGATTCCGGCGTTGCCCGCATTTCCCGCTATTCCTGGAACAGTAAAATCCAGCGCCTGCCGGTGGAAAAAATATCCCAGGCCTCGGCCAATCAACGCAAGGGGCGTTGTGGACGAGTCAGCGAAGGAGTATGTATTCGCCTGTATTCGGAAGAAGATTTTATTAATCGCCCTGAATTCACCGACCCGGAAATCCAGCGCACCAATCTGGCCTCGGTAATATTGCAAATGGAAAACATGCAGCTCGGACATGTCGAGGACTTTCCCTTTATCGAGCCACCGGATGGTCGACTGGTGCGAGATGGCTATAAACTGCTGTTCGAACTGGGTGCACTGGATCACAAACAGCAGATTAATAAACTGGGTAAACAACTGGCACATTTACCCATCGACCCTCGCATCGGGCGTATGCTACTGGAAGCCGACAGGGAGTCATCACTCACCGAAGTGTTAATCATCGCCTCGGCGCTGGCAGTGCAGGACCCTCGCGAACGCCCCATGGCCAAACAGCAGGCAGCGGATCAAGCTCAAAAAATATTCCAGGATAATAGATCAGATTTTCTCGGTATCATCAATCTCTGGCAGGCGTATCATCAACAGAAGACACTGCTGTCTGGTAACCGACTACGTAAATGGTGCAAACAGCATTTCATTTCCTGGTTACGCATGCGTGAATGGCTGGATACCCATCGCCAGATCAAACAGATGTTGAGGGAGCTGAAATTACATTTCAATAGTAGTGAAGCGGGTTTCGATGCCATCCATCGGGCATTGCTTAGTGGCCTGCTGGGAAATCTGGGCTTCAAGGATGATAATCAGCAATACCTGGGGGCACGCAATCGCAAGTTCCAGATATTCCCTGGTTCAGCCCTGTTCAATAAGGGCCCAAAATGGCTAATGGCCGCGGAAATCGTTGAAACAGCCAGAGTATACGCACGCACCGTCGCTAAAATCGATCCTCTGTGGATCGAGCAAAAAGCCCAGCATTTGCTAAAACGCAGTTACACGGAACCCCACTGGGAAAAGCGCCGCGCCCAGGTCGCCGCCTTTGAGCGCAGCACACTTTACGGCTTAATTATTAACCCCAAACGCAAGATTAACTACGGCCCGATTGCCGAGTCAGAATGCCGTAACATTTTTATACGCTCGGCACTGGTCAACGGCGACTTTGACTGTAAGCATGATTTCTTCCAGCATAATCAATCACTGATCGAACAACTGCAATCCCTGGAAGCCAAATCCCGCCGACAGGACATACTGGTGGATGAAGATGTCCTGTTCGAGTTTTATGATCAACGTATTCCGCAGAACATATATAGCGGCCCGCAGTTTTTCCAGTGGCTGAAAACCACCGACACAGAAAACCTCAGGCTCACCCGTGAACAGTTAATGCAGCACGATGCCGCCCGCATTACCGGTGATCAGTTCCCAGACTCACTGGAATTCAACGGTGCCCGCTACCCACTGGAATATCACTTCGACCCCAGCCATCAACGAGATGGCATAACCCTGATCACACCCCTGGCAGGCCTTAATGCCATCAGCGCCAGCCGTTGTGAGTGGCTGGTGCCCGGTATGTTGCATGAAAAAATAGTACAGCTGATCCGCAGCCTGCCTAAACAGCTCAGGAAAAATTTTGTTCCGGCACCTAACTACGCCGACATCTGTGTGGAGGCTCTGCAGGTCTCTGAATTATCACTCACCAGCGCCCTGTCAAATCAGTTGAAAAAAATCACCGGCACTGAAATCCCCTATGATGCCTGGCAGCTGCAGACTCTTGACGATCATCTGATGATGAATATCCGTGTCATTGATGCTAAAGGAACAATGCTGGCCGAAGGCCGTGATTTACAGACACTGAAAAACCAGCTGGCAGGCATAGATGTAGAACCGGTGCCCGATACAGTGGAGCAAAATATTGAACGGGATAGCGTTGGCCCAGATATTCTCGACGACTTCCCCAGTGAAATCAAAGTCGACTCCCAGGGCATACAACTCAAACTCTATCCGGCATTGCATAAAGAAGCTAAGCTGGTAGCTTTGCGTCTTTACTCTGACAGGAATGAAGCTGCTCAGCAGCAGCATGCAGGACTGCGGCAACTGTATATCAACGCTCTCAGCCAACAATTACGTCACCTTAAATCCGGTTTGCCAGGCATTAATCAGCTATGCATGCATTACACCAGCCTGGGAAAATGCGATGATCTGAAACAGGCCATAGTGGATGCCACCATCGACCAGTTGTTTACTCAGCACCCGGCCAGCAGTATGGCCGAGTTTCAGCAGCGACTAGATGAAGGTCGCGGTGAAATGGTGAATGTCGCCAGTGACTGGTGCCAGCTGCTGTCCACGATCCTCAAGGCTCACCAGCAACTACGAAAACAGCTGAAAAACCCACCCTTGAGCTGGCTAGATGCCATGAACGATATCCAGGACCAGATCAAGCACCTGTTTCCACCCAACTTTATTACTCACACCGAGCGAGACTGGCTGGAACAATACCCCCGTTATCTCAAAGGCATTGAGCTACGGCTGGAGAAAATGCAGGACAATCCAACCCGTGACAGAAAATCTCGTCTTGAATTTGAACCCCTGTGGAATGAGTATGATAAGCGAGCCAGGCAACTGGAAAAACAGCATATCGAATCGCCACAATTAAATTATTATCGCTGGATGCTGGAAGAATACCGTATTTCTCTATTTGCCCAGACATTGAAAACAAGATTTCCAGTTTCAGCGAAACGGCTCAAGCAATACTGGTCTGAGATTTCAGATGCGTAAAACCAGTCGTAAGTCGTAAGTCGTAAGTCCATGATTCTCATCTGGCCCTGATTTAAGATCAATAATTGATTAGTTTCAAGGCGGGATTCCCTGTGCCTGCTATGATCGAGCTAATTGATGTAAGCAATAAACCTATGACACAACTCAGACTGTACTCATTAATAGCACTGTTGCTGTTAATTTCACCGCCAGGCCAGGCCAGCGAGGGCGAAGCCCTGTATCTGGACCACTGCGCCACCTGTCATGGCAATCATGGTCATGGTGGTGTCGGTATACCTCTGGCCCTGCCATCATTCCTGTCCCAGGTATCGGATGACTATCTGCATCAGACTATTCGACTCGGGCGACCCGGGCGCATCATGCCACCATTTTATCGTCTGACCGATCAACAGATCATGCAGATCATCGGCCATATTCGAAACTGGCAGAAAACCTCTATACCCGTATGGAGCAAAAGCACAATCCACGCTGACCCAGACAAGGGACAACAGTTATTCCACAAACACTGCGCCAGTTGTCATGGAGAAAACGCCACCGGCGGCAAGGGCACAGGCCTGATGTTCTCACGTCCGCGCCATTTGCCCATCACTGCTCCGGCCTTGAACAATCAGGGCTTTTTAATTTCAGCCCCAGACCTGATGATTAAACACACCATCATGAATGGCCGTAAAGAAACGCCTATGCCTGCGGCAAAAACACTGGGGCTCAGTGAAGCCGCAGTCAATGACATCGTTAGTTATTTACGCAGCTTACAATTGCCTGTGGTATCGAAAAGACTCAGTCTGGATACAGAACCCGCCAGCCTGGTTTACGACTCGCCCTATAACTTTGAAGAAACTTTGGAAAGCCTTAAGCGCGCAATTATCGGTATGAATTTTATTCATATCCGGGATCAGCCACTGGACAGTGGTCTGGTAACGGAAGGCAAGGAAAGCAAAAAACACATGATGGTTTATTTTTGTAATTTTAACTTCCTGTATGACGCACTGAGCATTGACCCCCGGGTAGGCATGTTCTTGCCCTGTCGAATCAGCATCGTAGAAAATGAGCAGGGTGAGGTAAAGCTGATGGCAATCAACCCCAGACACCTGAGCTGGCTGTTCAACAATAATGAACTGGATGATGCCTGTGACGAAATGCACGATGTCTATACCTCGATTCTGGAGGAAGCCACGTTATGAAACCTCTCAGCCTGCCTCTGGTCTTGCTTCTGCTACTGTGGCTGTCATTCCCGGTACAGGCAGTGGATACCGGAGGATTGATAATGGCTCGATCCAGCCAGCCCTTCCCGGAAACCATGTCCAGTCTACAGGAAGCCATTAAACATCAGGACTACACATTATCCAGAGTGCAACGTGTGGACATTGGCCTCACTGCACGCGGCTTAAAGACCGATAAATACCGGGTGGTATTTTTTGGTAAGACCGACGAAATCCACCGCCTGGCTAAAGACTACCCGGAGCTTATCCCCTACATCCCACTAAAAATTGCCATCTTCGCAGAAGCCGATGAAACCCTGCTCACCACCACCAACCCCATGGTACTGGCCGATCTGTTTCCCGACCCGGAGCTAAAAAGTACTTTCAGACAATGGCATAAGGATATAACCAAAATTATCAATTCCGTGCAAAACTCAGAATGAGCACTAAGCTCTAGGTAATATGATTTTTTAAAACAGGCTTATGGGAAACGAGCAACGCAGACATTTAAGAATCGGGGTCGAAGTCGATATTGAAATGACCGTACCCGAACAAACTACCGTAAATGTGCATACCCGTAATATCAGTGACGGCGGCTTATTCATCGTTCTTGATGACACCCCCATGCCAGAGATCGGCACTACAGTCAGCGTTAAGCTAAAACATCTTCTGGGCGATGGCGATGAAGCCCCGACTAATCAGGCACGTGTGGTTCGCCATGAACCCGATGGCATAGGTCTTGAATTTATCAAGCTGTAGTTAAAATCAGAAAATATTCTGTCATTCCCCCATGCGGTTCGCGGGGTAAATTCGATGGCATCGAATGTAGACGAACTTCGGGGAAAATCTGGACACTTTCAGACAGCATAAAATAATCACAACTTGATCAGAACCGCCTATCACCTTAGCTCTCTGGATTCCGCTTAAAAAACAGAAGGGAATAAAGCAGTGCATTAACATTTTTCTAAAGTAAGCGCCATTTTGCTCTGGCCCTGCTTATGTTCTTGTTAGGTTTTACTGATGCAGAATCGGCAACTATCTCCCCCCTTGACCATGCACTCTTTCTGCTCAATCTTTTTTTCGAGCAATGATGATATAAGCGACCGATCCAGCTCACATACAGCGGGGTTTTCAACGGCCAAATCATGAAAAACACAATTTTTTGCTACGATTTCGGAGGCGTTTTTTTTAGCTGAACCTCGCCTGGTTTCATAACCCAGTTCCTCCATGATTTTTCTGACCTCTTCAATTTCATTGCCACTATTTTTAACACGATCCATAAAGGGCAATGCCAATTCACGGCCAATAGTGCCCAATAAATTTTCTAAGTCAGCACCTTTAAGGTTTTCACTGATGGCTTTAAGCAACATGGTGGAGAATAAAGCATATTGCTTTGGGAAAATCGCCATCCCTGCATCCGTGAGTGTGTATGCCCGGCTGGGTCTACCACCCGCGCTCGGCAGTGTCCGGCTTTTAATGCAATCTAGTTTTTCCAGCACAGAAATATGCTGGGTAACGGCATTACGTGAAATACCCAACAAATCGGCAAGCTGGTCCAGAGTCAAGCCCTGATCACTGTAAAGCAGGTGACGCAGCAATGCCTGTTGCCGATGACTGAGTGAGGAGAGTGTTTCCATGTGCTGAAAGAATAGCATTAAAGCATGACTAAAGAAACTTTTAACACATATAACTTGTAAAAGTTATTTTATGAGTTTATGATCTGAAACCTACCCATCACCCGGAGAAAAAACCATGATTATGTATGCAATTATTATTTTAGCTATTACTGCCATCGGCGGCTTACTAATGGCCACTAAAGTCCTTAGCGGAAAACAGGCCCCCTGGTTTTTATCAATTGTCCATGCATTGCTGGGCGCAACGGGCCTTGTCTTACTAACGATGGCAGCGGTTAATGCTGACTGGCCAGGGCGACTGAGCGCTTCACTGGCTTTACTCATCATTGCTGCATTAGGTGGTTTCTACCTGGCTTCGCATCATTTTCGTGGTAGCGTGTCTCCAAAAGGAATTGTCCTGATCCATGCGGGCGTCGCGGTCACTGGATTTTTATCATTGCTGACAGTGTTTTTTAAAATATGAAGCACCCCGTTCACCCTTTAGTGGTTCATTTTCCTATTGCCTGTTGGTCGCTGAGTACATTAGGCGACCTAACAGGCATTGTGTTTAGCCATAACCAGGCACAGGCAATAGTAATTTTAATGTTCATTGGATGTATTAGTGCGATTGTCGCTATGGCGGCGGGTTTATACGAGGTAGGAAAAATAAACAATATTGACCCTATATTGACTACAGTAGATCGTCATATGTATGCAGCGGTGACGGCATGGTGTTTTTATTCCTTAAGTTTATATTTACGTTGGCATGATGGTTTTTCTAATGATCCAAATAGCTGGGCAATTATTAGCTCCGTTATTGGACTTGTAAGTTTAATCATTGCTGGATGGTACGGAGCAAACCTGGTTTACCAGCACGGCATGGGGACCACGCAAGATAAGTTAGCAGATTAATTATTGTAACTTAATACTTGAATATCGATACCTGACCCTACACCACTGTTGTGGACATTTTTAGCACACAGATTTAATACTATTCAGGTAAACGACGGTTGAGCGCCGAGTAAAACTCGTATCGACTGTATAATCCCGTATATCAAACAATGGCTGCGCTAGATCGACTAAACATCTAACTATAAGAAGCAGGGCACCCAATGATCCTGACTCTGTTCTATGCTGGCAACATCTCACACTTTCTTAATAGCCCATCAATGAATACCCATTAAAACATCACCATCTTACACTGCTATTGATCGTCACCAGTGCGTCACCTGTTATTAAGAAATAGAGACATGCAGTAAATAATGCATGTTTTATATGCGTTTTAAACACGATCAAACCCCTGGCACACGTTTAAAAAACATTAGCACAAATTAGCCGTGCACATAATTTTAAGTCACTTCATACAATACCAAATAAAACCGTGAAATTACTCTCGAAACAAATACAACATAAAAAATATCCATGCACATATTTTTAAGTTGTTGCGAAACACTTTAATTGAAAATGTGAAGACCCTCGCGAAACAAAGACAAGACAACAAATAGCCGTGCACATAATTTTCAGTTATTGCGCGTCAATTTAATTGAAACCGCGAGCAGCCTGACTAAACAAAGAGACCCTAAAAATATTTTTGTTTCTACTATGAAATAAACTACGGCACACATTATTAATAACTGTGAGCAAGATCTCGCTAAAAACAGTTTATTACCAATAATTTGATACGGAGTTATTAGTTGTTAAGAATTACTCCAGTTGAAACTGTGAGCGGCCTCTCGGAAAGTTAAACAGACGACAATTAATGTCACCTGCACACCCAGGCTTTCTAACTGGGTTTAAATAATCTTTTAAACATAAAGTTTTTTGATTATAAGCATTTTCGCGTAAAGCGAATATTCACACGAACTATAACGAGTGAGGTATGTAGTTATGAACACGAGGTACATACGCAGATATTTAACGCGCTACAGCATTGGCCTGGTTTTTTTCTTAGGCGCCTATACGATCATCACAGTTTCCCCATGGTCATCTTTCGAGGCAAAGACAACATCAGAAGTTGCAGGTCTCGCATCGGTCAGCAACCTGCAAAAAAACTATGATAAATGGTCTCAAGCTTACGACACTAATGAGCCAGCAGGTCCAGTGCTTACCATGCTTTGGACACGAGGCCTATCAAGCGAATTCAGTAACGCCAAGGGCATAGCCCAACTGAATCTGGAAAAGGGAACGATCAGTGTCCGCATCAAGGGTCTTAAGGACACCGATATTACTGATGTCTGGCTGGTAGACAACCAGCCGGGTTTCGGTCGTTCTGTAATACCGGAACAAGGTGACCACATGCTGAAGGTCGGCAGTCTACAGTTCGACGGAGATACAGCCTGGCTGGATGCAAACATAGCAGGTCTTGCTAAATTTCAGCTTGACATGATTGTGTTAGCACGACGTGACGGAACGCCGGGTCAGGACGGTGTTCTTTATGGAACCACGTCACTGTTTCAGAAGATGTTTCATTACCCCAAACAAGCTTCCCCCAGGAAACAAGTTTCACACGCTGGCTTTTCATTAATTAACACAGCCCATGCAACGGGGATTACGCCGCCGAATTTCTTCCCGGACCTGGACTCAGATCTGGTCAACCGAGGCAGGGATTTATTCTTCAACGAAACCTTTAACGGTAATGGCCGTAGTTGCGGCACCTGCCATAAAGAGGATGACAACATGGCGCTGGGACTTAAGACCATCGCCAGCCTGCCCGATGACGATCCCTTGTTCATCGTAGAACAACCGACCCGGGCAGATGGTTCGCCGAACCCGCTGTTTAATGATTACCGCATGGAAAAACCGGCGTTGATGCGCAAGCTGGGATTGATCCTGGAAAATCTTAACGGGTTTAGAGAACTTGATGGAAGTTTCACCACCCG
>JBLYYN010000161.1:0-3228 GCA_048550535.1 Gammaproteobacteria bacterium
AAAATATGCAGCACCTGCCAGGGTGAACTCGCTTTCAAGCAACAACAGCCAGACCTTGCACTGTGGCGATATTGAAACCAATTACACGCTGGATAAGGCCCTCAAGGTGAAGCGTGCCGCTAATATGCTTCGCAATTACGCCGTTTCTCAGACAGATGCTCACCATATCATCTTCAAATTCTCAAAGATGGTTCTAGGGGTCGGTAAAAAAGAATGTCAGTTGCTAAAAGACCGATTTGACATATTCGGCCCACACTACCCCAGCCTGAAACAACTCGATATAAAGGACATCGCAAAAATTGAACCCAAAGTGGTAATAAATGGTGAAAAATTTCGTGAAGAAGAGATTATTGCGCTCGGTTCTACCGATGAATACACCGCGGTCAACTTTGAGGCACTATCACGATCTTTTGTAAGACAGGCAGAGCTTGAAGCCAAGAATCACCCTGAAAAATCTGCTGATATACATTACAACGAAGCTGTTGATCATATTAAAACCGATGAACAGGGCTTTATTGTTGAAACACAGGGCACCTGCTATCGCTCAAAATCACTGGTCGTTTGTGCGGGTGGCCATAGTCTAAAGCTTGCCCATGACATGGGTTATGGTCATCATTATTCGGTGATGCCCATTGCCGGCAGTTACTATTTCACCCCCCATGTTTTAAACGGTAAAGTCTATACCGTGCAGAATGATGCACTACCCTTTGCTGCAATACATGGCGATCCCGATGTGCTGGTTCCCGGAGCCACTCGCTTTGGCCCTACCGCGCTAGCTTTACCCATCCTGGAAAGATACAACCTCAAAACACTACCTGATTTTCTCCAGGTATTTCGTTTTGATCGTAAAGTGGCGAAAGTGCTTATTGATTTACTAAGGGTGAAAGATATTCGTAATTACATGTTTAAAAACATGCTGTTTGAAATTCCTTTGATACGAAAATTTTTATTTCTAAAAGACGCACGAAAAATAATCCCTTCACTCAAATTCGGTGATCTGAAGTTTGCCAACAAAGTCGGTGGAATTCGCCCACAGTTAATCGATAAAGATCATTGTAAGTTACTGATGGGTGAAGCCAAAATTGATACGGGTATAGGTGCTATCTTCAATATGACACCATCACCCGGCGGCACCTCCTGCCTGGAAAATGCTGAGATCGATATGCGGACCATCGTTAAACACCTTGGCGCAACGATTGACGAAGATAGACTACAAAATGACCTGCTTATTGACGACCAGCAGCACAGCCAGGATGACCTGCCGGGGTATCTGATTAGTGGCGATGATGCTAGTTAAATAAAAAACCAGGGCAGAGTGTAATACACTCTAATATTACAAACAGATGCACCCATAGGGCATAAACTCTCAGACCCGGTTATTGCTCTATGCTAGAACGACTGCCTGGCCTTTTTCTGCTCAACCAGACCTACACTTAAGGGAATAAGCACTACGCAGGCACACAGATAGATGAGTGCATCCCAGCCGCCGTGTTTGAAAACAAATCCGGAACTGGTAATTCCCAGCCAGCCACCCAGATAGTAAAATAGCACATACAGCGCATTGGCTCGCCCATGACCATGGCTTAATCTACGGTTTAATGAGCCGACCGCGGCGGCATGGATAGCAAAAAAGCTGGCACAGAACAGGAGTAAGCCCATGATCACGGCTTCACTGGTCGGCAACAGCATCAATGCCAGGGCCACACCTAAAAAGATCGAGCCGAGAAGCAGAGAGATACCGTTGCCAAAACGGTTACTGAGTCGCCCAGCGAGAGGCCCCATAAAGATCCCTACTACATAAACCAGATAGACCATGGTGGTCATTTCTGTGGAATAATTAAACGGTGCTGCGGAGAGTCGAAACGGCAAATAATTAAAAATCGATGAAAAGATAAAGAAGCTACCCGCCGCGCACAAATAGATCCGCACATGGTCCCAATGACGCATTAATGTGCTAAAACTGACGGGGGCTTCATGCTTGCTGGGAACAACTGCTTTTTTCGGTAACCAGCGTAGCGCAGTAAAGGTGGCAATGAGCATGAGTACGGAGGCAGTAATAAACGCATAACGCCAGTGCAAGGGAGGATGAATCCAGCCACCCAGCAAACGCCCGCCCAGGCCACCCATGACCGTCGCCGACACATAAGCCCCCATCACCACATTCAGTCTAGCCACGGGCAGCGTCTTGGCCAGATATGCCGCCAGACAGGTTGTCATGGCGGGAATGAATAGCCCCTGCACAAAACGTGCCCCAATCAGCACCCAGAGATCCTCCGTCAGCGCACAGACCACGCCCCCCAGGGTGACCATAATCCCCCCGACAATAATAATCGGCTGGATGGGTAACTTATCCGCCAGTAAACCAAATGGCAGATTGGAAAGCGTGATACCGAGAATCACCGCCGACACCGTGAATGACACCACCACAATATCCGCCCCGAACTCCTGTTGCAGCACGGGTAGAACGGGTTGGGTGATATAAATATTGGTAAATGAGCTAGCTACCAGCGCAAAAACAATAAGCTGCAAACGCAATGAGATGGAATCCGTCATCCTATTAACGGCCGTATGGCTTGATCAACATAGAGCCGCCTCAATAGTATGAAGTGAAGGAATAAGCGTCATTGTAAGATAGGTTGAGATAATTAGAAACCGATACTGGTGTGGTTGCTTTCTGTAAAACTGAAGAGTAGAAATCTAGGCTTGATCTGACACTTTGTAAAATGAGTTCGTACAATGTTCGAAAGTATTGAATGAACAGGTCACCAAGCACCTTGAAGCAGACGCTTGTGAGTTTATTAAAGAAAGCGCAAATGAATGCGAATATTTTTTATATATGCACCCTATGCTATCAGATTTTCCGAATGTAGCCAGCGTGTACCTGAAAGCGAGCCATTTAAACATTCGTTATATTTGCGTGCATTCGCGTTCATTTGCGTTTTCTTTTTAATAACCAAACTTCTGCTTTCTGGCTAAGCTGAGTCCTGCGAAGTATCAGGCATTCCTGGAGCTTTATATTGACTGTGTCATAACAAATCTAGACTTCTACAGCTGAAGTCTTTGCTTTTGCTCCATAACCGATTTTCGTGAAACAAACTTAAAAATATTAGCTGATACGGCAGCACAAAGCCTGCCAAGTTGATCATAAAGCATTTCAGCCATTAGCATTTTTTGCGTTAATCTTATGATTTTTAGACGCCCTGTCTTTGCTCAAGTAAATGTTATTCT
>JBLYYN010000162.1:0-4986 GCA_048550535.1 Gammaproteobacteria bacterium
GACAACATCATCGAGGCAGAATCACTGACTGCAGCTAATAGCGGATTACAATTGAATATTGCCGTGAACTACGGTGGGCGTTGGGATATTGCCCAGGCCTGCCAGTCCATAGCTCAGCAGGTAGTGGATCAGAAAATATCAGTGGCAGATATCAATGCCGAACTGGTCGATCGTTTTCTGTCCATGGCGGAACTGCCCGATCCAGATCTGTTTATCCGTACCGGAGGTGAGCACAGGATCAGCAATTTTCTGATGTGGCAACTGGCTTATAGCGAGCTTTATTTCTGCGATGAGCTATGGCCGGAATTTAACGAACAGGCGTTTGATCGGGCTATCGAGTCGTTTGCTGGACGTCAGAGGCGTTTTGGGCAAACCGGTGAGCAGGTTGAAACCATAAACCACGGTTAGATATGAGATGCTTTACAAGCGAATAATTACAGCCGTCCCCCTGGGTTTACTGGCCATCTGGTTCATTATCACCCAGCCAACCAACGCCATGCTCTATGCCTTGTTGTTGATCAATCTTATCGCCGGCTGGGAATGGGCTCGCTTATCCGGTATCCAGCTGCCAGTGTTGCGCGTGGTTTATGCTTTACTGATTGTAGCCAGTAGCTTCGGCCTGTACTGGATGCAGGAGCAACAGGCGTCCGTGTTTGCCGTGGTTATGGTGTTTTCCGTGATCCTGTGGACATTGATTATTTACCGTATGTCTACCCGGGACCCTGCGGCTGCCAGTGAGCGCTTCTCCTCATTAAAAATTCTGTTTGGTTTTCTGACTTTACTGCCACCGGTACTGGCTTTGCTGTATCTGCATCAGCAGACCCAGGGCGGCTACTGGATGTTATATGTGATCAGCATGATCTGGGTGGCCGATACCGGGGCGTATGTGGCGGGTAAAACCTTTGGCAAGGTGAAGCTGGTGCCAAAATTGAGTCCGGGAAAAACCCGGGAAGGTCTGTATGGGGCCGTTTTGGCCACTTCCTTATACAGCCTGGCGGCAGCGGTATTTTTTGAACTGACTCTGATCCAGACCCTGATGTTACTCATTATCGGCTTTTTTGCTACTTTGCTGTCCATTGCCGGTGATTTATTCATCAGCCTGTTAAAGCGAGAACGGGGTGTTAAAGACACGGGTACGATTTTGCCGGGGCATGGCGGTATGCTGGATAGAATTGACAGCATCACCTCGTCGGCACCGTTTTTTGCCATACTGTTGCATAGCGTAATATTCAATGTCTGAAGCTAAAGGCATTACCATTCTTGGTGCCACCGGTACCATTGGCGTGAATACACTGGATGTGGTGGCCCGTCATCCTGATCGCTATCGGGTGGTGGCTTTAACGGCCAATACAGGCGTCGATAAACTATTTGAGCAGTGCCAGCAGTTCAAGCCGGAATATGCGGCCATGTGTAATGCAGATTCGGCTGAACAACTGCAACAAAAGCTGAAATCCGCCGCTTGCGATACTCAGGTATTGAGTGGCGTAGAAGGCCTGGAAACAGTAGCTGCTTTAGCACAAACCGATTATGTGATGGCGGCGATAGTCGGTGCTGCCGGATTATTGCCCACCCTGGCCGCGGCAAGGGCAGGTAAGCGAGTGCTGTTGGCGAATAAGGAAGCCCTGGTCATGTCAGGGAATTTGTTCATGGATGAAGTCCGTAAGCATCAGGCCGAATTACTGCCCATCGATTCTGAACACAATGCGATATTCCAGTGTATGCCCCGTGATTTTACCCGTGGTTTTGCTGCAACCGGTGTAGAAAAAATACTGCTCACGGCCAGCGGCGGCCCGTTTCGCACCACACCCCTGGATGAACTGAAATCAGTCACTCCGCAACAGGCGGTGGCTCACCCCAACTGGGTGATGGGGCGAAAAATTTCGGTGGATTCCGCCACCATGATGAACAAAGGCCTGGAAGTCATCGAGGCCTGCTGCTTATTTAATACCAGCCATGACAAGGTGCAGGTGGTGATTCATCCGCAGAGCGTGATTCACTCCATGGTGAGTTATAACGATGGTTCGGTACTGGCGCAGATGGGCAATCCGGATATGCGCACACCCATTGCCCATGCCATGGGCTGGCCACAAAGAATTGAGTCAGGTGTTGAACCTCTGGATATTTTCCAGGTCGCAAAACTTGAATTTGAACAACCCGATCATCAACGTTTTCCCTGTTTAAAAATGGCCTACGAATCACTAAAAATGGGTGGTACTGCCACCACTGTACTGAATGCGGCCAATGAAGTGGCGGTTGAATCATTCCTCAATCAGCAACTGGCTTTTACCGCTATTGCCAGCGTCATCGAAAAGACGCTGGAAGCGATCACCGTGCACCAGGCGATTGACCTGGAGCATATACTGGCAGCCGATGCCGAGGCACGCCAGATGGCCGTAGAGCTGGTTGCCAGAATAGGAGTTCATTAATGTCCGCTGGTGGCCTGCTACATAATATCCTGTTTTTTATCATTGCCATTGGGGTGCTGGTCACCTTCCACGAATTTGGTCATTACTGGGTTGCGCGCCTGCTGAATGTCAAGGTTCTGCGATTTTCTGTCGGATTTGGTAAGCCCCTGATCAAATGGACGCGCAAAAAAGGTGAGGATGAAATTGAATACGCCATAGCGGCGATTCCTCTCGGCGGCTATGTGAAAATGCTGGATGGGCGGGAAGCAGCTGTCGATTCCGAGCAATTATCACGGGCTTTTAATACCCAGCCAGTGTTGAATCGAATCGCCATTGTCGTGGCCGGTCCGCTGTTCAATTTTTTACTGGCGATTGCTCTTTACTGGTTAGTATTTTTGAATGGCGAACAGGGGATGAAGCCGGTTCTGGGGCAGCCGGTGGCGGATTCTATCGCAGCCAGTGCCGGTTTTAACGAACAGGATGAGATATTATCGGTGGCCGATACCGAAGTGAAAACCTGGCAGGCATTTCGTCTGGCGCTTATCGACCATGGCATCGATGGCGGTGATCTGACCATCAGGGTAAGGGATGGGGATCTTCTGCTGGTCGAGAGGGTGCTGGACATCGGTGATCGACATATTCTTGATGATAAGGCCGATGTCATCGAACAGCTGGGATTTCGTTCCTGGCAACCGGTATTGTTGCCCATCATTGGTGGCGTGACTGAAACCGGAGCGGCCAGATCCGCCGGTTTGCAACAGGAAGACCTGGTATTGGCGGTAGACGGCCAGTCTATTGCCAGCTGGGAGCAGTTGGTGGAGATAATCAAAGCCAGTCCGGGTAAGCATCTGCAGTTACTGATTTCACGTCAGGGCCAGGAGCAGTTTATTAGCGTGACGCCGGGAGAGCGTAAACAGGGTAACACTATCAGTGGTTTTATCGGCGCTTATCAGCATGTGCCGGATGACGTAATTCAGAAGATGAAAGCCCAGATTGAGTATGGTCCCGGTGAGGCACTTGGCAAAGCCCTGCAAAAGACCTGGAGTATGTCTGTACTCACCCTTCGGGTATTGGGTAAAATGCTGCTCGGTGAAGCCGCTCTGGAAAATATCAGCGGACCCATTACCATCGCATCCTATGCCGGTATTACAGCCAGTCTTGGTTTTGTGACCTATCTGAGTTTTCTGGCCATCATTTCAGTTAGCCTGGGGGTATTAAACCTGATGCCGGTGCCTATGCTGGATGGTGGTCATCTGCTGTATTACCTGATTGAAATGATTAAAGGATCACCGGTTTCGGAAAAATTCGAAGAGTTGGGACAACAAGTTGGACTGGCGCTGCTCCTGATGTTGATGGGGCTGGCCATATACAATGATATCCAGCGACTAATAAATTGAGATGAGAATGACAAAACGCTGGTTACTGCTATTTTTTTTATTAAGTATATTTTCCATTTCTGTTCAGGCCGCTACAAAGTTCACTATCAGTGAAATTCGTTTAGAGGGCCTGGAACGTATCCCCGATGGTACCCTGTTAAACTATCTGCCTGTGCGTGTGGGTGATGTTATGGACAGTAAGAAATCGGCCTATGCCATAGAGCAACTGTACAAGACGGGCTTTTTTAAAGATGTCAAACTGGCACGCGAGGCTAATGTTTTGGTGGTGCAGGTAGTGGAGCGGCCTGCCATTGCTGATGTGACCTTCTCCGGAAACAACGATATTGATGATGAACAACTGGAATCCGTCCTCAAGGAGATAGGTATAGTCAAAGGCCGGGTGTTCAATCCATCAAACCTGGACAAGATTGAACTGGGGCTGAAACAGCAGGCCTATTATAGCCAGGGTAAATATGCGGTTCGTATCGAAACCAAAGTAAAAGAGCTGGAGCAGAACAGGGTCAGTATCGAAATTGAAATTTCGGAAGGTGTAGTAGCCCGAATCAAGCAGGTTAATATTGTCGGAAATCAGGTGTTTGATGACAGTACCCTGTTATCTGAAATGCAACTGGGTGTACCCAGTGCCTGGAATATTTTCTCCAGTATCGACAAATATGCCAAACCCAAGCTGGCCGCCGACCTGGAAACTATCAAGTCGTATTATCAGGACCGTGGTTATATCAAGTTTGAAATTGAATCCACCCAGGTCACCATTACACCGGATAAAAAAGATATATACATCACTATCAATGTTAATGAGGGTGATCAGTACCGAGTGAATGAGGTTAAATTGCTGGGTGATTTTGTAGTCGAGAAATCACAGCTGGAAGGCCTGTTATTGAGCAGGAAGGGACAGCTTTTCTCTATGCAACAAATGACGGATGATAAAAACCTGTTAACCCGTAAACTCGGTAATGAAGGTTATGCATTTGCCAGAGTCAAAGTTTTTCCCGACGTCAATGAAGAGCAAAAACTGGTTGATATTAGTTACATGATTGACCCGGGTAAGAAAGTATATGTTCGCAGGATCAATTTTGCGGGTAACTACAAAACCCAGGATCAAGTGTTGCGTCGTGAATTGCGTATGATGGAAGGGGCTGAGTTATCCAATTCCAAACTGGAGCGATCTAAAATTCGCTTGCAGC
>JBLYYN010000163.1:0-26403 GCA_048550535.1 Gammaproteobacteria bacterium
ACTCGCATCGAACTCGAAGACAAACTAATCAATACCCTGTTAACACCCAAGACGGCCTACACCGATACCATTCAATAAACTGACTGTTGCTTATAGCTGCTATTAGCCATAAGCAGTCGTTTGGATGCATAAAAAGAAAACGCAAATGAACGCGAATATTTTTTTGTATGTTTGACTTATGCGGTCAAATTTATCCGATATAGTAGGTGTTTGACAGACGGCGCACCTGAAAACATTCATTAAATTTGCGTTTATTCGCGTTCATTTGCGTTTTCTTTGCTTTATTATTCTGTTTTTTCTATTAACCAGCATTGATGTATTTTGCTATTTCGTTTGAAATCTTCTGGCATGGTGGCCTGAGTTATATTTTCGATGATTAATCCAGGCAGGCTGCTGCTATCCAGCTTGAACTTCCTGAAGTTATTCGAAAACAGTAATTTCCCATTCTCATTTAACAATTTCATCGTCGACTGGATCAAAAACACATGGTCTTTCTGCACATCGAATACATCATCCATTGTTTTTGAATTGGAAAAGGTAGGTGGATCGAGGAAAATCAGATCGAATAACTGATCTGGCTGCTTAGACTGCTGGGATAACCATTTAATGCAATCGGCTTTAATAAACTTATGTTTATTATCGATGTCGATCTGGTTTAGTTTGAAATTCTTCTGCGCCCATTTCAGATAGGTATTGGACATGTCCACCGTAGTGGTCGACGCGGCGCCACCAGCAGCGGCATAAACCGATATTGATCCGGTATAGGCAAACAAATTCAGGAAATGTTTATCTCTGGCCCATTCCCTGATGTTCTGTCGAGTATCCCGGTGATCCAGAAATAATCCTGTATCCAGATAATCCTGTAAATTCACCAGAAATTTCAAACCGGATTCATGCACAATTTGTTCATGGCCATCGTCGGCCTGCTTTTCATATTGCGCCAGACCTTTCTGCTGTTGCCGGGTTTTAACCACTATCTGTTGTGTTGGAACAGCTAACACCTGTTCCACCGCCTGCAGGATGAAATCAAATCTCAGTCGAGCTTTTCGAATATCAATCGATGAGGGTGCCTGGTATTCCTGCACCAGTACCTGGTCATTATAAATATCGATGGCCGCAGAGTACTCGGGCAAATCGGCATCATACAGTCGATAACATTCGATATTGTTTCGCTTAGCCCAGCGTGACAAATGTTTATGATTCTTTTTCAGACGATTGATAATCATCTGGCGCGCTTCATTGTCCTTTTGTTCCAGTATGGCCTTAACTTCTTCCGACTGTGCCTTGCGTAATGTGTAATGGAACAACTTGCATTTGATGGCTCCGTTAAACAGGGTATTGCTTTTATGTGATCGCAGGCCAATATGTTTGGCCAGCTCTTCATTGCCAGTAAACACATAAGCAGACCATTCTGCATAATTCTGGCGCAGGCATGCGCCTAGATCGGCATATACATATACCAGTTCCTTCACATCACCCAGTCGCTCACCGTAGGGGGGATTGACCACCACCATGCCCTTCTCCATATTTTCGGGTACTGGGCAATCTTCAATTTTCTGCTGTTCGATTTTAACGTAACGATCGACACCCGCTGCCTGTACATTCTGACGGGCCGCTTTTACTGATTTAATAGACGCATCGTAACCACGAATGTCCAGCTGATGATAGGCACGATCATCCACGCGTTGTTGACTGGCCTCATCCACTAAAGCCTGCCAGGCCTCAGCATCGTGTCCCTTCCAGCCCAGAAAACCATAGAATTCCCGATTTAATCCCGGAGCCAGTCCCAGGGCCATATGGGCGGCTTCGGTGAGTAAGGTGCCGGAGCCACACATCAGATCCACCAGTGACAGACTATCATTGGGCCAGCCAGCACGTTTCAAAATGGCCGCAGCCAGGTTTTCCTTTAAGGGTGCAGCCATACCGATCTGCCGGTAACCACGCTTATGTAAAGGTTCTCCTGAAAGATCCAGGCTGAGTACGGCCTGGTCTTTGTTAATGTGCAGATTAATCCGAATGTCCGGTCGTTCACGATCCACCGAGGGCCGTTGATCATAGACTTCTCTGAACTGATCAACGATGGCGTCTTTCACCTTGAGTGAAGCATAGTGGCTGTTATTGAGAGCTGAGTGGCTGATATTACAGTTTACGGCCAGGGTGCCATCCATTTTGACATGCTGGCCCCAGTTAATGGACTGGATTTCACGATACAACATGTTTTCATCACTCACCGCGAAGGATTTCAGGGGCAACAATACTCGGCTAGCCAGTCGCGACCATAAACACACCCGGTAAGCGGTTTTCAGATTGCCTTCAAAACTGACACCGGACCACACTGCCTGGATGTTATCGGCACCCAGTTCCGTCAGTTCGGTGGCCAGCAGGTCTTCCACCCCTTTCGGGCAGCTGGCAAAAAATGCTTGGGAATCAGTCATGGTTATCGATTCGCCATTAGTGCAGACACTGCCAGCAGATCATCCGGGGTATCTATTCCCGGCCCGGGCAATTTCACGGCCGACTCGATATGAATTGGAACACCACTATACAGCGCACGCAGCTGTTCCAGCTTCTCCAGGTTTTCCAGGGTACAGGGCTGCATATTGCTATAGGCGTGCAGGAAGCTGACACGATAGGCATAAATACCCAGATGACGCTGATACTGTCGTGCCTGAGCATCATCAATAGCCTCACCAGCATCACGGTTCCAGGGAATGGGGGCACGGCTGAAGTACAGAGCGTAACCCTCGGCATCGGCCACCACTTTCACCACATTGGGATCGAATACATCCTGAGCCGACTGGATGGCAGTGGACAGGGTCGCAATGCCAGCCCTGGGATGATCGGCCAGATTCAATGCCACCTGCTTGAGAATTTCCGGGGGTGTGAGAGGTTCATCGCCCTGTAGATTAACCACGATATCATCACTGGCCCAGTCATATTGTAAACTCACTTCCGCCAGCCGGTCGGTACCGGATGGGTGATCCGGGGAGGTCATACAGACACTGGCACCAAAACCTTCGGCCGCCTGCTGTATGCGCTCATCATCGGTGGCAATAATCACCTGCTGGGCGCCACTGTTAAGCGCACACTCATAAACATGTTGCAGCATGGGTTTGCCCATAATATCCACCAATGGTTTACCGGGGTAACGGCTGGAGGCATAACGGGCAGGTATAACGACTCTAAAACTTAACGACATGGTTATTGTTCTGTGGTCTGCTCAGAGGAAAGCTCGCGGGCTTCAGCTTCCAGCATGACCGGGATCCCGTCGTGCACGGGAAATGCCAGAGCATCCTGTTCACAAATCAATTCATCGGCTTTTTTATCGTATTTCAATTTTGAATTACATTTAGGACAAACCAGAATTTCGAGTACTTTCTTATCCATGACACACCTGTTGCATGATTTGGTTAAACCGCTGTTGCGCAGTTTCTGATAAGTGGACATCGATGGGTACATACCAGTGATTGTCCAGCTTGAATGGAAAACATTTTACCGCATCTTTTTCAGTCATTAATACCGGAAGCGGGTCATCAAAGCGGATATCCTGCATTTGATAGGCATAATGATCGGGAAAGGGATGACGGATACAGTCGATACCCGCCGCTTCCAGTAAACTGAAAAATCGCTCCGGGTTGCCAATACCGGCAATGGCATGCACTTTCCTGCCTTTGAACTGATCCAGCCTGTAACACTCAGTTTCGGTGAACAGTGCATTGAGCTGGCGAGCTTCCACCCGGAACGACGACTCGGATTCATCACCCCCGTTAACCACCTGCATATCCACGCTGTTTAAGCGCGAGACCGGTTCCCTGAGCGGCCCCGAAGGTAAACAGTAGCCATTGCCAAAACCGCGATTGCCATCGATCACAGCAATCTCGGCACTGCGCCCCATACGATAGTGTTGCAGGCCGTCATCAGACAGAATCAGATCACAGTCATGTTCACTTAACAGAAGATCGATATCCGCTTTGCGATCCGGCCCCACCACGACTGGACAGCCACTGCGACAATGAATGAGTAAAGGTTCATCACCGATCATGCTCGCCAGACTGTCTGATGTCACCGACACCGGCCAGTGCACAGACTGACCGCCATAACCCCGACTGATGACTCCGGGTTTATAGCCAGCGGTTATGAGTTGCTGACAAAGCTCAATCAATAACGGTGTTTTACCCGTGCCACCCACCGATATATTACCAATTACAATCACCGGCACCGGTGGCGTAAAATGCTTCAGCAGTCCCAGGCGATAAAGTCCACGACGCACCATGCTGAGCAGGCAAAACAGGGCGCTAATGGGAAGTAATAACCAGCTCAGCGGATTTTGACTGTACCAGTAGTGGTCAAGCCTTTTAATGTTGAGCATCCGAAACGGCAGGCTCATTAAATTGCAGTCGATGCAGGGCTGCATAACTGCCATCTTTGATCATTAATTCTTCATGAGAACCGGTTTCGACAATCCGACCGTCCTCCATTACCACAATCATATCGGCATTTTCGATAGTGGATAAACGGTGGGCTATAACCAGGGTGGTGCGGTTTTTCAACAACTCTTCCAGTGCCGCCTGGATGTATCGCTCGGACTCGGTATCCAGGGCAGAAGTGGCCTCATCCATAATCAGGATCGGGGCATTTTTCAGCAAGGCCCTGGCTATGGCTATGCGTTGCCTTTGGCCACCGGATAACATCACCCCTTTCTCACCGACTTCGGTTTGCAAACCATCAGGCATACGTTCGATAAATTCATAGGCATGGGCGGATTTGGCCGCTGCAATTATCTGCGCCTTTTTGGTATGGTGTAAACGACCATAAGCGATATTATGCGCCACCGTATCATTGAACATGACGATATCCTGACCCACATAGGCAATCTGGTCTCGTAGACTGACCAGGCTGTAATCTCGGGTATCCCTGTCATCGAGCAGAATACTGCCGCTAAAGTCGTCATACAATCTGGGTAATAAATTGACCAGGGTCGACTTACCGCTGCCGGAACGCCCTACAAAAGCCACTGTCTGCCCGGGTTTGATTTTAAGATTGATGGACTTCAGTACCGGTTTAGACGGATTGGAGCGATAACTGAATTCTATTTCCCTGAATTCCAGTTCACCGGAAACACGATCGACCTCATGTTCGCCCTGATCAACTTCCACCTGATTATCCAGCAAGGCAAACACGCTCTCGGCAGCCGCTATACCTTTCTGCAATACGGAATTGACGTTGGTCAGTCGTTTGATGGGGGCAAACAGCATCATCATCGCCACCATGAAAGCCATAAAGGCACCCACATCGATGTTTTCCTTCACGCCTTCGTCTATAGCCATATAAATAATTCCGGCCAGGGCAAAAGAGACGATGAGCTGGATGATGGAGGTACTCAAGGAAGTGGTACCCACCAGCTTCATCTGCTGGTAGCGATTACGTTCATTGGTACGAAGAAACTGCCTGGCTTCATAGTCCTGGCCACCGAAGATTTTCACCACTCGCTGGGCCTGTATAGCCTCTTCCACAATGTGGGTAACCTTGCCCATGGAATCCTGGATACGGGAACTGATTTTCCTGAAACGGCGGGACACCAGACCCACCATTAGCGCAATCATCGGCCCAATGAGCAGAAACACCGCCGCCAGCTTTGGACTCAGGTAAAACATATAGCCAATCAGGCTGATGACCATCAGCACATCCCGCACCAGAATGCTAATGGCATTGGTGGTCGCCTGGGCCAGTTGTTCCACATCATAGGTGAATTTGGAAATGGTGGTACCGGTGGAGTTCACGTCGTAATAGTGAGTCGGCAGCAGCAGAAGTTTCGCAAACATCTGGCCACGTAATTCCAGGATTACTCGACGCCCGATCCAGGCCATACCGTAATCGGATAAAAATCCGGCAAAGGCCCTGACCAGGAATACCAGAACCACGGCCAGCGGAATCCATTTAATGATTTCCGGGTCTTTATTGATAAACCCGCCATTGAGCATGGGCTCCATCAGTGCTGCAAACGCGGGTTGCGACAGAGCGACCAGCACCATGCCAATGATGGCCAGTAGAAATACTGCCCAATAATTAAACGCGTAGCCTAGTAAGCGACGATAGGTTGAGGTTGATGTATCCATGAATTATTTGGAAGAGCCTTCCAGTGTGGCTATGGATAAGCGGGTGAGCCCTAACTGGGCTGCAGCGTCCATCGCCATCACCACCGACTGATGTGGGGTTTTGGCATCGGCACGTAATACCAGTGGAATATCTTTGTTATTACCGACGGTTTTGCTCAGTGCAATTTTCAGGGTATCTATCTGGGAGTTAACCAACTGTCGATCATTAATGTAAAACTGACCCCTGGCATCTATACCAATCACCACGGAGTTATCGTTCTTCTGGGTAGCCTGCGTGGAAGCTTCGGGTAAAATCACTTTAAGCCTGGCCTGCTTTTCAAAAGTAGTGGAGACCATGAAGAATATCAGCAACAGGAACACCACATCAATCAGGGGTGTCATGTTGAGTTCAACTTCATCACGACGATCTGGCTTCAGGTTCAAGCGGCTCTCTCCGCTTTATTCGCTGAGCTGAGTTTGCGATTATTGTGCAATACGTCCACCATCTTGATGGCTTCTTCTTCCATCTTCACTACCAGCTCATCCACCCGTCCCCGGAAATAACGGTAGAACATGAGGGCAATGATGGCCACCGATAAACCGGCCGCTGTGGTGATCAGTGCCTGCGAAATACCACCGGCCAGGGGAGCCGCATTACCGACACCGGAACTGGTAATGGCATTAAATACCTTGATCATGCCAATCACCGTGCCCAGAAGACCCAGTAGCGGCGATATAGCAGCAATAGTACCCAGGGTGTTGAGGAATCGCTCCATATCATGCACCACCTGGCGTCCGGTTTCTTCGATGCTTTCCTTGATGCGGTCACGATCAAGATGACGGTTGTTCAACCCCGCCGCCAGGATTTTACCCAGTGCTGACTGTTTACTAATTTCTTCTATCTTGGAACGTTCCAGCTGACCCTCTTTTACCCAGTGCCAGATGGTGGCCACCAGATGCTTGGGGGTTACCTTTTTATTCTGCAAGGTCCAGAATCGTTCCAGAATGATACCAAAGGCAATGATGGAACAGGCGATGATGGGAAACATCAGCCATCCGCCGGCTTTTACCAGTTCGAACACAGTAGCAATCCTGTTATGGGGAATTGAAGCACATCATACTTGATCAAAGGCGATGATTCCAATAATGATGGTGCTGATTTCTATAGCTTTTTGGGACACTGATCCCGCTTTTGTCATCAAAATAAATCGAAATCGCACCGGAGGTTGCCGTATTCATGACTTTTGTACCCAGTGACCGATAACGCTGGACTATATCTGGCTGAGGATGACGGAATCGATTGCGATAACCGGCAGACACCAGTGCATAATCGGGCCTGACCTGCTCAATGAATGCCTGAGTGGATGAGGTTTTACTGCCATGATGGGGCAGGATCAGCACATCACTGGCAAGTCGTTGTGCATACTCACCGAGTAACTTATGTTCGACCCTGGCTTCAATGTCAGCAGCAATCAACAAACTGGCTGCGCCATGGCTGATTCTTAGCACACAGGAGCGGTTGTTTGGCCGGCTGTATTCCCGGTCGGGGTGCAAGTATTCAAACCTTACCCCATCCCATTCCCAGACCTGGCCGGCTCGACAGCTTAGGCCATTCGTATGCGTTATATCCGCAATATCCTGTCCCTCTAATTGCACTACTGATAACTGATCAATAATCGACTGAGCCCCACCCTTGTGATCATTGTCCCCATGACTGATCACCAGGCGATCAAGTTTATTCAGACCCAGGCTTTTCACAAACGGCACCACCACCCGATCACCGGCATCAAAGCGATCACTGAAGCGAGCCCCTGAGTCAAACAGCAAACTGTGATTCTGGGTCTGGATGAACACCGCCAGTCCCTGACCGACATCCAGCAAATGCATCTGGAAATCGCCCGCACTGGGCGCCAGCGGACGCAGCAACAGTACCGGCAGCCACATCAGCATCCCCAGAGGCCTTAATGGCAGGCCCCTGGGAGCTAATATCAGGGCCGTTCCCAACACCGCTAATAGCAGGCTGATGAATGAGGGCACCGGCTGCTGCCAGCTGGCAAATGATAAGCTACCCAGGTGATCAAGCAGCGGCCAGATAAGATCCAGCGAGCCATGGGCCAGAGCCAGCAACCATTCCCCCAGAGCGGGCAAAGGAATCAGACAGATCATGCCCAGCAGCACCAGTGGCACCACCAGAAAACTGACCCAGGGCACCAGCACTAAATTAGCCACTGGTGCGATCAATGAAGCCTGCTGGAACAGAAACAGGGAAACCGGAAACAGCGCCACGGCGATCACCCACTGCAATCGTCCCCATTGTTCCAGCAAAGACGGTATGGCCATGCGACCGCTAAAACTGTAACTAATTACAGCCACCGCCATGAATGAAAACCAGAATCCCGGTGACAGTACCGAGCGAGGATCGACCAGCAGCACGGCCATCAAAGCCAAAGCCAGACTGTTACCCGGCCTGAACTGACGGCCGAACAAAATCCCCCCCAGAATCACCAGCAACATAATCAGCGCTCGTTGTGTCGGAATGGCAAAGCCCGCCAGTAGTGCGTAAACCAGGGCAGCGGCAATGGACAATAATGCTGCCAATTTGTCTCGACTGATATACTGGATCAGAAAGAAGGGTGCAAACCGTCGTACCAGCCAGAACATAAACCCTGCCACCAGACCAATATGCAGACCGGATATAGCCATTAAATGATTGGTGCCGGTATCTCGTAGTAATCGCCATTGACTATCCTGAATATGGCTTTTATCACCCACGGCCAGGGCCGCTATCAGACCTGAATAGGGGGAACCCAGTTGCTGTATGGATTCACTCAGGGTTTGACGCAGTCGGGCTATATCGCAACAGGCACCGGGATCTAAGCGCTGGTTTTGCCCTGACTTTCGAACATATCCGGTGGCGTCTATCCGGCTCTGGAATAACCAGCGTTCATAGTCAAACCCCCCGGGATTCATAAAACCATGGGCCGGCTTAAGGCGAACCATGAGCTGCCAGTGATCACCGGCCCTTAAAGGCTGTTCTCGCTCATACCAGCTGAGACGAATACGCCTGGGAAATTTTGTGACATCCATTCCCCTGACCTGTTCCAGCTCGAATACGAAGCGTTGAATCCGTTCCTGCTGGAGTGGGATATCGGCAATATGGCCATGAATCAGTATATTCTCCCCTATCAGAGATTCATCCAGCCGATAACGGCTTTGCCAATGCGCATCCAGCAACACCCAGTAGAATCCCATGAGCAGCACCAGGACATAACGCAGCACTGGCCAATGCCAGGCAAGGGCAATAATAAAAGGGAATAGAAAAAAACTGTAAAAAGACGGTAAATCTGTAAAGAACTGTAATAGAATGATGCCCGATAGAAAGCTGAGGGCATGCAGCTGCAAACTTTTCCCTGTTTGTATGTAATTTGTCATTTGTTTGTTGACTATTAACCAGCCATAATCGGTTATCCTTATCCAATTGAAACTAGACTAACACAGTTAGTAATCGGTATGTCCAAAAAGTTTTTTCGAAAATATCTGCCTGATCCAAATAAAATCAGAGAACACAAATCACTAAAAATTTTTGGAACCCTGCTCCACGACGCCAATTTGTGGCACTTAAATCGAAGATCCGTATCCAGCGCATTTGCTGTCGGCCTGTTCTTTATGTGGATGCCCTTACCTTCGCAGATGATTCTGGCCGCCGCTACGGCCATTATTATTCGCAGCAACCTGCCCATATCCGTGGCTCTGGTCTGGATCAGCAATCCAGTGACCATGCCGCCATTATTCTACTTCGCATATAAACTGGGGGCTTTAATGCTGGGCACCCCGGTGATGGAATTAAGTTTTGAATTCAGTATGGAATGGCTGGGCAATGAAATGTCGATTATCTGGAAGCCCTTTTTATTAGGCTGTTTCATCCTTGGGCTTATCAGCGCTGTCGCAGGCTTTGTCAGCATACGCCTGCTCTGGCGTCTGCATATTTTCAATTACCTGAAACAGAAACGTCTACGATTCCTGCTTAAGCATAAAAAAACATGATCTGGAAACCTCATGCCACCGTTGCTGCCGTCATCGAGCAGGATGGCCGTTTCCTTATGGTAGAAGAAAAAAGCGAGGGTCTGATTGTATTGAACCAGCCCGCAGGCCACCTCGACCCTGACGAAAGCCTGATTGAAGCGGTAATACGCGAAACCCGTGAAGAAACCGCCTGGCGCTTTCAACCGGATGCGATCACCGGCATCTACCGCTGGAAACAACCGCACACTGAGCGCACCTTCCTCAGAGTCACCTTCTGCGGGCAGGTTGATGATTTACGATCCGAACAGGCCCTGGATGACGGCATTATCCGTGCAGTATGGATGACCCGTGAACAGCTCATTGAAAACCAGCAACAACTGCGAAGCCCCCTGGTTCTGCGTTGCATAGATGATTATCTGGCTAATACACGATACCCTCTGGAATTGTTAACGGATATATAACAGACTTTCTCCATGAGCAATAACAAACGCGTAATTGTTGGTATGTCTGGTGGCGTCGATTCATCGGTGGCAGCGCTCAAGTTAATCCAGCAGGGCTATGAAGTGGAAGCTCTGTTCATGAAGAACTGGGAACAGGATGACGACGACGATTATTGCGCCGCGGCCGTCGACCTGGATGACGCACAGCAAGTGAGTGATCAGCTCGGTATCAAATTACACAGTGTGAATTTCTCAGACCAGTACTGGGACCGAGTGTTTCAACATTTCCTCGATGAATATGGGGCTGGGCGTACCCCCAATCCGGATATACTCTGTAACAGGGAAATTAAGTTCAAGGCTTTCCTCGACTATGCCCTGCAACTGGGTGCGGATTATATCGCCACCGGTCATTATGTGCGTGGGCTTATCCAGGATGGGCAGTATCAATTATGTAAAGGCCTGGACCCGAATAAAGACCAGAGTTATTTTCTTTACACCCTGGGACAGAATCAGCTCAAACACAGTCTGTTCCCCATCGGTGAAATGGAAAAAACCCAGGTACGCAAACTGGCTGAACAGGCCGGTTTCATCAATCATGGTAAAAAAGACAGTACGGGTATCTGTTTTATTGGTGAACGTAAATTCAAGGACTTCCTGCAACAGTACCTGCCCGCCCAACCGGGTGATATCAAAACCGATAAAGGCCAGACCATTGGTCAACACCACGGCCTGATGTATTACACTCTTGGCCAACGTAAAGGACTGGGTATAGGTGGCGTCAAAGGCAGCCAGGAAGACGCCTGGTATAGCCTGGCCAAAGACCTGGACAATAATGTGCTGATCGTTGGCCAGGGTAAAAACCATCCTATGTTGTTGCATAACCATTTAACCGCCAGTCAGTTGCACTGGATAAGCGGCCGACCACCTGAATTACCCTTCAGCTGCCATGCCAAGGTGCGTTATCGTCAGCCGGACCAGGCCTGTGAAATTATTAGCCAGGACACGGGACAGCTAAGGGTTAAGTTTAACCAGGCCCAACGTGCCATTACTCCGGGCCAGTCCATTGTTTTTTATGACCATGATATTTGTCTTGGCGGCGGCGTAATCGACCAAATGTATAATAAATAACGCATATTAAGATGCCCCACTTGAAACGGTTTGAGATGTTGTATGAAGAAGCATAGCTATGAAGAGCAAACACTGGCCCTGGCCGGTATTTTCCAGGTCGCCACCCTGGTTCAACAAATTGCCCGCAATGGTCAGGCATCGGGAGCCGCCATTGAGGCCTGCCTGGAATCCCTGTTTAAAATCGACAGCAACAGTGTAGTCGAAGTCTTTGGTAGCCCGGCAGCCTTGACACTCGGCCTTAAATGCCTGATAGATCAACTTTCCGGCGATAATCAGCAGAAGGATATGGAAATCACCCGCTATGTCATAGCCTTACTTCATCTGGAGAAAAAACTGAGCAAATCCAGAGCCAACCTGGATCAAATCACCCAGGGTCTGGAAAAAACCCGTAATCAGATGTCGTATTTCGATCTCACCCATGAGAATGTACTAGCCAGCCTGGGTGGACTGTACCAGGACACTATCAGCAAGCTGTCACCTCGCATACTGGTGCAGGGCGAGCACAGCTATCTCTCACAGCAGTCCAACGCCAATAAAATACGGGCCCTGTTGCTGGCAGGCATCAGGGCGGCAGTACTCTGGCGTCAATGCGGAGGAAGTCGGCTGCGTTTACTGTTCAGCAGAAAAACCTATCTGCAAGCTGCGCAAACTATACTCAAGGGGATATAATGCTGGCCTGCTACAGGTTGATGGCTGCTAGCTGTTTTGTTTTGTCTAATGGCGTATAATATCCAGCCATCTTTTTTAACAAATACACTTACTGAGGCTTATTATGACTATAGATCGTTTTGTTATGGCATTTGCAGGCGTGATGATTCTGTTAAGTCTTGCATTGTCGCAATTACATTCTGCATATTGGTTATGGTTTACTGCTTTTGTTGGCGCCAATATCCTGCAATCGGCCTTTACCGGCTTTTGCCCATTAGCCGCGATACTAAAAAGATTAGGCGTTAAACCCGGTCAGGCATTTAACTAAAAAAAGGCGACTCTTGAGTCGCCTTTTTCTTTATCGGATATTGAAGTACCAGTCGCAAATCATTTTCCCCACCCGTCCGGGTGATTGTGTCTCGTCTGTTTTTAGCAAAATTTGTTTTTTTGAGACTATTTATCTATCTCACTCACCCGAACGGGTGAGGTAAAATAAAAGTATATTTTAATTTCCAATAATATCTTATAAGTAATCCAACTTCAGGAAATATTCCTGATCAAAAATCCTCATTTAAGTAATATCCTCACTTATAACATCAGCATATTCTTGTTAAGCCAGCTGTTCTTATGCCCAGTTTTTGAAGAATAATCTGTTAAATATTCACACACCGATGTACCCGTTATGAAAGTATCAGAATGCATGCATGCATTTAGTGAGTACAATGAAGGTCGTAAAAATAACTTATATAAGACCCTCAACAAACAGCAAGTATTGGCGCTTGAGGCAATACCTGTACTATTCCACGTAAACCTTAATTTACTGCCTGGTTATGTAAACAAATTTACCCCTAAAGGCATCTTCGAATATTACCCTGATAGTAAAACAGTCGATGTCATAAGACGCTTGAATGTTAACTTTGGTTATCATCATATTGATGCCGTTAACACTTTCGAAATTGAATCTATATTCATACAACAGGGCCTGGTGAATAATCAAGCCATACTATGGATTATTTATGACCGAAATGTAGACTATGACGAAATTAAACTTTTAGAACACAAAGCACGTATAGTTGAAGAATGGCTAGAACGATTCAACTTGAACATAATCAGCAAAGTAAGCAGTGCTGAAAATATCGCGCGTCATGGTTACGGCAATGAATCATCAGGTTTTCACATAGATAAAAGTTTTTTTCTGGATATTTTTTACACCGAATCTATTTTAATTGCTGGAAAGATCCCACAATGGTGGCTTGAATTCGATGGCCAAAACAGTGATTCTGACGACAGCAGTATTGACCTGGGAAATATCAACAGCATCAGACCACAAGATTATCTATCGGCTGCCATATGGTGCTTGTACAACGCAAACATTTCACCTGAATCCTACTGGCTACAATTACTCCTGGTTTATGATCGTAATATTAAACACCCAAAAACAGCAACTATCGCCTCCAGCTTGAAGTACCTGGTATTAACTACGGACAGTCCACAATCTGTAGATCCTCAAGAACTTATTCCAGAGTTTATCAATAGCATACTCGAGTCTAGTAAGGGGCTTTTCAATCGAAAACAGATAAATCAGATTTTGAAGGTAATTTGCCAATATATCGTGGATGAACAAAAACAGCATACGATCTATCATAAGTTATTAAAGCTTAGAACTGATGAACAGAGCGAAAATGCATTAAAACACCAGGATACTCATAATTTCATCCTCAATATGGAAAATCTGTATAGAACCATTTCCAGCATATATACACATATAGAAAAACATATAATCAAAAATGATCCAGACCTGTATAAACGAATTTCCGGCCTTGAAGTCATATCAAGAAACCTGCTTTCACGATTCAAAGATAAAAAGAATAAAGTTTCTTTTTTTAACAATCGAATCATTCCTCAGTTTATAGAAGATAAAATTACAATCATTCATAACATAGAAGATAACTCACACAGAGAATGGTCAATTATTAGAAAAACCCAAGAGCATCAAACAGTAGAAATTGAGTCATTTGATGATTTATTCAGCCTGATTACATGGTCTGTAATGAATAATTTCATCAATAAAACCACACAAGTATCCGTACACTGCCCAAGATTACTGATTCGTCAGACTGATGTTATCGAGATCATAAACATAATAATTGATCAGGTTTACGCTTCAGATAGACACATTCAAATTGACACCTTCGCCAATAGCCCAACTATTATTAAATCTGTCTTCCTTTTATACAGCTCGGGAGTTTTAAATAAATATCAGATCGACCCGCAGCTGACTAAACCCCATTCTCATGAAAACAATAAGGGCTTAAAATTTATTGAAATCCAGATAAATAGCTGGGGTGAAACATATATCCAATATCACCAGGGTATGGACTTACTACTGCATACCATATTTAAAACCATTGCTGAAACTCCTGCTAGAGGATATGCAGCTCCTGATTTTAACATCAGCATCCATGGCTTGATCCATGGAGAGCATAAAAAAACTGCAAAACTGACTACAAATCTGCTAGGCAATATATGTAACTTTCTCTATGACCAGAGAAAATATAATGGCAAATATATTTTCAAACGCGACGATATTTATTACCTGGTCGAAAATATAAATAAGCTTATGTGTTTACTTCAGCTGGGAAACCAGCAACAACTGGTTAAATACTTTGAGGAAAGAAAATCATTTTCTCCACAACTATATCTTGAACCAGAGTCATTTATTAATTCGCCTATTCCTTTGATTCTTAGCCAGAAAAAACGCAGAACCATTCAACTATTTTTCCAGATTAACAGCAACATGGCCGAAGTATATGTTTCCGATGAGCATAACAGCCTGCATATTCACAGCCAGCCCTATTATGACAAGCAACGCTTTATTAATCAGTGGCTATTGTTTTTCCTCAACACACAGGACAGATTAGGCAAAATTCATTCTAATGAGAGACGCGCCGCAGGTATTGAAATATCTGAAATCATGCTTAATCAGAACAATGAACTCATGGCTATTCCTATAGATATAGAAATCCCACCACCACAAGACAAATGCTACAACATAAAAGTTGAGGTAAAGGGTGAATCCAGTGACAGACAATTATCACTGATGTTCAATGAACATAAATTTTCATCAAAAGATTATGGAGAACGTATCTTTTCAGAATTTATTAATTATTTTAAATTACACACACCTTTGACTGGGCGTTATCCGGTATATCTGACCGATATCGATGCACCTGTTGAAATGTTCCAGGTAAAAAACCAGGATGATATTCATATGCTGAATTTCATTAAATATAAACGCAACATTGAAAAACGCCTGAACCAGATTGCTCGTAAAGCGAATTAACTATAATAGCTCAATCCTGACCCGAAACAGTAGTCAACCAACGTAAAATCGAATGATTTGCCACAGAGCCGCAGAGAGCACAGAGTAATTTATAATGTATATTTCTCTGTGAACTCTGCGGCTCTGTGGCAGATTTTTATTCAATTGATTATCGCTGCTGGCTGATAAGAGTGAGTCAGTTCATATTGTGACTGATTATTCGATGTATCACATTAGGTCGTGATTTATAATAAAACTAAGGTTTTTTTCTTTCTAGCTTCTTTTTCCGACTTTTTTTCCAGTCGTATATATAGTCTTTATAAAACCGCTTGAGTTTTCTTGACACTTTTTCGATATTGGTGCGTTTATAATAAACACGGTCCTCATCGCTGACATCATCTATCTTCTTGTCATATTTGTGCCTGATCCAGGCATTAAAATCAAAACGCTTTGCAAGATTAAAGTGGAATCGATTGAATGGATGAAAACCCTGTTTCCTGATCACTGCGGCACCAAAATCGATAAGTTTGGGATAGCGGCCATCGATAACCAGCAAGTTATCCTTTCGTTTCAGATCCATGTGCGCCACATTGTGCTGGTGGAGTTGCTGAATATATTCGAACAACATGTCATAGAACCCGGTATCCTGCTGTGGTCTATGTTTACGAATCGGCATACCCGCTACAAACTCCAGCACCAGATACTGATCATCAACCATACCAAAACATCTGGGTGCAAGCTCAAGCCCCTTCAACTGGCAATAGACTGCATACTCATGGCGCAACATGGAAACATGGAAACGACGAATCAGCCCACGCCCGTGGGGGACTTTTATTACCAGATGGGGAGATGATTCCCTGTAGATCAGGGTTTGACCCTGATAACCTTCGGCCAGAATATTAGAGTGCTCAGCCAGGCTGGACTCAATCCATTTTTTCAGCCCGGCTTCGCTGATGCCTTCCAGGGGTTCAAACATTGAGTTATCAGATCAGGTATAGAGTAAATACAAACACCAGATCAGATAAGCCACAATCACTGGTTCACCGTTTTGCATCAGGCTCTGTTTGAATGACCATTCGCTACTGGTACTGCCAGCACGATGCTTGAATGTTGGAATCAGGGCGTGGATGTCCTTACTCCAGTTTTCCCATTGCTCACCAAAAATATCATGCAATTTTGAATCTTCATAAGCAATGGTGGGTGGATAATAGAACCACAGTAAAAAAGCCATTAACAGATAGGACCACCACAACATGGAGGCTATTGAAAAGCCCAGCAACAGCAAAATATTGCCCACATACAATGGGTGACGAACATAGGCATAGGGGCCATCGGTGGCCAGCACCTTATTCTTTTTCACATGGCCCGCAGCCCACATACGTATAGCTATACCCAGCGCCGCGATCACCGTGCCCAGGATAAAAAAGACGGCTTGTGTCTCACCCAGTAAACTCACCAGTAATACAAAAAAGATGGCAAACCACTGACGGGATGCTTCATGGTAACGAAGTTTAAGAATAACTTTATTGATACCCGTGGCATCGGATACTTTATCGGCTCGTGAACGTGACATGGTCAACCCTGATTGTTCTAGTAATGCGGCGCTATTCTATACCAAAATCGGCTATTTTTCAGAAAATTATATCCTGTCTTTGAGCCTGCGATCAGCCCCTTAGCTGCTTGCGGTATTGTGACGGTGGATGCCCGGCAGGGCTGTTTCCAGAATATGGCGAACATTCTTCATACCGGCGGATAATGCCTTTTCCATCTCCACCAGACTGATCTCTGCATCCCCATTTTTTCCTGCAGCCCAGTTAATGACCAGAGCACAGGCCGCATAGTTCATTTCCAGTTCGCGAGCCAGTGCCGCCTCGGGCATACCGGTCATACCCACAATATCGCAACCATCCCGTTGCAAACGGTTAATTTCCGCAATGGACTCCAGTCTGGGCCCCTGAGTGGCGCCATATACGCCCCCATCGTGGGGATCCAGCCCCAAGCCCTGGGCACTATCCAGCAACAGGCGACGTAATTCGGCGTCATATGGGTAGGTAAAATCAATATGTGTGACAAAACTCAGGTCATCCTCGAAGAACGTCTGCGGCCGACCATAGGTGTAATCGATAATCTGATCAGGAATAACTATTCGTTCCGGGCGCATCTCCGAGCTAATCCCCCCCACAGCAGCCACCGCAATCGCACTATTCGCACCTACCTCATTCAATGCCCAGAGATTGGCCCGGTAATTGACCATATGAGGCGGGATGGTATGCCGATAACCATGACGTGGCAGAAACACGACATCCAGGTCACATACTTTTCCAAACACCAGAGGCCCGGATGGGGGGCCATAGGGACTATTGACCATTTCCTTATGGGTAATATCCAGGTTTTCCAGCTCGGTTAATCCCGTTCCACCGATAATCGCCGTGAGTGACATGTTAGATTCTCTACTTGATAGTAATAAAAATTACTGTGCTTCTTCAGCCACAGCATATATGCCATTCAGGTTACGATGATAACCTTTGTAGTCCATTCCAAAACCGAAAACATATCGATCTTCCACCACCAGGCCAATAAACTCACAGCCAACTCCGGGTTTTCGCCGACCGTGTTTCTTCTCCACCATGACCGCAGAAATAACATGGGCAGCACCCTGGTCCTGGCAATAGCCGACCACGCCATCCAGGGTATAGCCCTCATCCAGTATATCATCCAGAATCAGCAGACTTCGTCCCTGGATGGATTGATGGGGTTCGACTTTCCATTCCAGCTCGCCACCGGAAGTCTGATTACGATAGCGGGTGGCGTGGATAAAATCCACATGCAAGGGAAAATTGAGTCGTGGAAGTAACTGGCCGCTGAGAATCAGTCCACCATTCATGATACAAATAACCAGCATCGGCTGATCTCCGGTATCCAGCTGTGTCACGGCCATATTAATTTTTTCGGCTAACAAGTCCAGGGCCTGGTTAATTTGACTGGCATCGTATATGAGATCGGCCGACTCCAGCACTGCTCTGGCTTGTTGAAGGGTTACGGACATAGTTTTCTAATAGGTTAAGGTGACTACACTGTCGTCCATGGCTTCATTAATCATATACGCACTGCCTACGGTTTCATCGATTTGTGAAATCAACTCATCCTGCCAGTCTTCCATGCTAGGCGTGCAAACTTTTATCATGACCCCGGCCATTTTTGCCGCACAAATATAATCGTATACTGATTTCTGTTCCGCTGGATTGATTAGCTTGTCCGCCACACCCCTAACCACCAGTTGACTGGCCTGCCCTGTGAATAATAATTCCACTTCATACTCCATAGCCGCAGCCACTGTAGCCTGTACCAATGGTGGAGTAATTTCACGAACATTGGTGATATCACAGTTGGAAAGCACGATTAAAAGTTTATCCGCCATGTTTCAATATTTACCTCTAAGGCTCCGCCATATTGGGCAAGCTGTCGACATGCAATGTGGATGTTGGGAAAGCCACTTCAGCACCATGGGCGTTTATTATATCCATTATTTTTAATAACACATCCTGTTTGATTTCATGAAATTCAACCCAGGCTGTGGTCCTGGTGAAGGTATAGACAAAGAAATCTATGGATGATGCAGCAAAGCTATTAAAGTTTACGATCAGTGTTTGCCTGGTGTCGATCTCTGGATGGTTCTGCAGCATGGTTTTTACATCCTGCACTATGACTGACATTTTATCCGCATCCTGGTAACGGATGCCAATGGTCTCATAGATACGGCGATTGCTCATTCGAGATGGGTTTTCCACCGCAATGCTGCTAAATATTGAATTGGGAACATACAACGGGCGTTTATCAAAGGTGCGAATACAGGTCAGACGCCAGCCGATGTTTTCCACCGTGCCCTCAATATTTCGATCATTGGATCGAATCCAGTCACCCACTATAAAAGGCCGGTCCAGATAAATGATCAGTCCACCAAAAAAATTCGCCAGCATATCTTTGGCGGCAAAACCCACGGCAATACCCCCGATGCCACCAAAGGCCAACACGCCTGAAATACTGTAACCCAGGGTCTGCAGTAAAACCAGGCCAGAGGTAATGATGACTGAGATGCGCAGCAGTTTGGCAATCGCTTCCACCGTGTGTCGGTCAAAGTCTTTTTTACCGGTTTCTGATTCATGCCCGATCAGATTGCTTTCAGCACCTTTGATGAGGCGAATAATGAACATCACCAGAATCAGGATGACCCCGACATTGCGAATGGGATCGATCGCCTCAAATATCACCGCCTGGCTTTCACTCTGTACAATTTCAGCGGCAAAGGTCAAACCGACTAACCAGATCAATAAGGTAATGGGGCCCCTGGCAGCTTCAATCAGCACATCATCCCACAGGCTTCTGGTTTGCTTAAACTTTGAATGCAAACGAAGCAGGGCACGCTTCTGGAAAAAATTGATGATCATGGAGATCAGTACCACCAGGAACACCTGTATTACCCATGCATAATCCTGCCCAAACAGATTACTTATATTTTTTAATTCTTCCATCATGCCTATTACTAAATAGTGTTGTTAAAATTAAACATCCATTTCAAGCCAGGGACTCTGATCCAGACCGGCAATCGTTTCCACCAACCGGTTCCATTCCTCAGAAGCCTGTAGTTGCTGGTGAGTATTTTTCGGTTTGCCGTGCATCCGCGTTAGTCGCAATTGCGACGCTGGATTATTATAATTCCCTATACCCTCCAGCACTTGAGCCGCGGCATCTGAATGATTACACACCAGTACCATATCACAACCTGCACTGAGGGCCATTTTGGCCCGATCGACAAAACCACCGGCCACGCCAGCAGCTTCCATACTCAGATCATCACTGAAAATGACACCCTGAAACCCCAGTTGCTGACGGAGTATCTGCTGTAACCAGATATTGGAATAACCCGCCGGTTTATCATCCACGTCAGGGTACACGACATGAGCCGGCATAATCGCTGCCAGTCCCGATCGAATCATGCGTTCAAAGGGCACCACATCTTCCATCAGGATGTCGTTCATAGATCGTTTATCGACCGGGTGGGACGTATGAGAGTCTTCTTTGATCGACCCATGACCAGGAAAGTGCTTGCCTGTGGCCTGCATACCGGCACGGTTCATGCCGGCCATAAATGCTCTGGCCAGGGCCGCCACCTGATCCGGTTTACGGTGAAAGGCGCGATTCCCAATCACACCACTGACGCCACGACCAAGATCCAGCACCGGAGCGAAGCTCATATCTATACCGACAGCCAGACATTCCGCCGCCATTAACCAGCCACATTGCTCAGCCAGTGTCTTGGCATATTCAGCATTTGTAGCATAAATTTCACCAAACACCGAAGCTGGAGGCAGGTGGGAGAAGCCTTCACGAAAACGTTGTACCCTGCCCCCTTCATGATCCACCGACACCAGTAAGTGGGGAGTACGCAAACGGTGGATTTCGCTCACCAGTTCGGTTATCTGCTCCACCGATTCATAATTTCTGGTAAACAGAATGACGCCCCCGGTTTGGGGATGCAGTAGCATTTCACGTTCTGCAGCTGTAATACTACTAGCCACCAGGTCAAGCATGACCGGCCCTAAAGACATTGTGTACCCTTCAGTTTTAATAGAGCGCCTTGCTCGATGTTACATTTGTTAGTACCAGATTAGCGCATCTTCGACAATTGAGTCTTTTCGGCCCTTAGTTACGCACCCACAGGGCATAAACCCAGGCAGGCAAGACAAAAATCGTAGAAAAAACGCAGTTTACACCAAGTTTTACACTTTGCGGAGCCACAATTTGAGACTATTTTTAACGCCTCAATAGTGGAAAAATGCTTCGTGCAAAGCGCTCTAAGAATAGGACTTGAGACAATTAACACCACAAAAGGCTAACACCGTTTCCAGATGTCGGTCGAATCCCATGAATTCATGACCACCACCCTCTTCTACAATCGAAGGTACTGCGGCATATTTTTCAATGGCAATTTTATAATCCAGAATATCATCACCGGTTTGCAGCATTAACAAATATCGATCGGGATGTGTAATATGATTAACATTAAGCGCACCCAGCTGTTGTAGATGATCTGTGGTTAATTCATATTCTTCGCCGGTATGTATATTTCGGTTTACCCCAAGAAAATCTTCGAACAGTTCGAAAGGCCTGACTGCAGGATTCACCAGCACTGCCCTGCAACCATATTTCTCTGCCAGCCAGGTTGCATAATAGCCCCCCAGAGAACTACCGATCAGGCACACCGAGCTATTCATGGCCTCTGCTTTTAATGTATTTTCCTGTACAAGGTTTTCCAGTTGCAGGATCGCAAGCGATGGGATGGAAGATAGCTCAGGCACCAGAAAAGTATCACCCAGACCCATAGACGCCACATACTTTCGAAGCAAGCTTGCTTTGAAAGATTCAGGAGAACTGTTAAAACCATGTATATAAATCAGCATCTGATCAATTAAATGTATTTAACGGTGTAAGATGTTTAATCTTAAATCAATGACATTCACTGATTATTTTTTAACCATAACATAATTGAGAGCCAGTTCAAACGGGGGGTTGAGAAATCAGTCACAGCTTTTCAATGAAGCAGACACTGATCAATGACAGTACAGTCAAATCATATCAACTGTAAATAATATTGATTATCTGTTTAATAGTTAACAAATGCTTATTTTTTTATGATTACTACGGCATGGGCGGCTATACCCTCTTCCCTGCCTGCAAAGCCCAGTTTTTCAGTAGTCGTTGCTTTTACATTTATTTGATTAATGTCGCAAGCCAGGTCACTGGCCAGATTATGCTTCATGGCAGAAATATGTCCTGACATCCTGGGTGCCTGGGCGATGATGGTCGCATCCAGGTTACCCAGATGAAAACCCTGATCCAGCAATAATTGCATCACATGACGCAGCAGTGAACGACTGTCCACATTTTCGTACTGGGCATCGCTATCTGGGAAATGCTGACCAATATCGCCCAAGGCCGCTGCCCCCAGCAAAGCATCGCAAATAGCATGGACCAGCACATCACCGTCCGAGTGAGCTTTGAATGCCTGGTGGTGGACTATGTTTACACCCCCCAGGACAATATGATCACCGGCTTCAAATCCATGCACATCATAACCATGCCCAATTCGAATATCAGTCATTCATTTGCTCCTGAAGATAAAGCCCGGCCAGTACCAGATCGAAGGGCCGAGTGATTTTGATATTGTCTTCATGACCTTCTACCAACAAGGGGTGGTAACCGACCAGCTCCATAGCCGAAGCATCATCCGTTACCTGTAAACCTTTTTCCGCGGCATGCTGCAGAGCCCTGATCAATAAATCCAGTTTAAACATCTGTGGCGTCAGGGCATGCCACAGACCCGTTCGATCCACCGTAGTTTGTACACGATTATTCGCTAATTGTCGCTTCATGGTATCTCTCACCGGCAAAGCCAGTAGACCACCATGATCATCATGGGAGGCTTTATTGATCAGTTTAGTTATGTCATCTGCACGTACACAGGGTCGTGCTGCATCATGCACCAGCACCCAGACTTCCTGCGACTGATCAGGCAAATACTGCTCTAGTGCATGCAAGGCATTGAGTACAGAATCGCAGCGTTCATCACCGCCTGCCACTTCTAACACCGGTTTTGAATGACTGAACTGTAACTCCGGCCAATAGCTGTCGTTCTTATCCAGGGCCAGCACCACACCGCTAATACTGGGCATATCCAGCAACTTTTGCAGACTGTATTCAATCACCGTTTTATCTTGTAACGGCAGGTATTGTTTGGGACGATCGGCAGCCATGCGCTGGCCAACACCGGCCGCAGGCAATATGATCCAGAATGATTTGGAATGGTTCATGGATAATTAAGGGTCAGTGCCATCATTGCTTTCAGGCACTATCTGGAAAAATGTTTCGTTGTTACCAATCATACCCAGCTCACTGCGGGCACGTTCTTCAATGGCATCGAAGCCTTTTTTCAGATCGCTAACTTCAGCATCGAGTTCCCGGTTGCGTTCCTGCAAACCTTGCTTCTTCTGACTCGCCTCCACCACTTCCTGTTGCAGGTGCAATACTTTCGGTATGCCACCATCACCCACCCACAGCCTGAATTGCAATATCAGTAACAGGGCTGTGAGTAAGGCAATGATCCATTTCACGAATAATCAGGCATCTCAGCTAAGATGCTTAAATGCCGCACGTCCAGCATATTTGGCCTTCTCGCACAGGGCTTCCTCAATGCGTAACAACTGGTTGTATTTGGCAATGCGATCTGATCGTGACAGCGAACCTGTTTTGATCTGGCCAGTACAGGTCGCCACACACAGATCCGCAATGCTGCTGTCTTCGGTTTCACCAGAACGGTGAGACACCACTGCGGTGTAACCGGAATCATGGGCCATCTTAATAGCATCCAGTGTTTCGGACAGGGTACCAATCTGGTTCAGTTTAATCAGAATTGAATTGGCTATATTTTTATCAATGCCTTCCTTGAAGATTTTGGTATTGGTTACAAACAGGTCGTCACCCACCAGCTGTACCTTGTCGCCCAGTTTTTTGGTCAGCACATCCCAGCCATCCCAGTCGCCTTCATCGAGACCATCTTCGACGGAAATAATCGGATATTTATCCACCCAGTCAGCCAGATAATCGACAAACTCTTCGGCGCTGAAGGATTTTCCTTCCGACTCCAGTACATACTTGCCGTCTTTATAGAATTCAGAACTGGCCACATCCAGACCCAGGTAAATATCTTCACCGGCTTTGAAGCCCGCCTTTTCAATGGCTTCCAGAATCACCTCTATGGCTTCTTCATTGGAAGACAAATTAGGTGCGAATCCACCCTCATCACCCACAGAGGTGTTCATACCACGCGCTTTGAGTACTGATTTCAGAGTATGGAACACTTCGGCACCGTAACGCAGAGCTTCCTTGAAGCTGGGCGCCCCCACCGGCAGAATCATAAATTCCTGCAGGTCAACGCTGTTATCGGCATGAGAGCCACCATTGATGATATTCATCATCGGTACAGGTAATAAAAATTCCTCACCACCCAGATAAGTGAACAGTTCCTGTTTTTCATAAGCTGCACCGGCATGAGCCGCTGCCAGGGAAACGGCCAGTAAAGCGTTGGCGCCAAGATTAGCCTTGTTATCGCTACCGTCCAGCTCAATCATGGCACGGTCAATGACCAGTTGGTCTCTAGTATCCATTCCAAGCAGAGCTTTACGGATTTCACCATTCACGTTAGCAACGGCCTGGGTAACACCCTTACCCATATAACGAGATTTATCACCATCACGCAATTCGATGGCTTCACGACTACCTGTAGAAGCCCCTGATGGAACCGCTGCACGACCACGAATGCCACTTTCCAGAATTACATCGGCTTCTACCGTTGGATTACCTCGTGAGTCCAGAATTTCACGACCTATGATTTCAATTATTTTTGGCATGATGTCCTCAATGTTTTTTCACATTGTCTAAGTTTAGTAGGTTTATAAATTCTTTTTTATCACTAGTCCAGCTGCATTTCTTCCAGAGGACTGGATTTAACCAGTTGATCAATATCCTTAAGACGAGCCAGTAATGATTCCAGTTTGTGCAATGGCCAGGCATTGGGGCCGTCACTCAAAGCCTGCTCAGGATTAGGATGGGTTTCCATAAACAAACCGGATATACCTGCGGCCACGGCGGCACGCGCCAGTACCGGTACATGTTCTCGCTGTCCTCCGGACGTAGTGCCCTGACCGCCGGGTAATTGCACCGAATGGGTCGCGTCGAATACCACCGGGCATCCGGTTTCACGCATTACCGCCAGTGCACGCATGTCGGAGACCAGATTATTATAGCCAAAGGAGACACCGCGATCACACACCATAATCTGCTGATTACCGGTGGTGAGCGCCTTATCCACAACATTCTTCATATCCCAGGGCGCCATGAACTGGCCTTTCTTGATATTCACCGGTTTACCGGCGGATGCAACTTTGAGGATGAAATTGGTCTGCCGACAGAGAAAAGCCGGCGTCTGCAATACATCGACCACATCAGCCACTTCATCAATGGGTGTGTCTTCATGCACATCGGTCACCACCGGCACACCCAGCTCATCCTTTACTTTTTGCAGAATGCGCAAACCCTCTTCCATCCCCAGGCCACGAAAACTGTTTATGGACGAACGGTTGGCTTTATCGAAAGAAGATTTGTATACAAAGGGAATGCCCAGTCGTTCAGTAATACCCTTGAGGGTTTCTGCCGTACTCAGGGCCAGTGCTTCTGTTTCAATGACACAGGGCCCTGCCAGCAAAAAGAAAGGCTGGTCCAGGCCAACCGTATAGCCACATAAATCCATCAGGACTGTTCTCCACGGGCATCACGATGTTTACATGCTGCCTTGATAAATGATTCAAATAGAGGATGACCATCTCTGGGCGTCGAGGTAAATTCAGGATGGAACTGACAGGCAATAAACCAGGGATGATCTTTCAGCTCCACCATTTCCACCAGTGAACTATCCCCCGACTTGCCCGATATCACCAGACCGGCTTCACTAAGCTTATCCAGGTAGGTGTTATTGAATTCATAACGATGACGGTGACGTTCACTGATGACGTCCTTACCATAGATATCCCTGGCATGGGACCCGGGTAATAACTGACAGGGCTGAGCACCCAGACGCATGGTACCACCCAGATCCGAGTTCTCATCCCGTTGCTCAATGGTGCCGTCTTTTGCC
>JBLYYN010000164.1:0-29161 GCA_048550535.1 Gammaproteobacteria bacterium
GACGCTCAGACAAATCGAATTTTTACCCTTGCCGGATCGACGCATTCTGGCCATTCTGGTGGTGAATTCAAAAGAGGTGCAGAATCGGGTCATTCATGTAGATCGGGATTATTCCCAGGATGAGCTGACCCAAATCGCCAATTACCTGAACCATAATTTTGTCGGCCAGGACATATTTAATGTTAGAAGTCAGTTGATCAATGAGCTCAATCGAGCCCGCATCCAGGTGGATGATCTGATGCAGGCGGCGGTGGAACTGGCCAATCAGGCCCTGAAACCGCTGGATGTGCCACAGGCAGACTACCGACTGCAGGGGCAGACCAATCTGATCCGTTTCAATGAGATGGACAATGCTCAAAAGCTGCAGCAACTGTTCGACATGTTTGAAAGCCGGCGCGAGATGCTCAGCCTGCTGGATCGTTGTATCCAGGCTGAAGATATCCAGGTGTTTATCGGCCGTGAAGCCGGTCTTGAAGGACTGGGCGATTGCAGTGTGATTACCGCGCCTTACAGCGTCAATGGTGAAGTGCTGGGGGTACTGGGTGTTATCGGGCCCACCCGCATGGAATATAATAAGGTCATTTCGATTGTGGAAATCACGGCGCAATTATTGGGTTCGGCCTTGAATCCCAAAATCTAGTCCCCATATCTCTCTCAGATTTAATTTTCATCGGAGAGCTAGCATCATGTCGGACGAGGAAATCCTCGAACAAAGCGAAAACCAGAGTGCCACAGATGACAACCAGGCAGCTGAAATCGAAGAGCTGTCAGTCGAGGCATTGAAAGAAAAACTGGAGCAGGCCGAACAGAAAGCGGCTGACAACTGGGACCAGTTGCTACGTACCCGTGCCGAAATGGACAACTTGCGTCGTCGTAACCAGAAAGATCTGGAAAATGCCCATAAGTTTGCTCTGGAAAAATTTGTGACTGAACTGTTGCCGGTGCTGGACAGCCTGGAGCTGGGCCTGGGTGCGGCCACTCAGGACAATGTATCGGTTGAAAGTTTACAGGAAGGCACTCAGCTGACCATCAACATGCTAAAGCAGGTGTTCGAGAAATTTAATGTACAGGAAGTGCACCCGGAGGGTGAGAAGTTTAATCCAGATCACCACCAGGCCATGTCGATGCAGGAAAATGCTGAGGTTGATGCCAACACGGTACTGGCTGTCATGCAAAAAGGTTACCTGCTCAATGAGCGTTTAGTCCGGCCGGCCATGGTGATGGTGTCCAAGGCTCCGCAAGCTGCACCAGAGCAGGCTGACAGCAAAAACCAATAAGATTGTTGAAATAAAATAACATGACCCCACATAGGGTTATAAGACAAGAATTTAGCTTTTAGAACTGGAGTTTACAACATGGCAAAAATTATAGGTATTGACCTGGGTACTACCAACTCATGTGTCGCTATCATGGATGGTGATAAACCAAGGGTTATCGAGAACAGTGAAGGTGATCGTACCACCCCATCCATCATCGCATTTGGTGAAGGTGAAGAGGTATTAGTGGGCATGGCTGCCAAGCGTCAGGCGGTGACTAACCCGAATAATACTATATATGCTGTTAAACGACTGATTGGTCGTCGTTTTGATGAAGAAGTGGTTCAGCGCGATATCAAACTGGTGCCTTATAAAATCGTCAAGGCCGACAATGGTGATGCCTGGATCGAAGCTCATGGCAAGAAAATGTCCGCACCTGAAATTTCAGCCCGTATTCTGAAGAAAATGAAAAAAACCGCTGAAGAATTCCTGGGTGAGACGGTCACAGAAGCCGTAATTACGGTACCGGCTTATTTCAATGATTCACAGCGTCAGGCGACTAAAGATGCCGGTAAAATCGCGGGTCTGGATGTCAAACGTATTATCAATGAGCCAACCGCTGCGGCCCTGGCTTATGGCATGGATAAGAAACGTGGCGATGCCAAGATTGTGGTTTATGACCTCGGTGGTGGTACTTTCGACGTTTCGGTGATCGAAATTGCTGAAATTGATGGTGAGCATCAGTTTGAAGTACTGGCTACCAACGGTGATACTTTCCTGGGTGGTGAAGACTTTGATATGCGTCTCATCGATTACCTTTCGGATGAATTCAAGAAAGACACGGGCATGGATCTGCACAACGACCCTATGGCCCTGCAGCGCCTGAAAGAAGCGGCAGAAAAAGCCAAAATCGAACTGTCTTCCAGCCAGCAGACCGATATCAATCTGCCTTACATCACGGCCGATGCATCAGGTCCTAAACATCTGAACATCAAACTGACCCGTGCCAAACTGGAATCCCTGGTGGATGACCTGATTCAGAGCACCATTGGTCCTTGCCGCACGGCTATGAAAGATGCCGGTCTGGGTGTGGGTGATATCGATGATGTCATCCTGGTGGGTGGTCAGACCCGTATGCCGAAAGTGCAGGAAGAAGTGAAAAACTTCTTTGGTAAAGAGCCGCGTAAGGACGTGAATCCGGATGAAGCCGTGGCCATTGGTGCCGCTATTCAGGGTGGTGTACTGGGCGGCGATGTGAATGACATATTGTTGCTGGACGTTACACCTTTGTCTCTGGGTATTGAAACCATGGGCGGTGTCATGACCAAGCTGGTCGAGAAGAACACCACCATCCCAACTAAGGCATCTCAGGTATTCTCCACTGCTGATGACAATCAGGGTGCAGTCACCGTACATGTATTGCAGGGTGAGCGTGAAATTGCCTCGGGTAACAAGTCACTGGGTCGTTTCGACCTGGCGGATATCCCACCGGCACCTCGTGGTACGCCACAGATCGAGGTTTCTTTCGACATCGATGCCAACGGTATCCTGAATGTTTCGGCCAAGGATAAAGCCACCGGTAAGGAACAATCGATTGTGATTAAGGCCTCCAGTGGCCTGTCCGATGATGAAATTGATAAAATGGTTAAGGATGCCGAGGCCCACGCCGAAGAAGATCATCGAGTGAAAGAACTGGTGGAAGCCCGCAATACGGCGGACAACATGATTCATGCGACAGAAAAATCGTTAAAAGACCTGGCTGACCAGGTTGAAGATTCTGAAAAAGAAGCTATTGAGAAAGCTATCGAAGAGCTGAAAGAAGCGGTGAAAGGTGAAGACAAGGATCTGATTGAGCAGAAGACCCAGGCCTTGACTGAAGCGGCAGGCAAAGTGGCTGAGAAAGCCTATGCACAATCTCAGCAGGCTGAGGGTGGTGCAGAAGGGGCAGCTGATCAGGCCCAGTCTGATGCTGGTGATGAAGTCGTCGATGCTGAGTTTGAGGAAGTTAAAGACGACAAATAATGGCCTTTGCAGCGGGCAGTAGCAGAATACTGCCCGAACTGTATAATCGCTTGTTTCAGGAATGCCTGGCCTTGTCAGGCATTTCCTGTGTTTGACGTACTATTAACTCAATATGAAGTTAATAGCACAGTTCAGGGGACGAACTGTTATAACAAAAGCTGCGTGAGAGAAGGCGAGTGCATCGCCATTATCGATTAGAAATAGCATGGACTGTATTTCGTCGCCGTATTAATGATTTTCCTCCAACCGAGGTTGTCAGGATTGAAAAGTGACTACTGATACTATGTCGAAACGAGATTATTATGAAGTACTGGGCGTAACCAGGGATGTCAACGAAGCCGATCTGAAGAAGGCCTATCGACGTCTGGCGATGAAATACCATCCCGACCGTAATCAGGATAATCCGGAAACGGAAGACCAGTTCAAGGAAGCTAAGGAGGCCTATGATGTGCTCTCCGATGCTCAGAAACGTGCAGCCTATGATCAATACGGCCATGCTGGTGTCGATCCTTCCGCCGCTGCGGGTGCCGGTGGTTTTGGTGGTGGTGGCGCCAATTTCAGTGATATTTTTGGTGATGTCTTCGGTGATATCTTTGGCGGAGGAGGTGGCGGCCGTGGTCGCTCACGTGCTTATCGTGGCTCCGATCTTCGCTACAATATGGAATTGAGCCTGGAAGATGCAGTAGCCGGTACCACCGTCAAGATTAAAATTCCCACACTGGTGAGTTGTAAAAGCTGTGCCGGCACCGGTGCCAAAAAAGGTTCTGAACCGGTCACCTGTAATACCTGCGGCGGTAACGGGCAGGTACGTATTCAACAGGGCTTTTTCTCAGTACAGCAAACCTGTCCCCATTGTCATGGTCAGGGTAAAACCATTAAAGATCCCTGCAATGACTGTCATGGCCAGGGTCGTGTAGAAGAGCGCAAGACTCTGTCTGTGAAAGTGCCGGCCGGTGTGGATACGGGTGATCGCATTCGTCTGTCCGGTGAAGGTGAGGCCGGGGAAAATGGGGGTCCTCCAGGTGATCTGTATGTACAGGTACATGTTAAATCTCACCCCATTTTCGAACGCGATGAAAGTAACCTGATGTGCCAGGTCCCGATCAGTGTCGCCACGGCAGCACTGGGTGGCGAACTGGAAATTCCCACCCTTAATGGCCGGGTGAAATTGAAAATTCCGGCAGAAACCCAGACCGGCAAGCTGTTCCGTCTGCGTGGTAAAGGTGTGAAGCCCGTACGTGGAGGTCCGGTAGGAGATCTACTGTGCCAGGTGCAGGTGGAAACACCGGTGAGACTCACGGCACGTCAGAAAGAACTGTTGCAGGAACTGGAACAGAGTATGAATTCCGACAGCAGCAAACACAATCCCCAGAGTGGCAGCTGGATGAATGGGGTGAAGAAGTTTTTTGACGATATGAAATTCTGATTCAGGAGCAATGCCATGAAATTGAATCGTATTAGAACCTTAGTTGTGATGTTGTTTTTAACTGCATTGCCCTTGATTTCCTGGGCAGAAGACGCCGCTGAGGCGGAAATGCGGTTTCCCGGTGATCCCACCGATCATAATGTGGTGTTCCAGTTCAACAAAGCTGACCAGGATTACCACAACTCGGTGTTGTTTGCGGTGGGGGAAATGGTGCGCAAGTATGGCGATAATATCACCATCGTGGTCACTGCATTCGGCCCGGGTATCCATATTCTGGCTAAAGAACCGGTACGGGCGGTATCCGAACATATCAAACAAAAAGTTAAAAGCCTGGTCGATTATGGTGTAAAATTCCATGCCTGCGGCAATACCATGCAAGCTCTGGGCTGGAAGGAAAAGGACATGCTGCCGTTTGCCGAGGTGGTTAAGGTGGGCGCCGCCGATATTATGGAATTGCAGGAAAAAGGCTACAGTTACCTGAGCTGGTAAAACTTCTGCCACAGAGGCACAGAGAATACAGAGATCTAATCATTGTTATAAAGCATAAAACCTTATCAATGAAAACAGAGACTGGTTATCAGTCTTTTTTTATACACTAAAAAACTCTGTGTTCTCTGTGCCTCTGTGGCTAAGAATATAATGAAGGTCAAACAATGTTAAAAATTGCTGTAACCGGTGCCGGTGGTCGTATGGGCCGGACCATCATTGAAGCCATACAGAATACTGATGATTGTCAGTTTTCAGCGGCTTTTGAGCGCATGGACAGCTCCCTGCTTGGCGCCGATGCCGGCGAACTGGCAGGCCTGGGTAAGCTGGGTGTGAAGGTGTTGGGAGATATTGACAGTGTCATCGACAGTTTTGATCTGATGATCGATTTCACCACTGTGGATTCCACCCTGGATCATCTGGAAACCTGCAAGGAACACAATAAAAAAATCATCATTGGCACCACCGGCTTTTCTGCCGAACAGAAGACCATCATCCAGCAAGCCGCCAGACAAACCGCCATTGTGTTTGCACCCAATATGAGCGTGGGCGTGAACCTCAGTTTGAAACTGCTGGAAATGGCTGCGTCGGTACTGGGCGATGAGGTGGATATAGAAATAATTGAAGCCCACCATCGCCATAAGGTGGATGCCCCTTCCGGCACGGCCCTGCGCATAGGTGAAGTCATAGCCGAAACCCTGGGCAGAACACTGGAAGACTGTGCCGTATACGGGCGTCAGGGTATCACCGGGGAACGCGATCCTAAAACCATTGGCTTTGAAACCATCCGCGCGGGTGACATCGTCGGTGAGCATACCGTGATGTTTGTGGGCACAGGTGAGCGCATTGAAATTAGCCATAAGGCCTCCAGCCGTATGAACTTTGCCAAAGGCGCGCTAAGAGCCGCCAGATGGCTGGCGGATAAAGATAAAGGCCTGTTCGATATGCAGGATGTTTTGGGACTAAAATAGATATTTTTGCCACAGAGGCGCAGAGGCCACAAAGTTTTGTGTTTGTAAAACAGCACAGCTTTTACGTTTTAACTTCTCTGTGTTCTCTGTGCCTCTGTGGCATGTTTTAAATTTAATAGGATTATTCAATGAAATTTGCATGTGTATTTCCGGGTCAGGGTTCGCAGTCCGTGGGTATGATGGCGGATCTGGCTGAACAGCATCCTGAAGTGGAACAGGTTTTTGCACGGGCCTCTGAAGCCCTCGGTTATGATTTATGGAAGAAGGTCAGCGATGGCCCAGCCGAAGAATTGAATAAAACTGAAATCACCCAGCCAGCCATGCTCAGCGCCGGATTTGCAGCCTGGGAAATACTGCGTAAAAGTACTGAGCAAATGCCAGCGCTGATGGCCGGACACAGTCTGGGTGAATACACGGCCCTGGTTTGTGCCGGCGCCCTGGAATTTGAAGATGCGGTAAAGCTGGTGGCTGAACGTGGCCGTTTAATGCAGAGTGCCGTACCGGAAGGTGTTGGTGCCATGGCCGCAATTTTGGGACTGGATGATGATACGGTAAAATCGGTCTGCGATAATGCATCCACTGACGATTCTGTGGTGCAGGCAGTCAACTTCAACTCACCAGGGCAGGTGGTGATTGCGGGCCATAGCGCGGCGGTGGATAAGGCGATGGCGCTGGCCAAAGAGGCCAAAGCCAAGCGCGCATTGAAACTACCGGTAAGTGTACCCTCGCACAGTTCATTGATGGTGGGTGCAGCAGAACAGCTGGGGCAACGTCTGGCCGTGATCGAAATCAATGCACCGAGTATCCCGGTATTGCACAATGTGGACGGAATATTGCACACAGATGTGAAGGAAATCGCTGAATGTTTGCAAAAACAACTGCATAATCCCGTGCTTTGGGTGGATACCGTGAACAATTTAGTGGCCGAAGGCATAAACGCCACCGTGGAATGTGGCCCAGGTAAAGTGCTGGCGGGTCTGAACAAACGTATCGATAAATCAGTGGACAGTTACTCCATTGATTCAGAGGATAACCTGAACAAGTTTCTAGCCGCTCTGGAGGGCTGATAAAAATGAATTTAGAGGGTGAAATTGCATTGGTGACCGGTGCCAGTCGTGGCATAGGTAAAGCCATTGCCGAAGTACTGGCCAGTGAGGGTGCCACGGTGGTAGGTACGGCCACTTCGGATAGTGGTGCAGATGCTATCAGTGCTTACCTGACGGCTACGGGTGCCAAAGGCAAGGGTATGGCACTGAATGTGACCGATCCAGCTTCCATCAAGGATGTGATCAAGGCGATCAACGATGAATTCGGTGGCATCAGCATTCTGGTGAATAATGCCGGTATTACCCGGGATAATCTTCTGATGATGATGAAAGATGAGCAGTGGGATGACATTATCCAGACCAATCTGACATCTATATTCCGTTTATCCAAAGCCGTTGTACGCCCGATGATGAAAGCCCGTAAAGGCCGTATTATCAATATCGCTTCAGTCGTGGGCTTGACCGGAAACCCTGGGCAGACCAATTACGCGGCAGCCAAAGCGGGCATTCTGGGTTTCAGTAAATCACTGGCTCGCGAGATCGGTTCACGTAATATTACCGTGAATACCGTAGCGCCTGGCTTTATCGATACCGATATGACCCGGGCCCTGCCTGAAGAGCAACGGGATGCTCTGATTAAACAAATTCCACTCAATCGTCTCGGAGATCCGCAAGATATAGCCAACGCAGTAGCCTTCCTGGCATCGCCGCAGGCGGCTTATATTACGGGTGAAACCATTAATGTGAACGGTGGTATGTACATGCCTTAATTTGCCCTGGCAAATTATGCATTCTTAAGTCATTGAATTTTAATCAAAAAATTGAGATAAAAAATTTTCTGGCATGCTGTGGCGGAATTCACTAAAATACCGCGCAGCTCAACTATTTTGAACAAGAGGAAAATTACATGAGCAGCATTGAAGAACGCGTGCGTAAAATCGTTGTTGAACAACTGGGTGTTAAAGAAGAAGAAGTAACTAACGCTGCTTCATTTGTAGACGACCTGGGTGCTGACTCGCTCGACACTGTTGAGTTGGTTATGGCGCTGGAAGAAGAATTCGAATGCGAAATTCCAGACGAAGAAGCTGAAAAAATTACGACTGTTCAGCTGGCACTTGATTACATTAATACACACAGCTAAGCTGATGTGGATTTAGGGGCAGGCGATACGTCTGCCCTTTTTCGTTTATTTGACAGAAAGCAACCTCTGTTTGATGCTTAATCATTCAGAGGTTTCTTGAATATGTGGAGAATTTTCTTGGCTAAGCGTCGAGTCGTTGTGACAGGTCTGGGCATAGTGTCGCCCGTAGGACTTAACCTGAAAGAATCATGGGACAATATCAAAGCCGGTAAAAGTGGTGCTGCTACGATTACTGAATTTGATATCACAGGTCAGAGTGTAACCTTCGCCTGTATGGTCGATGGTTTCGATGCCGAAAAATACATAGCCAAGAAAGATCTCAAAAAAATGGATACTTTTATCCATTATGGTATAGCCGCGGCTGATGAGGCTATTGCAGATGCAGGCCTGGAAGTAACAGAAGAAAATGCAGAACGTATTGGCGTTTCTGTGGGTTCGGGTATTGGTGGTCTGCCGATGATCGAGCGCAATAAAGATGCACTGGATGCCGGTGGTCCGCGCAGGATTTCTCCTTTCATGGTACCTGGCTCCATTATCAATATGATTTCCGGTAACCTGTCGATTAAATACGGTTTCAAGGGCCCCAATATTGCCATTGTTACTGCCTGCACCACGGGTACCCACAGCATTGGTCAGTCGGCCCGTATGATTGCCTATGGCGATGCAGACGTGATGATTACCGGCGGTGCAGAAAAGGCCTCTTCCCCTATGGGTATAGGCGGATTTGCTTCAGCTCGCGCACTGTCTACGCGTAATGATGATCCTCAGGCGGCCAGCCGACCCTGGGATAAAGACCGTGATGGTTTTGTGCTGGGTGACGGTGCCGGTGTGGTGGTGCTGGAAGAATATGAACACGCCAAAGCCCGAGGCGCCAAAATCTACTGTGAACTGGCCGGTTTTGGTATGAGCGGCGACGCTTATCACATGACCCTGCCTTCCAAAGGCGGTGAGGGTGCAGCCCGTTGCATGATCAACGCCATTAAAGATGCTGAACTGAATATTCAGGATGTGGATTTCGTCAATGCCCATGGCACATCCACTCCTGCGGGTGATGTGGCTGAAACCATGGCCATGAAAGCGGCCTTTGGCGACCGTGCCTATAAACTGGCTGTGACATCGACCAAATCCATGACCGGCCATCTACTGGGTGCTGCGGGTGGTATTGAAGCGGTATTCAGTATAATGAGTCTGCATGACCAGGTAGCATCACCCACAATCAACCTGGATAACCAGGATCCTGAATGCGATCTGGACTATGTACCTCATACTGCTCGTGATATGAAGATTGATGTGGCCATTTCCAATTCGTTCGGTTTTGGCGGCACCAACGGCACCCTGCTGTTTAAGAAAATCTAATCCCGATATGGACTGAGTCGCTGCGATTACTGCGGAGCTTTATTCTGCAACACAGCATCAGTCCGGTCAGGGTGATTGCAAGGTCTGATTAGCAATGACCTCAGCGTATTTTTACTCTATTCCTCTCAAGTCTGTTCCAGACTTGCTGTGGCTCCATGCACAGAATCCTGAGCGTTATCCTCAGTTACTGGCCACGAGTGCCGGCGCCCTGGACCATCCCGGTTATGATATTTTGTTTGCCTGTCCCCAGGAACAAATAGAGATCAGCCAGCCGGGTAGTTTTATCGAGCAACTAGATCAATCCTGGCAGTCTGCCAAACAGGGTGCTCAATCGACGAATTTGCCGTTTTACGGTGGCTGGTTTATCTACCTGGGCTATGAACTGGCCGCAGAGATCGAGCCGGAACTGAAATTACCGTCTGCAGAGGATGGTCTGCCATTGGCTCTGGCGGTACGTATGCCTGCGGCGGTTATTATAGACAAACAACTGAAACAGGCATTCCTGGTATGTGAAAACGACTATCTGCGTTGTCGTGATGATATTTTGCTCGACCTTGAACAGCCAGTGGATACTTCGCTGTATCAACACAGGGTGAGTGTTGATAGCTTGCAGGAAGATGCTGAGCAGGCTTATCTGGATCAGGTGCTGCGCATCAAGGACTATATCGTAGAAGGTGATATTTTCCAGACCAATCTATCCCGTGGCTGGATGGCGAGGCTGAAGGATAGCTGTAATGATGCCAGCCTGTTCTGGCATCTGTCACGGGCCAATCCCGGGCCGTTCAATGCCCTGGTCAGTCTCGGTGATCGAGCGATTGTCAGTTCATCTCCCGAACGTCTGGTATCGGTGGATAAGGGTATAATTCAAACCCGACCCATTGCCGGTACTCGCCCCAGGTCGAAGGATGATCAACAGGATCAGGCTTTATCCAGTGAATTGATGGGCCATCCCAAGGAGCGAGCCGAGCATATTATGCTGATTGACCTGGAGCGCAATGACCTGGGCCGCTTATGTCAGCCGGGGAGTGTGGAAGTGAATGAATTGATGGTACTGGAGAGCTATCAGCATGTGCATCATATCGTGTCCAACGTTCGCGGACGTCTGCGTGCGGATGTTACACCCGGTGATGTAATACGTGCGGTATTTCCCGGTGGAACCATTAGCGGATGTCCTAAAATACGTTGTATGGAAATTCTGGCGGAACTGGAACAGGTGGGGCGGGGGGCTTATACGGGGTCGCTGGGCTATCTTAATCGCGATGGCAATATGGATCTGAATATCCTGATCCGCACCCTGGTACGGAATGCTCATGACATTCGTTTCCGGGCCGGTGGTGGCATAGTCGCGGATTCGGATCCACAAAAAGAACTCATGGAGACTCGAGCCAAAGCCAAGGGGCTGGTGATGGCTCTGCTGGGTGACTCATGACTCAGGCCCAGTTTATCCTGAATGGCAAAACCACCGACAGTATTTCTCTGCTGGACCGAGGATTACACTATGGGGATGGTTTGTTTGAAACCATTGCCTATGACTCAGGAAAGCTGTGGCTATGGCCCCAGCATATACAGCGATTACAGACTGGGGCCGAACGGCTGGGTCTGGGCAAAATACCCGAGCAACAATGGCTGGATGACATTAAGTTATTGAATTTTGAGCAGCCCAGGGCGGTGATTAAATTAATCCACACCCGAGGCACGGGTGGCCGGGGCTATTATGCTAGTGAGTCCACACCCAGCCGGATAGTGGCCGCTTATCCCTGGCCTGCCTACCCGCAATCCAATCAGCAGGGTGTGAGTATTCGGATTTGTCAGACTCCGGTATCGGTGAATACGGCACTGGCGGGTCTGAAGCATATGAATCGACTGGATAATGTTCTGGCGCGAAACGAATGGGATGAGCCAGCCATTGCTGAAGGCCTGATGCTGGATGATCGGGGTATGATTATAGAAGGCACCATGAGCAATGTTTTCGGGGTTAAAGCAGATGTGCTGTTTACGCCTGATCTACGGCGTGCAGGGGTCGCCGGTGTGGTACGAGACGAGATAATCAGTCTGGCTCAGCAACAGGGCATGGAGATTCGTTGCATGGATATCAGCCAGCCGCAGTTACTGCAGATGGATGAACTATTTATTTGTAACAGTGTGATCGGAATATGGCCGGTGATACAGTTAGATGCACAGCAATGGTCCATAGGGCCGATAACAAAAACAATTACTGAAATGTTAACCCAGGAAATACACAGGAATGCCACGTAAATCTAAAATTATAAAATCAGCGGCAGTGTTGATGATTATCGTAATGCTGGTGTTTGTCGTCGATTTTTATCGCGCTATGCAGGCACCGATGAATATTGACGAGGCTTTTCTCTATGAGCTTAAACCCGGCACATCGGTGTCTGCTTTAGCCCGATCATTACACAAACAAAATTTACTGGAGCGGCCAAAATACCTGTCTTTGTGGGCCAGGATCAGCGACCAGGCCACCCGACTGAAAGCCGGTGAATATGAATTTACTCCTGGCTTAACCCCCTATGCACTGCTGGACAAAATGGTCAATGGCAAGGTGCAGCTTTATTCTTTGACTCTGGTGGAAGGTAAAACCTACTGGCAAATGTTTGATCAGATTCATCAGTCGTCCTATCTCAAACATACTCTGTCGGGTTTATCGGATGAGGCCATCATGGCTAAAATTGGCTATGCAGATCAGCATCCGGAAGGTCGGTTTTATCCCGATACCTATCACTTTCCAAAAGGACTGCAGGATACAGAGTTTTTACGTCGCGCTTATGCAGAAATGGAGAAACGTTTAAATGCGGCCTGGGAACAACGGGATGTGGGCCTGCCGTTTGATACGCCCTATGAAGCCCTGATTATGGCTTCGATTGTGGAAAAGGAAACCGCACTGGCCAGCGAACGAAAACAGATTGCCGGAGTGTTTATTAATCGCTTGCGAAAACGCATGCGCCTGCAAACCGACCCTACGGTGATTTATGGACTGGGTAAAGACTTTGATGGTGATATTCGTTTCCGCGATTTAAGGTCCGATACGCCGTATAACACTTATACCCGTCGAGGATTGCCGCCAACCCCCATAGCCATGCCGGGCCAGGAAGCACTGGATGCGGTGATGCATCCCGATACCACACCTTACCTGTATTTTGTGGCCAGAGGGGATGAATCGGGAAGTCATGTATTTTCAGAAACCCTGGAACAGCATGAACAGGCCGTGAATCAATATCAGAGAAAGCGACGGAAAAAATAATGACACGAACATCACGCCCTTTGTTTATTACCCTGGAAGGTGCGGAAGGTGTGGGTAAAACCAGCAATCTTGAATACCTGAAATCTTTACTGGATCAGTCGGGCATAAAATACATCGTCACCCGTGAGCCTGGAGGTACCGCTCTGGGGGAAGCACTGAGGGAAATGTTACTGGGTGAAACCTTTAAAGGTATGTCCGATGATACCGAGCTGATGCTCATGTTCGCGGCCCGTGCCGAGCATCTGGCCCAGGTGATTCGTCCTGCACTGGAACGAGGGGAGTGGGTGTTGTGTGATCGTTTTACCGATGCCACCTTTGCTTATCAGGGCGGTGGTCGTCAACTGGACATGGATCGCATAGCAGGGCTGGAACAATGGGTGCAGGGTGATCTCAGGCCGGACTTAACATTGTTACTGGATGCACCGGTGGATATAGGGCGGGAGCGGGCAGGCAAACGTAGTGCGCCGGATCGGTTTGAACAGGAACAGGATGCTTTCTTTAATCGTGTGCGTCAGGCTTATCTGGATCGTGCCAGTCAGGAACCGGATCGGATTAAGGTTATTGATGCTTCGCTTGAGTTGGATGAGGTGGTTGAGCAGATTCGTGGAATTATGGTTGGGTATTTTTGAGTTTGTTTTTTTATTTATTCTGTTTTTTCGTTTGTGAGGTGATTTTTTGCATTGGTTTCGCCCGCTGGCGAGTTACTTCTTTGTCTCCAGCAACAAAGAAGATAACCAAGAAAATGCCGCCCCGAGTCGCAAGCCACTATGTAAAAAGCACATAGCGGTTCCTTCGTCACTCGCGATTTATGAGGCTGCTGCGGAACTCACGAATTACAAACAACGTAATTCGCTCAGACATCCTCGCAGAAAACTCCTCATAAATCACTCCTTCCTCAGCTTACTCCAGTGGGGAATTTAAAAAAGAGGAAAACAAACCTGAGATCTCATACTTTTGACTATCTTCACCTCTGGAGTAAACTGTGGAGGTAGTAATCATTAGAGTTAGAACTATGTAACTGAAATACATGCGAATAAAAGGGACTAACCTTTGGGTGCCTTAAGCATGTACTTCTGTTGCTTGGGAAAATTCCCCATTATATTTAATCAGCTATTTGAAATAATCGAATGTTGAGTAACAAACTGTCTTAGGAGAAGTAAATGAAATATGGATTATTTTATCGAATAAATATCAAATTTCTTGAGCCAAACAGGTTGAGCCAGGGCTTTAAATCACGCTTTCAGAGAGAATTAGATCACAACTCTATTTACCTGGGTATCAGGTTTAATCCCACAAACTACTACAGAAGTGCCGCGATCAATTCACTACCATTGGCGAATCGGTGCATAATCATGGCCAATAAATTATTAATAGATGATTACGGGAAAGTAGAATATCATTTACCTGAGCTTCATTATACTACTGACTTTATGAAATCTATCATTTATACCGACACACGAACATCAATAAGTTAAATCCAGGATGAAAGCTTCACAATCAGGGTTAATTCAACTATTAAAGATAATAAGGCTTTACTTCAAAATACTTAAAATATACTAGAAGAATTGTTATAAGTGTTCATGCGTTTAATGATTATTGATGGATACAGTTACTTCATTATGGTCAATAAAAGGAATTAATATGAAAAGCAAGCGTTTATATTTATTAATTATTTTCTACATTGCTGTTTTCTCAGTCTTATTTAATTGGCAGTACCCAGAGACGTCAGTATCTAATGTAGTAACAGTAATATCTATTCTTGGATTGATAGCTGCAATTGGAACTAACTATATTATTAAAATGATAGCTAATAGTCTGGAGGGTAAAAATGAATAAACTAATAATAACAAGATATTCAGCTAAAGCACTTTTTATTTTAATTGTGGTTGTATCTTTATCAAGTTGTACGTTTTTAAAAGGTGATACTGTTGATACTGGTGGTGGTTATGGTGGTACAGTTCCTGCTGATGATTATCCTGAACCTTCTGGTGCAATGCCTGACGATGGTGACTGTTGTATAAGTGCTGAAGATGATCCTGTGAAAGAACATGTCTGGCAGAATTTATTATCATATGGTGAGGAATATTCTGGCTATGGTGCATATACATATGTTTTAGTGGGAAGGGGGGAGAAGAATGAAAAATCCTCAGCGCTATATTTTAAGTTAGTTGAAGCAATTCTAGATTCTACATCTAGTGCAAGTAGTGTTAAACATATACCACGTGAGTATCTGAATATATTCGTTATACCTGTTAAAATAGGTAGTAATCAATACTCTTATGAACCAAACTATGATTTGTCAAAGGCTCTACTTACTACTTTATCTATCGTATCTATAGATGTCTTTTCACGCCCCGGTCCTTATTTAATTACTCTTCTGAAACCAATTAGCAATGAAGAGAATGAAATGGCAGATATATTATATATTGATTTAACAACTATGCATCCTGCTTCGATACCTGAAGTAGTTCGAGCATATAAAAATACAGTAATACATGATGATTATAGTGGTATAGAGGAATTGCGCTCGATTCGCATAACTATATTAAATTTGGCTTTAGTTGCTGAGGAAAGTATAGGTTTTGCACGCGCGGCATACTCTGATCTGAAGAAATCATTTTCTGAACCTGAGTAAAGTGAATCTCCCCCAGTTTAACGCAAATTAATGGGGCTGATTCCGCAGTAAAGTTGCATAAGTTGTCTCCTTTGTTGAGTGTAAGCTCATCTGAGTTTAACTCTAGATGCCTCCGCAAGGGAGGCAACGACTTATGATTTTCAGAGTAAAAACCACCTACAACGCATACTAGTTTTTACTCTGATCCCAATTACTTTATTCTTACTCATACCTCCTCATACCTCAGCTCTATTCGGTAATAATTATCTACTTAACTCACCGTTTACTAAGGATTTCTATCGCGGATAAAGATATCGATTCTACCCAATCCATTGTCATCCGAAGTCAGGTTACTGGCAGCGGAATGGAATGAAACAAAACGCCCATTCGAACTAACTGTAGGTCTTGCGCTATCATAATTGCCTATTTCTCCAGCACTGGATACACTGATCAGCTCGGTTGTTTTTGTGTCTCGATCAAAGATAAAAACATCTGACCACCAGTTTAGAAAATGATCTTCTGGCGACAGGTTGTTTGCATAAGACATGTAAGTCACATATCTCCCACCTGCACTGATATTGCGCCCAAAACTATCGTCATTTGCCTGACTGCCGTTATAGCTCAAGTTAACCCTTTCGGTTGTTGCGCTTAACCTGTCGTGAACAAAGACATCACGATAATTATTCGTGTCTCCAATCACCAGGTTCGTTGCGGTGGAAGAAAATAGAATAAACCGACCATCACCGCTAATTCGCGATCCGGAGCTTTCATTTGCCTGAACTCCATCGTAGGAAATATGAACCCGTTCGGTTATTCTGCTCGCACGGTGGTGAAGAAAAATATCCCTTCCATTGTTTGTATCATCGTTCGAGAAATTACTGGCAAATGATGAAAAGGCGACAATTTGTCCGTCGTCTGTTATCGAGGCAATATTACTAAAGCGATCACCTGAGCTCCCATCACTGGCAACACTGATTTTTTCGGTGACGTGATTGAGTCTATCGTATAGAAACACATCAGAAAAAGTATCACTAGAATCATTCACGATTAGATTATTCGCGTTGGATGAGTACACGATATAACGACCATCTGCGTTTATCGCAGGGTGTGAACTGGAGCCATTTTCCAGACCTCCATCTGCCGCCACACTGACTCGTTCAGTTTGCCCATTAAGTCGATCATGCAGATAGATTTGTGAAAAATGTACTTGCTCCCCGGGAACTAGATTATTTGCCGTCGAATAAAATGTGACATAACGACCATCATCACTAATATCCGCACCGTGACTGGAATTGTCAGCCTGTGTACCATCACTAACGACACTAATACGTTCGGTTATTTCTGTGAGACGATCATGCACAAAAATATCAGTTTTGTTATTGGTATCGTTAGGCACTAAATTGCTGGCAAGCGAACTAAACACTAAGAATCGTCCATCGGGTGTCATGCCTTGATTATGGCTATTACTATTACCCTCTATGCCATCACTGCTCTTGGAAACAAGTTGCGTGCTGCCAACGGGTGCTGGGAGTGGAACGGGTTCAGCTAGTGGTGGCGTTTTTTTAGCCAGAGATGTCGAAGAACTAAGCAATATGTATAGAATACAACTGATTGAAAATAAACTGATTAAGCCCTGTTTGAACATAATAATACCTCCTCGTTGTTATTTAATAAGTATTGCATAAATAATAATCGAGTTTGCGGCTATTGTTAAAAATGAGATGGGAAATTGTCCTGGTCTTGCCAAAAACAGAAGAATCATGGACAGTCTAGAATGGCACTATGTTAAGGGTGGCTTGTAAAAGGAGGCGGAGTGTTCTGACCCCGATATTTTAATTAGCATTGTTATTTAAAAGTTATATTAAAGGGGATTTAATATGGAAAAATTAATAAAAGCCGGGCAGATTGCATGGAATCCTTTTTCAGCTGTTAAAATAAGAATGGAAGAAGGAAAGCTACGGATAGAAGAAGTTGTTGTGCCGTTTCTAACAGTGATAGTTACATGTAAATTAATAGAATTTGAGGCTTTACGCTATTATTTCGAGGCTCTTTTCTATGCAATTGGACAGCCTGCACCAGATTTTCCGCCATTAATGTCAAACAAGTTTGCACAGGAGTTCCTTGCTGCATTTGGCGCGTTTTTCCCGACAGGTGCGATATTTTTGCTACCTAAATCATTTTGTTATCCCCAGAAAGCAAGTTCTATCGAAGCAGTGGTATTAATTATTACTTCCTCTTTTACATTTTATGGGTCGGCCATAGCATCAACTTTGTATATATTGATTGGTACTGTAATCCAAATAAATCCATCAATGGCTCAAAGTCTTATATGGCTTCCTACGATTGCTGCACTTGCAATAATTCCTATTGCAATTTGGTTCTGGTGCAGAATTTTATTGAGTGTATTAGGTTTGTCTAAGTTCGTTTTTTCTTCAATTACAGTCTCGTATATTTTAGGCATCGTAATTCTAGTCATGATCATCGGCTTGGGGTCAGACCCTTTGAATTCCGGTTTCTTTTCACGAGAAAGGGGAAAATTCCCTGGAGCAATTTTTAACATGCTCTGCATTCATAAATGAACTCGCCTAGCACGACTGCATGGCTGTTCACATTTAGAGTCATTATTTGGATTTAGAGTAAAAGAAATACAGGCGAATAATGCGATTAGAGTCTGAGTTATTTAAATTGTACCTGCATACACTAAGGAGAAATACCCATTACTATTTACGAAATTTTTTGAAATAATTTAGTGATGGAGTCACAAACTACCTAAGGAGATGTAAATGGATAATGGAAAATTTTATCGGATAAATATTAAATTTCTTGAACCAAACAGCTTGAGCCAGGGTTTCAGGTCCCGCTTTCAGAGAGAAATAGATAATAACACTATCTACCTGGGCACCAGGTTGAATCCCACAAACTATAACCGAAGTGCAGCGATCAATTCGTTAGAATTGGCAAATAAGTGCATGATCATGGCTAATGAGTTTCTAATAGATGATTACGGGAAGCTTGACTACCATTTACGTGAACTTCAGTATTCTACTGGCGTTATGAAGTCCATTATAGATACCGATACACGTACATTATTGAACTACATCAAGGGTGAAGGTTTAGGTGCCTGGGCAAATGCGACTCTTGGGGATGAGCGGTCTTTAATGCAAAGAGTTTGAAATGCATTGATTGAATAGAGTTCAAGGGGTTCCTGTTTTCCTTGCTTCGAGGCGAGCTTCTTGGGTCGCTTCTCTTAAATGGCCTGAATGATCGCGATATGGAAAGCGTTAAACATTGTCTGTCCCATACACATACGGATCTCCACAAATAGCGAGGGCACAACAGGCACTTCGGTTTGGTTACCAGGCAAGTCCACAAAGTGCTGCACATTGGGGATCGTCTGAATTTTATCTATGGCCTCTTTGTACGACAAATAGAATTTATGTTTGATGGTCACCACACCAATCACCCGGTGAGTATCTTTGGCGAGCCGGGCATCATAAATAAAAGCGTCTCATGGTAGCTATCTGCTGACGGACCCTAAGTATACATTTCACTGTGTAATATGGTGTAATGGTTTTTACAATGTCATTGCTTAAAATTTTATACTATAGTGGTTAACGTGACTGATTATTCAACGGTTTCTAATATGATGAGACGGTTAAATCAGTTGTTGGACGTTGATAAAAATAGGTCTCAGACTGAAGCCCTTTTATTTAATTATGGTTTAATAAAAAAATATTGATTTATCAGTACGCTAAAATGATTAATACCGTTAGCCTTAATCTTTATAATCGATGCATAGTGACTTGGTGTATTTAAAATAGTGAAGCTTTCAACAGTATACAGCTAAGCCCGTGGATATCTGTATCACCCTTTGTTTTAGAAGTTTAAAAAATAATAATGAGGTTATAGTGATGAACCAATATGGTCAGACTACAATCAATCACCAGAAAGCATTAAATGATAAGACAGGCTCTCAGTGGAATATTCATTGTTACATATGGTTAGGTATCACCTGCTTAATTTTATTCTTTCTGGCCACAGCCGATCGCGTCGAAGCAGCTAAGCTCAATTCCGAGTCTTCCTTTACACTATTCGAATCGGGTCATGTACGGCCGCTGGCCCAATCACCGAATGGTAAGATGCTGTTTGCAGTGAACACTCCGGACAATCGGCTCGAGGTCTTTCGTATCAATAGAAAAGGCCTGGAGTACACGTCATCCATACCCGTTGGGCTTGAGCCAGTCGCCGTCGCCGTGCGCAACAATAATGAAGTCTGGGTGGTAAACCATTTATCGGACAGTGTAAGTATTGTTGATGTAAGCAAAAATTCCATGCGCGTTGTGCGTACATTGCTGGTGGGTGATGAACCGCGTGATATTGTGTTTGCAGGCAATGATCGCCAGAAAGCGTTTATCACAACCGCACACCGTGGGCAAAACCTTCCTTTTGATCCGCAACTCACCACACCCGGCGTGGGCCGAGCCGATGTATGGGTGTTTGATGCTAACAAGCAGGGAAATTCTCTCGGTGGTGTTCCGCTCAACATCATTACCTTATTCACCGACACTCCACGTGCGTTGGCGGTTTCTCCAGACGGTACACGCGTATATGCGGCCGGCTTCGCTACAGGTAATCGCACGACGGCAATCCCAGAGAGCACAGTCACCATTAACGGTGGGTTACCAGGGCCGTTCACTAACTTTGAAGGTTTTGAACAGCCCCCTACCGGACTCATCGTAAAGTTTGATGGCACCCATTGGCTAGACGAGATAGGTCGGCAGTGGGATCAACAGGTGAAGTTTACGCTACCCGATAAGGATGTGTTTATCATTGACGCGACCGCCAATCCTCCAGAGCAAATGGACGCCCCAGGTGGTGTTTATAGCGGTGTGGGTACGATACTGTTTAATATGCTGGTCAACCCTGCAAACGGCCATGTTTATGTCGCCAATACCGATGCACAAAACGAAAAGCGCTTCGAAGGTCCGGGTATTTTTGCAGGGCAAACGGTGCGTGGGCACCTGCATGAAAGCCGTATCAGCATACTTGATACAAACGGCAACGTGAGCCCGCGCCACTTAAACAAACACATAGACTACAGCACTTGCTGCGCTGCCATTCCCAATGATGAAAACGCTCGCAGCCTGGCTTTCCCCATGGGTATGGCCATCACCCGTAATGGCAAGACGCTTTATGTGGCGGCATTCGGCTCCAGTAAGATTGGAGTGTTCTCAACCGCAGAACTCGAAAACAACAGCTTTGTACCCAATACTGCTGATCACATTTCCGTATCCGGTGGAGGACCGAGCGGTCTAGTGCTGGATGAGTCGCGAGGTCGGCTTTATGCTTTGACGCGCTTCAATAACGCTGTAGCTGTTATTGATATAAGGAAACGCAAAGAAATCCAAACGCTCGCTATGTATAATCCCGAACCCGAGAGTATCGTACACGGTCGACGCTTTCTTTATGATGCTACCCATACTTCCAGCCATGGCGACTCGGCCTGTGCCAGTTGCCATGTATTCGGTGACTTCGACAGTTTGGCCTGGGACCTTGGTGATCCCGACACCAGTGAAATTAATAACCCGGGTCCTTTCACCGTCACACCGGCACAGGCAAACTCATCGATAAGCGAGCACTTTCCACCCATGAAGGGCCCTATGACTACACAGAGTTTGCGCGGAATGGCAAACCATGGCGCTATGCATTGGCGTGGTGATCGTACCGGGGGTAATGATGCGCTAAACGCACAGCCCGACAGTGGTGCCTTTGACGAAGATGCCGCCTTTAAGAAGTTCAACGTCGCGTTCGAGGGGTTGAATGGCCGTCATGCGGAACTGGCGGAAGAAGAGATGCAGGCCTTTACCGATTTTGTTCTGCAAATCATGTACCCACCCAATCCAATCCGTAACCTGGATAACTCGCTCACCTCGGATCAGCAAGCCGGTCACGATTTCTACTTCGGCGATATCTCGGATACTTTCTTCAACTGTAACGTCTGCCACGTGTTGGATCCCACAGGGAATGCAGAGTTTAGTGTAGCTAAACCCGGTTTTTTTGGTACTGATGGAAGGTATTCGTTTGAAAACGAACCTCAGGTCTTAAAGATTCCTCATTTACGCAACATGTACCAGAAGGTGGGCATGTTTGGTATGCCACGTGGTACTTTCATACTGCCTGAATCACCCACCGAAGACAATGTCTTCCTGGGTGACCAGGTGCGTGGTTTCGGCTTTTTTCATGATGGTACTGTCGACACCCTATTCCGTTTTTTAAACGCTACCGTTTTTGTACAACGACCGCCAGGAACAATTAGCCCAACCGATCTGGGTAATCCTGGTGGTTTTACCCTCGGCCAACAAGGCATCCTACAGCGCCAACAGGTTGAACAATTCCTTCTGGCCTTCGACAGCAATCTAAAGCCGATTGTCGGCCAGCAAGTAACCGAAAATGCACTCAACCGTGCGGCCATTACATCTCGGCTCGAGTTGTTAATGCAACGTGCTGAGGCCGGAGATTGTGACCTTGTGGCAAAGCAAGAAAATAACCAGGGTTTTCTATATTCAGGCAATGGTAAATTTCAGGGTGACGAAGTCGATGAAGATCTGATTTCTATATCCAAGCTACGCAAACGTGCCAGAAGGGTGGGTAAAGAAGTCACCTACACCTGTGTACCGCCAGGGTCCGGTGTACGCATAGGCATCGATCGTGACGAGGATGGTTTCCTGGATGGCGATGAACGTGAAGCCGAGAGTGATCCGGCCAATCCTATTAGTACCCCGGAGTCTTTATAGTGCTAACGACTTAGGTATGTGGCGCGCGTTGTTTGCGCGTCAAGGCGAAGCGAGCTTGGACCCGCTTGTTAGTTTATTTTGGCGTTAATTAAATAGGGTAATAAAATACTGAATTATTGCCTAGTTTGTTAATAATATTAAATTTCATATTTGAAATAATTTCCATTAAATCGTTATTGATGGAGGTATTCTTATTTGTTGATTTTGCAAGGGTTACACTAAGTAAGTTGCCTTGCGGATCGAGAATTATTTTATATAGTAATTTGTCCGAATATACAGGATGTTGTTTTAAATGCCGGTTATAGGCAGAATATAGTTCATTTTTGTGTTTGGAAAATACCAGTTGTAATTCTCTCCCCAGTTTTTCTTGATATGATTTTTTATTGATATTTAAAGTATTGTTATCGGAGCTAGATTCTATAACGGTGTTTTTATTTATTTTAAAATAGTTAAAGTAAAGTATTGCAAGCAGAAAAATGATTATGGTTGGTATTGCTAATGAGCGTGTACTGTTATTTTTAGCGGTACTTGTTCCTGGAACGCTTGCTTCTTGTCTTGCTTCTTCTGTGCCTTCTATTAATTTTACATACCTAGAGTAAGTTGAATCCGGGATTGTTATTTCCGATTTGCAGTCAAAGCATTTCCATGTTTTAGGCTTTAACTCAATATTGTGCAAAAAATCGCCACCCATGCCGCATTTTTTGCACCAAATATACGAAAATACATGATTGCAATAAGTGCATTGAAAAATTGCGGGTTTAAATATGTCATAGTCAGCAATACCGGAGAGCCCGCATTCTGGGCATTCGTTATATTCATTCATTCTTTAAACAAACTATTAGATATGGGCCGCCTAGTGCAGGCTACCTAATTTTCTACTATATTAGCCCACCAGAGGCAAGCTATCACCATATATGACGGGAAAAGTTGCCAACCCAGAAGAGGTCCCCAGTTTCCTTGCTTAGAGGTGAGCTCCTTGGGCCGCTCTGCCCCGGTTTTTTTCTTTTTACTGGCCAAATTAATACCGTCTACACAAGGGATGATACTCAAGGGATACTGATAACTGCGAAGAAGGTCTCGCCACGATAATCAAGCTTAATTTCTGCTGTGCCATTTCCCAGTACGGTGTACACACCCAGTGACCCGCTTATTTCCTCTATCACATCATTATTTCCAGCGGTAATGCTATAAACCAGTTCACTATCGCTGGTGATGTCTTTCTCGCTGCTATTTGAATACACGGCAGTGGTTATCAGGGTGATTTCATCTGGCCGTGTGTCTAGAATTAGTGTTTCAGTGCTGGTCAGATCAGTACCATTGGCGCTCACGTTTAAGGCGGATACAGTGAGTTGATCAATGCCTATTGATGCTGATGCAAACTGACAGTTAGAGGTGGTGTTGCAACTGACTTCGCTATCAAGCACCACTCCCTGTGTAATATCAATGCTATCGATAGGCTGCTCAATATCACCACAGGCAACGGAGACAACGACACTGGTTTCTTCAATTATACCGGTAATATCTAGCTGCTGACGATTTGCGGAAAAGGCGATAGTGGCATTAGCTGAATTATCAATTCCCCATTTGCTATTTGCGCTGATATTTTCATTAAAGTTTGAACCGTCTTGTGCATCGTAATTTGCCACAGAAATAAGTGAAAGTACCTTATCTTTCTCAACTTTAGCGCTGCTGACATTACAGGTCGCCAGGTCTGTGTCTGTGTTATTACAAAGTTTAAGTAAATTTATGTTTGCGGTAATTTGCTGACTGAAATCGATGGATGTCACGTCAATGCCAGCAAACTCAGAAAAGGCCTTTGCCTGGATAATCAGGTCTCCATCTGCCAGAGCTTGTAAAGTTGCCTGGTTATTCAGCGTTTCAATGTATGCACGCTGCGATGGGGTGTTGGTTGCCTGGTCAAGCACAATCCATTCAATGGTGTTAATAATGATGCTATCTACGGGGCGAATTTCGTCGTTGTTGTTTCCATCAATGTAAAGCCCTACAGGTTTGAATGTTTGGGACTGGCACATATCTATGATGATGGCACCACCATCATTAAGTTGTATCACCCGGTCGAACTTCGCATCTGAAACTTGGATATCTATAGATTCTGTGAATATGCCAAACCTGGCGGTTAGTGTTATCAGCTCTGCTGTTGCACTTGCGGTGAAAAGTCCATTCTGATCAATACGGCTATTTGCACCATCAGAAAGAGACCACTGAACATCGTCGATGATATTAATCGTATCGATGTTGTTTGACTGGGTGCCTTGTAAGACAAAAGCATACTGACTGCTAATCGATAATATGGTTTCGGTGTCGGCAGGGAAATTAATCGAGATAATGTCCTGATTTGCTGTGGTATGTAGATTTACCAGGTTGTTTTCATTTTCCGCATCAGAACAGGCATTGAGCAGTACCAGTAAACATAAAAGGAAGCATCCGTGAAGTATTTTAGAATTCATAGCGAAGCCCCAGACTGGTTGCATTAATATTAAGCTGGTCGCCATCATAAAGCCGTATCCAGTCAAACTTCATTTTGAGTTGTGGAATAGATTTAAATGATTCTTCTAAGCCGATTCCGTAACTCACGCTTTCGAAGCGGTCGGATGTGTTCGCGACTCCCGGATAAGATGCCTCAATATCGACCTGACTAGCCCCCAGTATTAATTTAATCTTAAGGCTGTCTTTCGGATACGGTATATAGTGGTAGAAAACAGACTTTACCGATGGAGCTTCAACGGTAAGCTGGTTTAAGGTGTCATCACGAATGCCACTCATGAATGCTATTTCAAACTGGTAGTTTGATACCGCATAGCCCAGGCGAAAATTAGCCAGCACAGGCCTGGTTGAAGCTGAAGGTGTGTCTATTTTAAGCAGGCTAGGGGAAAGTTCTATATAAGCCCCTGCGCTTACTCTAAATGGGCATAATAAAGTCAAAAAAAGCGCATGTATAAGGAGTAAGCGTTTTTTCATATTTATTCTCTTGATTGATTCTAATCGTTGTGCGGCTCATACCTGAATAAAAACATTGTAACAGACTTTTTATTGTAAGTTGCTGTATAAATAGGCTTTTAGCGCATAGACATGTCCTGCCAGCCTTGAGATTATTGCATAATCCAGTAATTGTTCATCCGCATCCAAGGCAACCGTATGATCGATTTCTTTCAGTAATGGCAGATCATGGAGGTTCAGTTTGACCCCTTGAACTTTGGTCAACGAATTGCCTATAGGGATCTTGTGGCTTGTTAGATGAATCTAATATTCCAAGGTAACGAAGTACCTTTATTAATGCAGTGTCATACGAACTAGTGAAGCCAAGATCAATGAAAAAGTCTTTATTGAATGTTTCTGTAACTCCAGCATTGAATGAAGCTTCTTCAGATGAATTCATGTAAGTGGCGTATTCATCCATGTCTTTCTCAAAATGGTTCGATGTGATTTAGGCAGTTAACACCGCCAATAACTGGCATTTTGAAGCTGCAGAACGCAGTGGTACAGTTTTAAAATATCCATGTTAATTGGCCTTGTTAGGCTTTTATATTAATTGGGCTTCACCATTACCAAATGACCAATCTTCTTCATTGTTTTCAGTTAGCGCAATAACTATATCATTTTCACCATGATCTGTTTTTTTTGAAATATTATCCACTATTGATTTATAGAGAAATTTTTTCAATTCTACACTTCGACCAGCTTTGAGAACTATAACAACATAGATAATATCTGAAGTATGCTTTATCCCCATATAACTAGATGGAAAAATAATATTTTCTTCATCATGTTCGTCAATAACCTGAAAAAAATCATCTTCGGGGATCCCAAAAGATTCTACAAGGGCTTGATGTATTGAATGGCTCACAGATTTTTTAAATTCCACCCCTTTTCCTTTTTTCAAAGAAATTCTTACAAATGGCATAAATGACTCCTAAAGATCATTATTTGTTGAATTATAACCATCAACCATAACTCTGTCGGTTGTGATATGTGTACTGGCACAACCAAAAATAACCACTAAGCCCTTATCTGTAGTATTATGAAGTTGATGAACTTGCCCCTCGTCAATCATAAAGAAATCGCCTTTTTTGACTTTAGCTGGTTTGTTCCAGTCTACCGATCCTGCCTCTAAAGGTGTTCCAACATATATGTTTCCTTCACCATTTATAATTTGGTAAAACTCCGTCCCTTTCGTGTGATAATGTGCGCTTACACGATTGTTGGCACTAATTTCGGTGCAATACAGTGAAAATTCATCTGTGCCTGCTAGATGAGCAAGACTAATACCCACTGCATTATCTTTTTCTCCTTTATTAACTTCTTCTTGTAAGTTTTTAATTTCTAATTTTGACATTATTAATTCCTCTATTAATTAAGTTGTATATACAACTATTTAGGTAAAAAAATACTACTTGTCTAGTTTCTCTCGAGTTTTTCTCAAATTATTAACTGTTTTAGATATTTCTTTTTCGCCAAATAAGGTTTCCATTTTTTTCATTAAGAAAGCTCTTGTTTCATTCAATTCAGCATGAATCTCTTTCGCTCGTGATAGAGGAAAAACTTGTATTTCTCTTCCATCACTACCTAACGCTTTTCTTTTAATAAACTTTTTCTTTTCAAGACTATCTAGAAATCTTGTAACCGTTGAACGAGATAAAGTCAGTTTCTCAGCTAACTCGCGAGGTGAAATACCTGGATTAGTAAGAACAAGCCTAACTAAAAAAGCATGTGGAGGAGATAAATCAAATTGTTGATAAGCTGCTGTCCATATGCGAGTTACTGAACGAGCCAGGGCATTACTATTATAGTATAAGCATTTTTCAAACATGAAGGATAAAATAACAGCAGTTAATTGTATGTGCAACTAGTTTTTGCAGTCTATTTATTTGATATGGTGCCAAGTGCAGGCAAGCTATCATCCTATATGAGGGAAAAGCCGTCTTATATTAGAAAACAACAATAGATAGTTTATAAGTATTAATACACAATTTAACCTTAATTCCTATCTAGTCAAATTCCTGAAATTTTCACTTAGGGGTGTTTACTGCCCATCAATGCATTTAAAATCAGCGCGATTATTTACTAATTTCCATCACCAGCGCACTGGTCAACCCCAAACTACTAATCTGGTGGCTAACCTCGGCGGCGACTTTTGCTGCGGCCTGGTCAGGGTAGGTTTCGAGTAGTCAGGACGACCAGGGTATTATCGGTGTCAAATAGAAAAACCATAGACTGTCTCCAGTTTTCCCATAAAAAATACATCGCTGTTTTGATACACTATGTCGACTGAATCTGGAACAGCTTAAGCATGGTATATCTCTGGCAACACTCACAATGGCAACAGCTACAGGGGCAGATTGAGGCGCAACGCCTGCCTCATGCACTGTTATTAACCGGCCAGCAAGGTCTGGGCAAGCGCCAGTTTGCAGAACAACTGGCCGCCAGCTTGCTGTGCAAACAGCTTGATGACAATAATCACGCCTGTGGCAGCTGTAGTGCCTGTCATCTACTGGCCGCGGATACCCATCCGGATATGCAGCGACTGCAACCGGAAGAACCGGGTAAAGTCATCAAAGTCGATGATGTCAGGGCGCTCTGCCAGACCCTGTCCATGACCAGCCAGTATGGGGGTTACAAAGTGTCCGTCATCGATCCTGCTGAACAGATGAATGTTAATGCTGCCAACAGTTTGTTGAAAACACTGGAAGAACCCGCTGCACAAACCTTGTTGATACTGGTGAGCAGTAGTCCCGATCGCTTGCCGGTAACCGTTCGTAGCCGTTGTCAGTCAATTCATTTCCAGCAGCCATCAATAGAACAGGCACAACAATGGTTAGGCGAGCAGGGTGTGGATGGCGACATCGCTTTATTGTTGAAGCTGGCCCATGGTTCACCCTTGCTGGCACAGAAGCTGGCGGATCAGGCTCTGCTAGAACAACGACAAGGTCTGATGGATGCGTTGCTGGGTGTGGCTGCGAATAAACCCATCACCGGCTATAGCGGTATGCTGGCCAAGAGTTCACAGGCCTATTTACTGGGATGGTTGTACGACTGGATCAGCGATCTGTTGAAGTTGCATCAGCTGGGTGATGAGTCGGTACTGGTTCATATCGATCTGATCAGGGAATTGAAACGGCTGGTAAAGCTCAGTCGTGCTGAATCCCTGTTTAAGCTGCTGGATGAGGTGATAAAATTACGACAATTACAATCCATCCCACTGAATGCTCAAATGCTTTGGGAAGACCTGCTGATTGAGTGGGGTCGTGCCTTAAAATAGCAATATTGCTGGGCTTGAGTCATTCGGCTTTTGTCACAATATTGGGCCAAACTCTGGCAAAATTTAATATTTCTAGTAAACTCAATTAGATAGATATATAAATTCAGGGTTTATTATGGCAGCACCGGGTAGTACTCCAAGACAGGGCATACTTTCATTAACCATCAAAGACAAGGCCGCGCTGTATGCGGCCTATATGCCATTCGTCAAAAATGGAGGCTTATTCATACCCACTAACAAAGCCTACAACCTGGGTGATGAAGTGTTCATGCTGCTGACGCTTATGGAAGACAAGGAGCGCCTGCCCGTAGCCGGGAAAATCATATGGATGACACCCGCCGGCGCCCAGGGCAATAAAACCGCAGGTATTGGCGTGCAGTTTGGTGTCCAGGACAATGGCCAGACGCGAGGTAAAATCGAGACTTATCTGGCCGGTGCTCTGAAATCAGATCGCATGACTCACACTATGTGAAACATCAGTTATAAGTCTTAAGTCTTAAGTCTTAAGTC
>JBLYYN010000165.1:0-15590 GCA_048550535.1 Gammaproteobacteria bacterium
CACGCAGATATAGCAATGAGGACGTTCGGCGTTTTAAGGCGATTTTACGCCTGACAAATTCGGGTGTAGCCATCAGTTTGATCAATGAACTGGCCACAGCCAGGGATCGATCAATTAGCGGATCTGAAAGTAGCCGACGAGTTTATGATGTGGTCATAGGGCTGATGGAACAGCTACAACAGGAGATCGACCAATTACATGTGCTGCGGGATGATCTGCAGTTTGCGGCTAGCAAAGTGAAAGGCTGTTTCGGCTGTAACAATGCACCCACCCGAAAAACCTGTCCCCATTGTCCGGTATACCAGAACCTGGATAAGTCAGAACTTCTGAATTTAATCTGGGAACAAAAAAATTGCACTGATGCAGTCTAAAGGGAGCATAAATGATTACCGCCAATCGTATGTTGTTACTGTCAATTTCCTGATATTGTTAGTCGGAGTCTGGCTGACTGGCTTAGAATTCGTACATGGGCTGTTGTATGTGTCCATTACATTTTTGGCCCTGAGCCTTACATCTACCGGGCCAACTACTTCGAAGGCAAAATATGGAAGCTGATTCAGGGGAAATTCGTTCATCCAGACAGAGGGCTGTACCAGGGTCGTTGCGCATCATACGTCGGCTACTTATTATCATCGACAAGCTATCCCCCGCAATGGCTTCGCAGTGGCTTTACAGAATGTGGTTCAGAACACAGCACTACCCGCTCCCCAGGCGTGAGCTGGAATGGCTTGAGAAGGCCAGTCAATACTCGCTGAAGTCCGAATCCGCTGAGCTGGCTATCTACAGCTGGGGCGAAGGGCCAGTGGTTTTGCTGGTCCATGGCTGGAGTGGCCGGGCGGTTCAGTTAGGGGCCTTTGCCCAGCCTCTGGTGGATGCAGGCTTCAGGGTAGTGGCATTTGACGCACCGGCCCATGGCCGAAGCCCGGGAAAAAAGACCAATGTTTTTCGCATCATCGAAGCCATGAAGCTGGTGGTTGATGATACGGGGCCAGTACATGCCATTATTTGCCATTCATTTGGAGCAGTGGTCACGGCACGGGCTCTAGCTACGGGCTTAAGTGCGAATAAAGTGGTCTGTATCTGCCCACCAGCCCACACTGATTATCTGATTGAAAGCTTCTGCCAGACACTAAAGGTGCCTGAGGCGACGCAGGCTTTGTTTGTCAAAAAAATTGAACATCGTTTTGGTGATGATGTTCGGTCTTTGATTGCCACTGAATTCAATGCCAGAGTATTAACTATCCCGGCACTGATTATCCATGATAAAAATGATAAGGAAGTGCCCTGGCAACAGGGTGAACGACTGGCCAATGCCTGGGCAGGCTCACGTCTGCAATTGACAGAAGGCCTGGGACATAGACGAATCCTGCGCAATAAAGAAGTTGTTAATATGGCGGTGGATTTCATTCGATGATTATTACGGAGCATTAATATGCCTCACCTGATTTTAGAATTCTCCCATGAACTGGCCAGCGATGAGCGACTTGGCAGTATGATGGATGCCGTTCATCAGGCGGCATTGTCAACGGGTCTATTTGAAGAGAGTCATATTAAAGTTCGCATGATACCGATTCATTATTATCTTACCGCTAAAAGTCGAGATAGCTTCTTACATGCGCAACTTAGAATCCTGTCAGGGCGTGATCAAGAGCAGAAGAAAATGCTCAGCGAAGCTGTGCTGGCATCGATCAATGATCAACACTGGCCTGTAAAACGGATTACCGTTGAAGTGGTGGATATGGACAGGGACAGTTACTGCAGGTACAGCGCAGAATGATCATGAGGATAATGCCTGCACTTATCATGTTATCCAGTTTCATAAGCGGACACGGCTGGGCTTATGAAATCAATGATGGGCACCTGCATTATAATCAGGATGTGTGGGATCAGTTGAGTGCAAAACAGGCACTTCACCTGATGTCTGAAAATGGTATCGATCGGGCTATAGTTTCCAGCACACCGGCGGCCGGTAGCGTAAAATTATATGAGCTGTCTAATCGAAGGATAATTCCCTTTCTTCGCCCTTACCGGGTATATCGTGATCGATTCACCTGGCATTCAGACCCCAGTATTATTGATTATATTAATCAACAATTGAACTCGGGTATATTCCAGGGCTTTGGTGAGTTCCACCTGTTCAAAGAACATAAAGACACCGCTGTGGTGAGAGCACTAATGAAAATCATGGTGGCACAGAATCTGGCGGTGAGTGCCCATGCCGATGCGCAAACCATAGAGCATCTGATAAACTTACAACCCAGACTGAGACTGATCTGGGCGCATTGTGGCATGGATCACCCGATTGACGATGTGAAACGTATTATGGATAGCTATCCAGGAATAAGCTGTGATCTATCATTTCGATATAATATGCTGGATGATGAACAGAATCTGCTTGCTGCCTGGAAATCTCTGCTGGAACAGTATCCGAAACGATTTATCCTGGGCATGGATACTTATATACCCAGGCGTTGGGCAAATTTGCCACAACATATCGACTATGCCAAACACTGGCTGGATCAGTTGTCGTCCGAAACAAAACATTTAATTGCATATGAAAATATCATGCGCATGTTCCCGCTCAAAGAATAAAGATCTACAATTGGTAAAGTGTGGTACAAGGCTGATATATTTATCCAAGGGTGAAAAATGAAAGTTGCTTCCATTATTATCGTTTTAATGTCATTGCTTGCCTGTTCTTCTGATTACACTCCCAGTGAAGCCATGCTCAAATATAAGCAGGATATGACCCTGGATAATGCTCAATCAATATTACAGGATGCTATCTGGCGTGATGCAGGTCCTGTGAGTGTCTGTGCAGCGCGAGGCTTCTGGTATGATGAGGGTTCTAATTTTAGAATCTCTACAGATAAGATTTCGCTGCTAGCCTATCGTAAAGGCAAATTTATACGTAGCGAAGGACAGGCTTTTGAGCGTCAGGATTACTACGAAAAACAGTATTATGATTACGATTTTCTATTCAAGGATATGCACCATATTGGATTGTACGAAGACACTTCAGAATTAACCACTTATAAAAGTTGCCACAAACTTTATGAGAGTCAGGATATTGTGGTGATAGATTTATTTGCCAGTGATAAATCAAATATAAAATTCACTGTAATCAGAGATGAGCTGGATAAAATAATGGCCGCTCTGAGTGTTATGCTTCCAGATATGAAAATTAAAGTTTTCAAAAAAATCGGAAGTTGATAAAAAATATGCTGGTATGGGTTTGTTATTAGGCGATCATTTTAGAACCTTTATCTTGTTGCCGTCACTATTCATAACAGCATAGCATGCAGCATCCGCAAAACTGATAATTTTTCCAAACTTAAGCCATGCACGATTGCTATGCTTAGACCAATTGAAAAACGATGTGATCGCCAGAAAACTTAAGATCGTTGATGGCTCTGGGTACATCAATAGCGGGTTTTCGGCTTTATCTGGGGGACATGGTTCCTTGAGTATGGCAATTCATTTCCACCCAGTCTGCTTACCTGACTGTAATATTTCCACTGAATCCTCACAAAATAATCCCGGCTAATTTTCGCCATGTGCACAATTTGAGCACAAAAAACTCAATATAGTGCATGGATATTATCTGCAATAGATAATATGGGTATATAAATCAATAACATACAATTGGCATGTCAATTGCTTTATGAGAATGGACAGTAATAAAGAAGCTGTCTAATAAAGATAAGAGCATCAGGTAATGAAGGATAAAATTATACAAAACATCTAAAACTCAAATCATTGAGTAATTAAGATAATCATTTTTCAGGGAAAATTATGGCTAATAATATAGTCAAAAAACAACCATGAATACATTGCTACTTGATGAAAGTTTTCACAGTAGTATAACGAGTAGGACACGCCTGTTGGCCAGCTATGGCGCATTGTAACTGGATAGGGTAGATAATGAATATTGCACTGGTATACGACAATCTAGATCATCAAAATACCACGGCTATGTTGCTGGATGATGCGGGTTATAATGTTAATTTGGCATTTTATATAGAATCACCCTGGTTACAGGCAATTAAAAAAGACAAGCCAGATATTCTGGTTATATCAGTCACCACGCCTGATGATGAATTGTTACAGCAACTATCCAATTTTAAATATGAAGCAATATGCCCAGTGGTTGTACTGGCACATGAAGCAAAAGTGAATATTACTGAAAAAACCATGCTCGCCGGAGCAGACTCCTGCATCACAGGTAAAATTGCACCAGAGCGTATGCAAAGTTTTATAGAAGTTACCCGTACCCGATATAAAATAAATCTCCAGCAGCTGGCTGAAATTCATCAGCTCAAGAATGAGATTGAATCTCTGGAAAGTCGTTTGAATGATCGATGTGATATTGATCGTGCAAAAGGCCTGTTAATGAATTCCTATAAAATGTCGGAAGATGATGCCCACAATGCTTTACGTCGTATGGCTATGGATACGGATAACAAGTTAGCTGAAACAGCACGTAACCTGATTTCTATGTCGAATGTACTCAGGCATTGAATGGACCTTATCAGTGCGCTAACTAATTCGCTCCTGCACAAAGTGTAGAGTTAATAGAATCGCACCAAAATACACCACACTATACTTGTAAATCTAATCTGGCTTTGCAACTTAATCCCTGCGCACAAACACAGTGCCAGGTTCTAAATAGCTGCACTATTATGAAACATGTTTCACGGATGATTTAATCAATATTCAAAATACATATTAAAAAACAATGGCTTAAATAATTGGCATGCTATGTGCCTATATCGGATGAAGATCAAAATAATCTTTATAGTGTTAATCATCTGGAGAAATAAATGTTTTTTAAAAGCAAACAGCAAACAAGAACAAGTTTCCTGAAAAAAATCTCGCTTGCCGTTGCAATGACCGGCGCATTAGGCGTTATGCCATCATATGCAGAAGAATTGAAACTTGAAAAAGAAGACCTCAAGTTAGGCTTTATCAAATTAACGGATATGGCGCCATTGGCTATTGCTTATGAAAAAGGTTATTTCGAAGATGAAGGATTGTATGTGACCCTGGAAGCTCAGGCTAACTGGAAAGTGTTACTTGATCGTGTAATTGACGGTGAACTGGATGGTGCGCATATGCTTGCAGGGCAACCCCTGGGGGCCACCATTGGTTTCGGTACCAAGGCAGATATCATCACAGCACTTAGTATGGATTTGAATGGTAATGGGATCACTGTTTCCAATGATATCTGGAAGCAGATGAAACCCAATATTCCACATAAAGATGGAAAACCTGTGCACCCAATTAAGGCCGATTCACTAAAACCCGTAGTTGAAAAATATAAAAGTGAAGGTAAGCCATTCAAACTGGGTATGGTATTCCCAGTCTCTACCCATAACTACGAGTTACGCTACTGGCTAGCCGCCGGTGGTATACATCCAGGATTCTATGCACCAAAAAAAGGTGACACCTCAGGTCAGATTAAAGCCGATGCTTTGTTATCTGTAACCCCCCCACCACAAATGCCTTCGACTATGGAATCGGGCACCATCTATGGCTACTGTGTCGGTGAACCCTGGAATCAGCAGGCAGTATTCAAAGGTATAGGGGTACCGGTTATTACCGATTATGAAATATGGAAAGATAACCCGGAAAAAGTCTTCGGTGTCAGTAAGAAATGGGCGGATGAAAATCCAAATACCCATTTAGCCGTTTTAAAAGCCATGATCCGTGCGGCTAAATGGCTGGATGAGGATAATAATAAAAATCGTCCAGCAGCCGTTAAAATATTATCGCAGAGTAATTATGTAGGCGCAGATTATGATGTCATAGCGAATAGTATGACGGGAACATTTGAATATGAGAAAGGCGATAAAAGAGATGTGCCCGATTTCAATGTATTCTTTCGGTATAACGCAACCTATCCTTACTACTCAGATGCCATCTGGTACCTCACTCAGATGCGCCGTTGGGGACAGATTGCGGATTATAAGCCTGATAGCTGGTATATGGACATTGCCAGGAAAGTATATCGCCCTGATATCTACACCAAGGCTGCTAAAATGTTAATTGTAGAAGGTAAAATGAAGGCTTCGGAGTTTCCGGAATTTGCTAAAGAAGATGGTTTCCGCCCACCACAAACGCACTTCATCGATGGTATTACCTATAACGGTAAAAAACCCAATGATTATCTGAAAAAATTCGATATCGGGCTTAAAGCCAGGGATTCAATCTAAAAAGGATTCGCCTGACCTTTACCTAATGTACAGGTCAGGCATATTTAAAAATATACAGGTATTGTTATGTTATTCAAAACATTTACAAAATTTTCGTTCATGAAAACAGAGGCAATGAGTCCTATGTCTTATATTGGTCAGATGAGATTGCCTAAGGATTTTGCTAACAAATTTATCCGAGCCCTGGTAGTACCGTTTGTGGCATTTCTAATCTTCCTGGGAATCTGGGGCGCTGCGGCTTCACAAATCGAGACTTCTCTAGGCACAGTGCCCGGTCCTGGTCAGGTCTGGGAGCAGACGCTTACATTATATGATGAGCATGTGGCTGAACGCACTAAAGAAGTAAAGTTTTATGAGCGACAGGAAGTACGCAACGCAAAAAAACTTGAAAAAAATCCTGACGCTGAAATAAAAACCCGGCCTTATACGGGTAAGTCAACCTTTATTGATCAGATATTTACCAGTTTGTTAACGGTTCTGACCGGTTTTATAATTGCAAGCCTTATTGCCATTCCCATAGGAATTGTCAGTGGATTGAGTAATACCGTTCACAGAGCAATTAATCCTCTTATTCAGATTTTCAAGCCTGTGTCGCCACTGGCCTGGTTGCCCATAGTCACCATGATTGTGAGTGCTGTGTATGTGTCTAATGATCCCATGTTTTCTAAATCATTCCTGAATTCAGCCATTACAGTCACCTTATGCTGTATGTGGCCTACCATCATAAATACTGCAATTGGCGTTTCCAGTATTGATAAAGACCTGATTAATGTTAGCCGTGTATTACGTCTGAGCTGGGCCACTAATATTTTTAAAATTGTTTTACCTTCATCAGTGCCTATGATATTCGCCGGTTTGCGTTTATCCCTGAGCATAGGCTGGATGGTATTGATTGCAGCAGAGATGCTTGCGCAGAACCCGGGTCTTGGCAAGTTTGTCTGGGATGAATTCCAGAATGGAAGTTCAAATTCATTAGCACGTATTATGGTTGCGGTTTTTGCAATAGGTATTGTTGGTTTTATGTTAGATCGAAGCATGTTGATGCTGCAGCGCAAAGTTTCCTGGGACAGAAACGCGATAATACGTTAATAAGATAATTATTGAGGAAATAATAATGTCACATTCATACTTACAACTCACGCAAGTTAGCATCGAGTTTCCGACCGATAATGGTCCATTTAGAGCACTGGATAATGTCAATTTAGATATTAATGAAAAAGAATTTATATCATTGATTGGTCACTCAGGTTGTGGCAAGTCCACAGTATTAAATATTGTTGCGGGTATGTATCAGGCCACCACAGGTGGTGTATTACTGGAAGAAAAAGAAGTCAATGAGCCGGGTCCAGATAGAGCGGTGGTATTCCAGAATCACTCCCTGTTACCATGGTTAACGGCGTATCAGAATGTTGAGCTGGCGGTAAAGCAGGTATTTAAAAGTCAGAAATCAAAAGCAGAAATGAATGACTGGATAATGCATAACCTGGAACTGGTGCATATGGAGCATGCCAAAGATAAATTACCATCAGAAATATCCGGTGGTATGAAACAGCGTGTGGGAATTGCTCGCGCATTGGCTATGCAACCTAAAGTATTGCTAATGGATGAACCGTTTGGGGCACTGGATGCACTAACCCGGGCTCATCTCCAGGATTCTATAATGGAAATACACGCCAGCCTCGGCAACACCGTTATCATGATTACCCATGATGTTGATGAAGCGGTATTGCTGTCTGATCGAATCGTAATGATGACCAATGGTCCGGCAGCCACAGTCGGCGATATTCTACATATAGAACTTGAACGACCCCGTGATCGTCTTGAGCTGGCTGATAATGAACAATTTAACCACTACCGAGCAGAAGTGCTCAGGTTCCTGCATGAGCGACATTCAAAAATAGCCGCTTAGCTATTACATTTTATCAATTGCAGCACATATTTTTGTTGCCAGACTTGGCTTACAGGTAGAATATATTAAGGGATTAGTATTCACTTTGGAGGTCGTAATGGCCAGGCTGACATTCTATGGCGCCACAGAAGGCGTGACCGGTTCCCTGTATTTGCTGGAAACTGAATCCTCAGCAATATTACTGGACTGTGGCCTGTTTCAGGGTAGTCGTGAGGAAGAAAAATCCAACGAAGAACCATTTCCATTCGATATCAGCAGGCTGGACGCGGTTGTTCTGTCGCATGCACATCTGGATCATTCGGGGCGATTACCCAAGCTGGTCGCGGAGGGCTACAACGGCCCTCTATATATGACTTTTCCTACTACTGAATTGCTGGAAATAATGCTCAAGGATGCTGCGTCTCTGCAGCAACGAGATGCCGAATGGGAAAACAAACGGCGACGTCGCGCCGGTAAGGCGGAAATTGAAGCCCTGTATACTATGGAGGATGTGGATACCGCACTGTCCCTGTGTGAAGGTTTCGGTTATGGCCAGCGCCATGAAATTGCTAATGGTGTAGAAGTACGTTTCAACGACGCCGGCCATATCCTGGGTTCGTCCATTGTCGAGTTATTCATCACCGAGGCGGGCGTGGAGAAGATACTGGTGTTCTCCGGTGACCTGGGAAACAGTTGTGCAGCCCTGTTACGAGATCCTGAAACAATAGAACAGGCAGATGTTTTATTACTGGAGTCCACCTATGGGGATCGTAATCATAAACCCATGGACGAAACCCTGGAGGAATTCGAAAACATCATTATAGAAGCCTCAGAAAATGGGGGGAATATACTGATTCCGTCTTTTGCTGTCGGTCGAACCCAGGAAATCATTTTCCGACTCGGTGAGCTATACCAGAAAGGCATACTCAGGCATCAGGCGGTCTATCTGGATAGCCCCATGGCGATTGCTGTGACTGAAGTCTATCATCGTTATCAGAATATTTTTAACAGCGAAGATATAAATTCAATCCGGCAAGGTAAAACCGGCAGTCTACACAGTTTTCTGCCAATTCTGCGTTATTCCTCCAGTACGGAAGAATCAATGGCTCTCAACAAAATAGAAGCCGGTGCCATCATCATAGCCGGCAGCGGCATGTGTACCGGTGGTCGCATCCGCCATCACCTCAAGCACAACCTGTGGAAACGTAGCGCCCATGTGGTGATCGTTGGCTACCAGGCCATTGGTACCCCCGGCCGGGCACTGGTGGACGGCGCCAAGATCTTTCGTCTGGGCAGTGATGAAATTGCCGTCAAAGCGGCCATTCATACTCTAGGTGGCTTCTCGGCCCACGCCAGTCAGTCACAACTCATCGACTGGATCCAGCATTTCAAAAAGCCACATCCCAGGCTGTACCTCATACACGGTGAAGAAGGTGCCAAGGCGGCATTATCTAAACGGCTTTCCAAAGAAGGATGGTCTGCTAAAATTCCATATAGTGGTGAGAGTATTAGCTTCTGATTATTGGTTGTAAGTGATGGTTTATATATGATATAGATTGCTGCTAATATAAAAAACCATAAACCATGAGAACGCATGCCATGATCATACGCTTACTACTGCTGGCTTCATTTATCACCATGGCTGGCAACGCAAATGCTACGCAGAGGTTTGTGCTGGATTTCAGTCTCATTCAGGGTGAGACTAAAATCGAATCGGGAAAGCTGGTGGCGACAAAAAAATTTAACACATGGAGTAAAGGCGTTAAGCGTAGTTATCTAAAATTGCGCTGTCATCAGAATACAACCGGAAAAATTGAAAAGTTATACTCCACGGTCGATTACTTCGATGGTTTGACCATAAGCCATCAACTCCTAGCAGGCAAGGTAGAGCTCACTGTAGTACGTAATTCTGTGCAGCCTCGATTGCTTGAAATACGTGCTTTGTCCAGGACTGAGTGCAAGGACATGTCTCCAGTTGTTAGCACCACGAGTGAAACGTATAGTTTTCCTGCAAATGATGGTTTGAGCGAATCTCGCCCCTTTGGTGAAAATATGATTTTCCGAGTCGTTCTCCTGGCGCTCAGCGAACAACGCTAAACTACTGAAGCTTCCAGCAGTCCGATAAAATGTGTTACTCACATATGGTGAGGTGTCAAATTAGGCACAATTTTCTGGTGAGTATCTACTGTAAATAATACTTTGATAATAAATCTATGATAGATTTAATTGTATCGAATATTATAAATAGAATGACTGAAAATAATAACAACGAGCTTGTGCCCTGTTTGATAAATAGTTAAGCAGAGGAGGGAGAACCTGATGAGGGATGCCCTGTTAACCATTGTTCTTATCAGTCTTAGCTTTGTCAGATCAGCAAAATAATTAACAGAAGCCGATACAAAATTCCTATGTAATAATGTCATGTCGTTATTGACACAAAATAATATAAGATAAGCATGTGAACTGTTTCTTCCTGACTGGCCTCTTGCGGAATCTTAAGTGACAGCACTTATCGATCTAACCACAAGTCAGTGGGGTACAGTACAATCTCGTTTTGGCCAGAATGCCAGGTTTGAATTCATACAAATAAAACGGTTTGCTAGAAACCTGATCAGGCATATCTATATACAAAAATTCGTGAATCATTCATAGACTACTGGGGGTTCTGCAAGCCACTGCCTTTTAGTGCATCCACTGTTATTCAGCCACTATTGAACTACACTAAATGTAACTCTGGATGTTTAAAATCGGAATATGCCATATCAAAAATATAACGTGTGAGTCGTATGAATAGCGGAACATATCTATTAACTAAACTATCTCTGGTTAAGAAAATACATCTGACGAAACTTGGCTATAGAGTCTGCCTGCTTACACTTGGTAGTTGCCTGATATTACCTGCAAGCTGGGCTACTAGCCGTGATGGAGGCGGAGGGGGCGACTCTTTTCTTGATTTGCCACTGGAAGATCTGCTGTCGGTAGAAGTAACCTCTGTGTCCAGGAAAAAACAGCCCCTTTCCGAAGCCGCGGCTGCGGTGTTTGTCATCAGCCAGGAGGATATCCGTCGCTCCGGTGTAACCAGTATTCCAGAAGCCTTGCGTATGGCCCCAGGAATACAGGTAGCCAGGATCAATGCTCAGACCTGGGCGATTACCAGTCGTGGATTTAATGGCCTGTTTGCCAATAAACTGCTGGTGTTGATTGATGGCCGCAGTGTCTATACCCCAACCTATGCAGGTGTGTACTGGGATGTGCAGGATACCCTGCTCGAAGATGTGGAACGTATCGAAGTCATACGAGGGCCTGGTGCGACTCTGTGGGGGGCTAATGCCGTCAATGGTGTCATCAATATTATCACCCGTGCATCTGCCGATACTCAGAACGGATTTATCAAACTGGCTGCGGGCAATGAAGAAAAAGCCATTGCTGGCTTCAGGTATGGTGCTGAGCTGGGTGATCAGACCCAGGGCCGGCTGTACTTGAAATATGCGGATCATGATAGTTTTGTTGTTAACAATACCGAAATAGATGCCGGGGATGACTGGACCTCGGCCCAGGCCGGCTTCAGGCTGGATGGCCAGCTGTCTGCCCAGCATAGCTGGACCCTGCAGGGGGATGTTTATCAGAATGACGAAAATCAGCGTGTTGCCATATTATGGCTGGATCCGGCTACTAATCCGCCACCCTACCAGGAAAATAATATGCCGAGTCAGGCCGATGCATCGGGCTGGAATCTGCTCGGACGCTGGTCGCATCAGTCAAGCGCTGAGTCATCGATGAGCCTGCAGCTGTATCTCGATCATACCGAGCGCAATCAGATCTATCTCACCCAGGTATACGATATCGTTGATATTGATTTTCAACATCAATTGAAACTCGGCACCAGTAATGAGCTGATCTGGGGGCTGGGTATGCGCCGTATCGATGATGAATTTGATAACAGTTTTGCCGTATCCATTAATCCAGATCATCAGTCCAACACGGTATACAGTGCATTTATCCAGGATGAAATAAGTCTAGATCCTGATATCTTAAGTCTGATCCTGGGTTCAAAGTTTGAACATAATGATTATACCGGTAGTGAAGTTCAGCCCAGTGTGCGGGCACTATGGCTACCAGCACAAGGGCACAGTACCTGGGTGGCGGTGTCGCGGGCTGTGCGCACACCCTCACGGATAGAGGATGACGGGCGCATTGTTACCGTCATCATTCCACCTACACCCACAGTTGTCTCGTTAGAAGGTATTAACGCATTTGAATCGGAAGAGCTGCTGGCCTATGAGCTGGGTTACCGCTTACAGGCGTCCAGCAACCTGTCCTGGGACCTGGCGGCATTTTACAATGACTATAAAAATCTGCAGTCTTATGAATCTGGTGAATTTGGTAACAAGGTGCAGGCCAGCACCCATGGTATTGAGCTGGCGCTGGACTGGCGCCCCATTGAATGGTGGCGATTACAGACCAGCTATAGTTACATCAACATCTCAGCACAGATCGATGCTGACAGCACTGACACTATTAGTGTGCAGCTACAGGAAAACAATGTTCCTGATCAGCAGCTTTCACTGCGTTCCACCATGGACATAAGTCAGCGCTGGAAACTCGATGTGTGGGCTTATTACGTAGATGAGCTACCGGTTACCAGTATTTCTGCGCTGCAGTCCAGTCAGCTAGTTGAGGATTACACCAGTTTAAATATCAGACTGGCCTGGGAACCTGTATCTAACCTGGAAATATCGTTGGTGGGACAAAACCTGCTGGATGCGACACATCTGGAATTTATCGGCGAATCATTTATTCCGCAGACGCTAGTCGAACGTTCCGTTTATGGCCAGTTGCGGTTGAAATTCTAGAGGCACAATGAAATAGCGTTTAGCGCAATCATCATGTTTAATGACGCAGACATATACAGAAACCGGTGGCAGCAGTTTTGTTTCCGCTTAATGTTTATGCTAATGCTATTTATTCCATTGCAGTTAAATGCAATGGATTTGTCACTGACGGAGTATAAACTCAAGGCTGCCCTGATATACAGGCTGATCATGTTTGTTGACTGGCCAGAGCAAGCTCAGCAGACAGTAACTGGAAGCTTTGGAATTTGTGTGTTGGGAGATGATCCCTTTGGCACAGCCCTGGATGCTCTGCAACAACGCAAGGCCAGGCAATATGCCATCAAGATTTATCGCTACTCCCAGTCAGATTCAATCACTAATGAATGCCAGGTGGTCTTTATCAGTGCATCGAAGCAGGCGTTTCAAGCGACTATACTCAGGGTACTGAAAAAATTTCCGATACTGACCATAGGCGAAACCGAAGATTTTGCCCAACAAGGTGGGATGATCCAGTTTGCGACCGGGGAAAAACGGATTAACTTTATTATTAACCCGGTCAGTGCCGAAGCTGTGGGTTTAAAAATTGCGTCACCACTGCTGGATCTTTCAACGGTGATTGATACAGGATTTAGGACTGAATGAATGAAATTCTTTCATAATACTTCTGTAGCACAAAAATTAAGAAGCATGATGCTACTCACCAGTGGTATCGCATTACTGCTGGTTTCTGTTGCCTATGTGGTGATCGAGGTTGTGTCTTATCGACAGAATCTGCTCGATCATGTCACGGTGATATCCGAAGTGATTAGTACCAATTCGACGGCGGCAATTTTATTTGATGACCATAAAATTGCAGAAAAATATCTGCACTCCCTGAAAAAAGATGAAAGTATTGCCGGCGCGGTTATCTATAAGGATGATATGGAATTGTTTGCCAGCTTCTACCGCAACCCTGAGGTCAGTGGTCATATCGAAGAAGAAGTAAAAATTCTGATCACGGAAGACATCAAAAATAAAGTGGCGCATTATTGGTTTGACGCGGGCTCTCTGGATCTGTTTTCACCTATATTGCTAGAAGATGAAGTCATTGGTTATATGTTCATTGAAGCCAGTCTTGATCCGATGTATACGCGATTAATGAACTACCTGCAAATTGTCATTTTACTGGCTTTGGCAATTATGATGATGGTGTATATCTTGTCTTTAGTTCTGCATAAGCGAATTTCTGCGCCCATAGAACGGCTGGTGGATGGTATGAAAATAGTCCAGGAACACCAGGATTTCACTGTGCGCCTGGCGCCCGGTGAACATGACGAAATAGGCTCGATTATCAAAGGCTTCAATAATATGCTGGGGCAACTGCATGAGCGTGACCAGAGGCTATCGAATCATCGTGAGGAACTCGAAGCCAAGGTTGAGTTGCGGACCCACGACTTACGTGAAGCCGTTGCCGATGCGGTTAAAAGTAAGGAGCTTGCAGAAAACGCAAACCAGGCCAAATCAGAATTCCTGGCGACCATGAGCCATGAAATTCGAACTCCACTCAACGGTATCCTGGGCATGACGGAATTGTTACTGGATACACCACTCTCGGACAAGCAGAAATATTTTGGCAGTGTGGTACAGAAGTCGGGCGATCACCTGCTTGAAATCATCAATGAAATACTGGATTTCTCCAAGATCGAAGAAGGCCGTCTGGTACTGGAAAATATTGAATTCAACTTGCTGGATCTTATTCACAGTGTTATCGAAATCATGCAGGAGAAAGCGGATGAAAAAAGCCTGCAACTTAAAGTTTATCTCCCTGTTAATACACTGCCATATGTCAAAGGTGATCCTATACGCATACGTCAGATATTACTCAATCTGCTGGGTAATGCGATGAAGTTTACCGAGCAGGGTGAAATCGATCTTAGTCTGGAAATACTGGATGAAAATCCAACGCAACTGAATCTGCAGTTTAAAGTCAATGATACAGGTATTGGCATAGCCGCTGATGCCCAGGCTCAGGTGTTTGATGCATTCAAACAGGCGGATGGCTCTATGACGCGTAAGTATGGGGGTACTGGTCTGGGACTTGCGATAAGTAAGAAACTCCTAAAACTGATGGGCAGTGACATCAAGCTTGAAAGTAAGTTGGGGCAAGGTGCCTGTTTTAGTTTTTCTCTACAACTCGACAAATCAATGAATAAACACAGCAGCAGTGTCAAATCGCCCCTGCCGAGTTCGCGAGTTCTTTATGTTGATTCCAGTGATACTTCTAAGCTTGCTCTTAAACAACAAATGGATCAATGGTCAATACAGCTAACCATGGCAGAAAATGGCTTACAGGCAGTCGATTTACTTGCAGCTGCACAATCTGTGGAGCAGGAGTATCAGCTGATTTTTATTGATGACCAGATTAGCGACAGGGATATGAGCTGGCAGGGACTTGTGGCCAAAGTTAAAAATAATGATCACACACAGGATATTCCCATTATATTGCTGACATCAAACCGGGACTTGCTCGATGATGATGCTGTCAAATCAAAAGTCGACCAGGTGCTGGTCAGGCCGATCCTTCCCTCAGAGATGTTTAATACGCTCACCCAGTATGTTGATATTCCTTCTACCCATGATGCCTCCACGCTTAAAGATGGACCCAGTCATTTCAAC
>JBLYYN010000166.1:0-18506 GCA_048550535.1 Gammaproteobacteria bacterium
ATACGGATGACCTCCGGCTGTGGCGAGTCACAGCCAAATTCGTAATACAGTAAATGCTCGTATTCCAGCGCCTGCCCAAGAGCATGGGCAAAGGCAGTTTTACGACGCCCTGGATCACCATCGACATTCAAACAACGAATACTATCATTAGGGGTATCAAGCAAACACTGCACTTCATAATCATAGTTATCACGGGATTCAAAACCGTATTCGGCCAGACGCTGTTTGAGTAGCTGCATATTTCGTGTATGTTCTGTTTAATTCCAGTGAGTATATAACTAAAGAGCAATAAATAAATGACTGACAAGCACGACCTTGGTTTATTAATTCGCGGCCACACTCCTATTATTAAACTGGATACCCATGAAGAAAACCGTGCACTGGATCTGCTAAACGGTGTTTCCAGAGAGACCTTTGTGCCTTCATTTAAATGGACCGTCACCGAAGGCCTGCAACGACTGGATATAGATCTGGAAAAACAACGTGACAAGTCCGAGCCCCAGGACGTATTACGTTACATCAAGACCTCTAATCTACAGGCCATCTACATCCTGCTGGATTTTGCACCCTACCTGGATGATCCGATCAATGTTCGCCTGGTCAAGGAAATCGCCATGAAGTTTGATGGCGATGCCGGCAAACTGGTGTTGATAAGCCATCAACTGGAATTACCACCCGGGCTTTCACGCATGGCCGTCAGCTTCCAGTTAAAACTTCCCGACCATCAGCTACTGGAAAAGCTCATCCAGGACGAAGCCTCGCTCTGGCAGCGACAGAACAACACTCGCATCCGCAGTGATCGCAAGACTCTGGGTCGCCTGATTCAAAATCTCTCAGGCATCAGCTTCAACGACGCCAAACGTCTGATCAGAAACGCTATTGTGGATGATGGGGCGATTACCGAATCCGACCTGCCTGAAGTGATGCAAGCCAAATACCGCTTATTGAACCGAGATGAAATACTGGCCTTTGAGTATGAGACCGCGCACTTTTCTGAAGTCGGTGGTATGAGCCAACTCAAACAATGGCTGATGCAACGACATGCCGCATTTCACAATCAACAGGATTTACCTGCCGGGCTAGATCGCCCCAAAGGCATATTATTACTGGGCGTGCAGGGTTGCGGCAAAAGTCTGGCAGCAAAAGCGGTGGCAGGCATTTGGGGTATTCCCCTGTTACGACTGGATTTTGGCCGCCTGTATGACAAATACGTAGGGGAAACTGAGCGCAACCTGAGACAGGCCTTACATACGGCGGAGGTGATGGCGCCCTGCGTACTATGGATCGACGAACTTGAAAAGGGCATCTCATCCGGCAACGAGGATGAAGGCACCTCGAAACGCATCCAGGCCAGCCTGCTGACCTGGATGGCTGAAAACAGACATGCGGTATTCATTGTCGCCACCGCCAACCAGATCGACCGCCTGCCCCCGGAACTGATCCGTAAAGGTCGCCTGGATGAAATATTTTTTGTCGATTTACCTGACCAGGCAACCCGGGAACAGATATTCCATATTCACCTGAAGAAGCGTGATATTGACATAAACAAGATCGATATTAGTTCACTGGCGCGATCGGCCGAAAATTTTTCCGGCTCGGAAATTGAACAGTCGGTGGTATCGGTCTGTTATGCCAGTTTTGCATCCCAACAGAAAATTGATACTGAAACCATCCTGGAAGAAATCCGGCGCACCCGTCCATTGTCCGTGGTAATGGCCGAACAGATCAATCAGCTTCGGTCCTGGGCCATGGAGCGTACGGTTCCAGTTGACTGATTAAGGAACCTCTGATTAAGTCGTGATTGTTTTATTTTATGCTAGCTAACAGCGTCCAGATTTCCCCCGATTTCGTTGCCATAGAATAACTATCGCCTCACCTGGTGAAAAACCCAATCACTTTTATCCCGGCCTGCTACAACCAGACTTAATTAGAGGCCCCCTAAAAACTTCGGGTCAGGGTGAAACGGCGACGAATATCGCGCAGAATAACAAACAGCCAGGGCCAGATCATCGCCCCGACCAAACTGGGCAGGAAATAACTGGCATAATCCGGAGCATGCCCCACTATGCCACTGACCCAGAGCACCAGCAGTTGTTTAATCATCAATAATACAAACACTACTATGGCCTGCTGCACCAGGGAAAACACTCGCAATCGCAGGTACTGCAAATGCACCAGATACACCACCAGTACCAGACCAACAGCATGCTGCCCCAGGATGGCCCCCTGAGTCACATCCAGTAATAGGCCAGATATCCAGGCCAGGGTGACGCCTACCTGTTCCGGTATGGCCATGGCCCAGTAGATCAATACCAGAGTGACCCAATCCGGACGAAATGGCTGAGCCCAGTCAGGCAAGGGAAACATTTCCAGCATAAGAGCAAGAATCACCGTGGGTAATATCACCCGATAACACTTACTGGTCAGCATGATCTGCCTCCGCAGGGATCAGGTTCTCGGGGGTATTGTGCCAGACCAGCAACATTTCTCGCCCCTTATCCAGATGGGCAATAGGTTCTGCAATTACTCGTGCAAAGGTTTCACCCGCAGGGCGCTCAATTTCACTGATGCGACCGACGGGATAATTGGCTGGAAATCGCTGCCCCAGCCCAGAAGTTACAATCAGATCACCGATTTCAATATCCGCATTATGAGGAATGTAACGCAGTTCCAGTCTGTCGACCTGACCCGTGCCAAAAGCTGTACTGCGCATGCCATTGCGATTGACCTGCACCGGTATGGCGTGACTGGGATCGGATATCAGCATGGCGGTTGCCGAATAGGCTCCGAGGTGCACAATCTGACCGACCACACCCCAGGCATCAATCAATGGCTGACCCAGATACACCGATTGCCGGCTTCCCTTATTGATAATGACCTGTTGTTTATAGGGATCAAGATCCACCGACAGCAATTCAGTCACTAGCACCTTTTCCGCCGCTTTGGGCTTCGCACTGAGCATCTTGCGCAATCGGTCATTTTCTTTTTCCAGAATACTGAGCTTTTGCAGACTAACCTGAGAGCGCAGCTGTTGTTCTTTTAGCTTGCGGTTTTCTTCCAGCAACTGGCTATGCTCAGCCAGTGATTCCTCGGTCCAGCTGAAAAAGCGTACCGGCAGGTTAATGGTAAAACGCAATGGGGAGATCAGAACAGATTCCAGTGCACCCCGGAAATTTTCCAGATGGTGCCAGCGATGATCCATTGTCATCAGCATGATCGACACGATAATCAGCATAATCGTGCGTAGTGTTACCGAAGGACCTCGCAGGAATATCTGCTGCATTGGCGATCACGCTTTAGGGTGTGGGTTGTTATTCAACAGCCAGGAAGTCGCCACCGTGTTCGTCGATCAGTTCCAGCACTCGACCACCCCCACGGGCGACACAGGTTAGCGGCTCTTCTGCCAGTATCACCGGCAGGCCAGTTTCTTCCATCAACAGGCGATCCAGATCCCGCAGCAGGGCACCACCACCGGTAAGCACAATACCACGCTCGGCCACGTCGGCGCCCAGTTCGGGCGGAGTTTGTTCCAGCGCTGTTTTTACCGCACTGACGATACCATGCAAGGGCTCCTGCAAGGCTTCCAGTATTTCATTACTGGTTAAGGTAAAACTTCTGGGAATACCTTCTGACAGATTTCGACCTTTAACTTCTATCTCCAGCAGTTCCTTGCCTGGATAGGCCGAACCAATTTGCTGTTTGATACGCTCGGCAGTGGATTCACCAATCAAAATACCGTAGTTACGCCGCACATAACTGATAATACCCTCGTCGAACTTATCACCACCGATACGTACCGATGCCGAATACACTATGCCGTTCAGGGAGATAACAGCCACTTCGGAAGTACCCCCTCCGATATCCAGCACCATAGAACCGCGAGGCTCATCCACCGGCATACCGGCACCAATGGCTGCAGCCATAGGCTCTTCAATCAGATACACTCGACGAGCACCGGCACCCATCGCCGATTCACGGATCGCACGACGTTCCACCTGGGTCGCACCACAGGGCACACAGATCAATACCCGTGGGCTGGGACGCAACATGGCACTTTCGTGTACTTGACGGATAAAGTGCTGCAGCATTTTTTCGGTAATGTGGAAGTCAGCGATTACACCGTCACGCATAGGGCGTATGGCTGTGATATTCTGCGGGGTGCGGCCCAGCATGCGTTTGGCTTCGTGGCCATAGGCTTCGATTGCTTTCGGGCCACCGGGACCACGATCCTGTCGGATGGCGACCACTGAAGGCTCATCCAGAACAATCCCTTTACCGCGGGCATAAATCAGGGTGTTGGCGGTACCGAGATCAATCGATAAATCATTAGAGAACATTCCCCGTAGACGTTTCAGAAACATTGCGTGTGATCGACCTGTAATTTTTGATTTTATAAAAAACGGGGCTTACATCTGCTGAAGCCCGTTAAACTAGGCGCTACTCTATCAACGTGTGTGTTCCAGAGCAAGCACGGCGGTGGTTTCAAAGTGTATAATGTGCTAATTTTGCGCGGTTTTAGAGGTAATTATCATATTTCTATTTCGCACTATCCATTCTCACACGGAGCACAGCATGTCATTGGGACCCGATGATGTAAAAAATATCGCCCATCTGGCGCGACTCAATATCGATCAAAATGCGATCGACGACTACGCCAGTAATCTGTCCAGCATACTCGACCTGGTGGAACAGATGAATTCCGTAGACACCACCGATGTCCTGCCCATGGCCCATCCACAGGATGTGGTACAACGCCTGCGCGATGATGTGGTGAGCGAACAGAACCAGCGTGAGCAGTTCCAGAAAATTGCACCGCAAACCGAATCCGGTTTGTACCTGGTGCCGAAAGTAATTGAATAATCCCTACTGGAATTTCAGGACACATCATGTACCACACAAACACACTAGCTGAATTATCGGCCATGCTGGAATCCGGCGAGGTCAGCTCGGTTGAATTGACCCAGGCATTTATTGACCGCATCAAACGGCTGGATCCACAACTGAACTGTTTTATTAGCCTGACCGAACAACAGGCACTGGCACAGGCCAAAGCGGCCGATCAGCAACGTGCAGCCGGCAAGGCCGGACCTCTAACCGGAGTGCCCATTGCCCATAAAGATATTTTCTGCACCCTGGATGTAAAAACCAGTTGTGGCTCGAAAATGCTGGATAATTTTCAAGCTCCGTATAATGCCACCGTAGTAGAAAAAATGGCCGAAGCCGGGGTGGTAATGCTGGGCAAAACCAATATGGATGAATTTGCCATGGGCTCATCCAATGAAACCAGTTTTTATGGTCCGGTGAAAAACCCCTGGAACACCCAGACCGTTCCTGGCGGTTCATCTGGTGGTTCGGCGGCTTCCGTAGCCGCCCGCCTGGCCCCTGCCGCAACCGGCACCGACACCGGCGGCTCCATTCGCCAGCCCGCGTCGCTGTGTGGTATTACCGGCCTGAAACCCACCTATGGACGGGTTTCCCGCTACGGCATGATCGCCTTTGCCTCCAGCCTGGACCAGGCCGGCCCTATGGCACAAACGGCGGAGGATTGCGCCCTGCTGCTCAATACCATGTCAGGTTTCGACCCCAGAGACTCCACCTCAGTGGAAAAAGAAGTACCGGATTACACCCAGGACCTCAATAACAACCTCAAGGGCTTGAAAATTGGCTTACCAAAAGAATATTTTGGTGAAGGTCTCGACCCTGGTGTAGCCATAGTGATCAACCAGGCCATTGAGCAATACAAAACCATGGGCGCAGAACTGGTGGAAATCAGCCTGCCCAACACCCATCTGGCAGTACCGGTTTACTATGTAGTGGCCCCAGCGGAATGTTCATCCAATCTGTCTCGCTTTGATGGCGTACGATTTGGTTACAGATGCGAAGACCCCAAAGACCTGGAAGACCTGTATAAACGATCTCGTGGAGAAGGCTTTGGTGACGAAGTCAAGCGTCGCATCATGGTAGGCGCCTATGCTTTATCCGCCGGTTATTACGATGCCTATTACCTGAAGGCCCAGCAATTACGTCGCCTGATTTCCGAAGATTTCAACCGAGCCTTCGAACAGGTGGATGTGATCATGGGGCCCTCATCACCGGAAGTGGCGTTTAACATAGGCGAGAAATCCGATGACCCGGTGTCCATGTATTTATCGGATATTTACACCATTGCGGTAAACCTGGCCGGCCTTCCGGGCATGAGCATTCCCGCCGGCTTCAGCAATAATATGCCGGTGGGTTTACAGATTATCGGTAACTACTTTGATGAAAGCCGCTTATTGAATGTGGCCCATCAGTACCAGCAACGGACCGACTGGCACAAACAGATACCCGAGGCATTTAAGTAATATCACCGCAAGGCCAGATAGTACATTGAGCAAATTATTTATCACTCTGTGTTCCCTCCGGGTATAAAGCTCTGCGGCAAAATACAAACAAGAGGCATTCTTTATGGAATGGGAAACCGTAATCGGTTTGGAAATACACGCTCAACTGCGTACCAAAAGTAAAATATTTTCCGGCGCATCCACTGCCTATGGCGCCGAACCCAATACCCAGGCCTGCGCCGTTGACCTGGGCCTGCCCGGTGTGTTGCCGGTGCTGAACAAAGAAGCCGTGCGTATGGCGGCCAAGTTTGGCCTGGCCACCGGCTCCAGGGTCAGCAAACGCTCGGTGTTCGCACGGAAAAATTATTTCTACCCCGACCTGCCCAAGGGTTATCAGATTTCCCAGTTTGAACTACCCATTGTGGCCGAAGGCACACTGGAAATTGAACTGGAAGATGGCGTAAAAAAAACCATCGGCATCACCCGTGCTCACCTGGAAGAAGACGCCGGCAAATCTTTGCATGAAGATTTTCACGGCATGACTGGCATCGACCTGAACCGGGCCGGCACCCCTTTGCTGGAAATAGTATCCGAGCCGGATATTCGTTCCGCCAAAGAAGCCGTGGCCTATATGAAAAAAATACATTCCCTGGTGCAGTATCTGGAAATCTGCGATGGCAATATGGCTGAAGGCTCGTTTCGTTGCGATGCCAATATCTCAGTTCGACCTAAAGGTCAGAAAGAATTTGGCACCCGCGCCGAAATCAAGAACATCAACTCTTTCCGTTTTGTGGAACGCGCCATTAATTATGAAATCGAACGCCAGATCGATGTCATTGAAGGCGGCGCTGAAATAGTGCAGGAAACCCGTCTCTACGATGCCGATAAGGACGAAACCCGCTCCATGCGCAGCAAGGAGGAAGCCAACGACTATCGCTACTTCCCCGATCCCGATCTGCTACCGGTGATTCTGGATGATGCCTTTCTGGAACAAATACGCAGCACTCTGCCGGAATTACCCGATGAAAAACGCCAGCGTTTCGTGAGTGAACTGGCTATACCGGATTATGATGCCGGCATACTCACCGCCAGCCGTGAACTGGCCGACTTTTATGAAACCGTGGTGAGCAAGTCCGGCGGCGATGCCAAACTGGCCGCCAACTGGGTGATTGGCGATTTTTCAGGCCGATTGAATAAAGAAGGCCTGGAGCTGGCAGACTCTCCGGTAAGCGCGGACATGCTGGCCCAGATATTAAAGCGCATCAGTGATAAAACCATTTCCGGCAAAATGGCCAAAACCGTATTTGATGCCCTGTGGAAAGGCGAAGGCAGTGTCGATGACATTATTGAACAATCCGGCGGCGGCCAGATTACCGATAATGCGGCCATCGAAGCTATCATCGATGATGTCATTGCCAAAAATCCCAACCAGCTGGAGCAATATAGATCGGGCAAAGACAAACTGTTCGGTTTCTTCGTCGGCCAGGTCATGAAAATTTCACAGGGCAAAGCCAATCCGGCTCAGGTGAATGAACTGCTGAAGAAAAAGCTGGCGGGATAGCTCAAGCCCGGTCCAGATGCAAACTAATAGGTGGGCGACAATAGCCCACCTATTTTATAGATTAAACTAATTCACAGATAACCATGCCCGATAACGACCGTCTCTACCGCTTCCTGATTGAAAACAGCCATGTCCGTGGTGAACTGGTGCATTTGAATGCCACCTGGCAGGCTGTGCTGGAACGCGCCGACTATCCCGACACAGTAAAAACCGTACTCGGTGAAGCCCTCGCCGCCTGTGCCCTGCTGGCTGCGACCATCAAATTTGATGGCTCCCTGATACTGCAAATTCGGGGGGATGGCCCACTACACCTGCTGGTCGTTCAGACCACGTCCGAAGGCAGCATGCGTGCCATTGCACGCTGGAATAACGAGGTGCCTGAACAGGGATTGCACGATATTTTTGGTCAGGGACAAATGGTAATCACCATTGAACCCAAAGACGGTGAAGCCTATCAAGGCATAGTTGCCCTGGAGGGTGAGCACCTGAAAGATGCCCTGGAAGCCTATTTTATCCAGTCGGAACAACTCAACACACGGCTCTGGCTGGCCGCCGACATCAATAGCTGTGGCGGCTTCCTGCTACAGGAACTACCCAGTGATGAGAACGATGACATCAGATGGGAGCATTTCAATCATCTGGCTAGCACCTTGCAGCCGGAAGAAATTCTGAATCTGCCGGCACAAGAACTTCTACATCGCTTGTTCCATGAAGAAGATATACGGCTATTTGACCCTGAACCCATGTGTTTCCGCTGCACCTGCTCCAAACACCGCATCAGCTCCATGCTGCTGTCACTGGGTAGTGATGAGGTACACGACATACTGGAACAACAGGGCAACATCGAAGTCGACTGCGAATTTTGCAATGCCCATTACGAATTCGACCGCATCGATGTTGACGCGCTTTTTGCCCCTGCCATCGGCAGCACGACCGCGACTAAACATTGAGCGGCAATGCTTTATACTCAGGACAATTAAGCACAAACGGGATAAACCATGACCAGCGACCGGGACAAGCATTTTCTGCAAATGGCAGTGCAACTGGCGATTGATTCTGTGACCCAGGGTGGCGGGCCTTTTGGCGCGGTAATTACCCGACAGGATGAGGTGGTGGCCCAGGCCAGCAACCTGGTGACCTTGAACAACGACCCCACCGCGCATGCTGAAGTCATGGCCATTCGACAGGCCGGAAAAAACTTGAACAACTTTATCCTGGATGACTGTGTACTTTATGCCAGCTGCGAACCCTGCCCAATGTGCACCGCCGCCATCTATTGGGCACACATCAAACGAGTGGTGTATGCGGCTTCTGCAGAAATCGCCAGTAAAGCAGGATTCGATGATAGCTTTATTGCCCGGGAAATCTGTTTACCTAAAACACAACGCTCAATTCCTATGCAGCAACTGGAATGCAAACAACATAAAGACTGCTTTGATGCCTGGAACCAAAAACAGGACAAGATTGAATATTGAAATTAAACCTTTGCCACAGAGACGCAAAGACGCAGAGACGCAAAGGATTTGAAATTGTTGACTCACTTATAAGAGTATCGACAGAAAATAACACCTTTTGATTGCATAATAGATCGCAATTTCCTAAGCCATACTTATAAAACATTCTCTGCGTCTTTGCGTCTTTGCGTCTTTGCGTCAGAGCTTTTAACTTTAGTTTTTAACTTTAACCAAAACTCAAATACATACTGGTAATCACCGACAATACCACCAGTAACCAGACACTGATGATAATTCGCCACAGTTGTCTTACCCGTCGCAATTTCATAAAACTATCGATGATCATCTGGCCTTTCAACCAGGCCGAAAGCAGCACCACCGCAATCAATACATGTCCCTGATAACCCATCTGCGCAAACATAAACGAAGTAATAGTGAGCCCGACCAGCAATAACCAGATAGCGGTGGCCTGTCTATCCTGCATATTCATCTCATCAAATACACAAGCGGGAATAATACAATCCATACCAGATCCACCATGTGCCAGTAGGAAGCACCGGTTTCAACACCGACATAATCCTCTTTACTGTAACCGCCTCTCCTCGCCTTTAACATCACCGCTGCAAGAATCACCAGACCCAGAATCACGTGCATAAAATGAAAGAAGGTCATCGACAGGTAATACATGTAAAAGGTATTGGTACTCAGATTGATACCCTCGGCCGCCTTGCTGTAAAACTCAAAAGTTTTAACTACCACGAAAACCATCCCGCTGACGATGGCTGCGTTTAGCCAGATCACACATTTACCCTGCTCATTGTTCTGGATGGCATGCACGGCCCTCACCGCAAAATAACTACTGGTAATTAATACCAGGGTATTTAACAAACCAATTCGGGCATCCAGCAACAATTGCGATTCATTGAACAACTCAACATTCTGACTGCGCACCACAGCATAGGAAATAAAGAACACGCCAAACACTAACAACTCGGCATAGATGAACAGCCAGATGGCGAAGTCGCCGGGGAGCTCCCGGGGGTGTACTGTGGCTTTAGAAGACATGATCATTCTGGCAGATAGATGCTTGAACAGACTACAGAATCACAGAGTAGAGGTCATTTGGCCTTGATAAATATCAAAAACCTGAGTCCGCAAATGAAAGCTTCCGCATCCTCGACAATTGCTCCAGACATTGTTCTCGGTCTCCGTTCCAGACTCGACTCTACCGATTCCATCCATGGAATCGTACCTCCTGCATACCCAAAGGGCATAAATCCATGCAGGCAACGCGAATACACGCAAATAAAAACAAAAGCCTATGTGTGTTGTTCGCCGCAAACGCACAAATAAAACATTAGCGTTTATTTGCGTGCATTTGCAGACCAATGCTTTAAGTTTTTCTCAAACCACCACTACCAGCAAATACGGGTATCAGGCCACGGACATCCATTTAGTTGACAAAAATATCGCCCACCTGGCCATCATCGGACAAGTTTGCACCATAGAACACTTCGGCCATTTCCCAGCGCAGGTTTTTACTGATCTGATCCAGCTCATACTCGCTATAATCTGTTTTCAGCGATCCAAACAGGTAATTGTCGAGGTCAAAGCTGTTAAGAATCATCTTGGTATGGAACAGGTTTTCCTGGTACACATTGACATCGATCATCTGGTAATTCTGCTTGGTGTCTTCGGCGATGTAGTTCTGTATAGAATTGATGTCGTGATCAATATAATGCTTGTGACCATTCACATCCCGGGTAAAGCCACGCACACGATAATCCATGATCACGATATCGGAATCAAAACTGTGGATCAGATAATTCAAGGCCTTCAGCGGTGAAATTCTGCCGCAGGTGGACACATCGATATCGACCCGAAAGGTACTGATACCATTATCAGGATGAAACTCCGGATAGGTATGCACCGTAATATGGCTCTTATCCAGGTGGGCGACTACGGTATCGGGCAAGGGACCGGGCGCCTCTTCATTGGACAGCTGTTCGGATATCACCGGCTCTTCCGATATCAGCATAGTGACACTGGCACCCTGAGGATCGTAATCCTGGCGTGCGATATTAAGAATATTGGCGCCAATAATGTCCGACACATCAGTCAGGATCTGGGTCAGCCGCTCAGCGTTGTATACCTCATCGATATATTCGATGTATTTCTTAATATCCGCCTGATTATTGGCATATACAATATCGTAAATATTAAAACTCAGGGTTTTGGTCAGGTTGTTAAAACCATGCAGTTTGAGCTTTTGATTTGGCACCAGGGTAACTCCAGAAAAACCAGTTCGTTATTCTACACAAGCTAATCACATTACGCCTGTGATCTGAACACCTGTCGTAAGGCTTGCTGCCAGATTTCTTCACCATAACAACGCTTGATCACCATGGCCAGGGCACAGGAACCCACCGACAGTATATTGTCGTGGAATGTTTTCAGATCAAAACCCGCCAGGCCTTCCAGTTGCCCACGTACCGCTCGTATCAGTGCCCAACCGGTGGCGTAGCCCATGGGCAGCGTAGGGTTCTGGCTGTACCAGCTCAGATCTGCCCGTGCCTGGTGCTGATCGAATCCCAGTTCAGTACACATTCGCTGCGCCGCCTCGTCAATACTCAAACCCCGGGTGTGCAGTTCCACATCCAGCATCACGCGCATGGCCCGCCACAGGCGATCACGAAGCATCATCAATTTATGCTCAGGCTTATCCAGGAAACCCTGCTCCTGCATCAGGTCCTCGCAATACAGAGCCCAGCCTTCATACAGGGTAGCCGATGCATTGATCAACCGAGGCAGGCTGTTATGGGGATTTCTGTTGGCTGTAACAAATTGCAAATGATGCCCGGGGAAAGCCTCATGCACACAGGTCAGATCAATGGATGTCCAGTTATGTTCCAGCAGCTGCCCGTCTACAGTCACCGGTGTTACATAGTAATAACCCTGTTGCTTTTCGTCTTTATAGGTCGGTTCCTCATAGGCAGCAAAAGGAATTTCATGACGCAGGTACTCCGGCGTCTCCAGTACTTTCAGTCGCTGATTCTCCGGCATACTCACCAGTTGTTTTTCTCTCACAAAATCATAAGCGGCTTTCATGCGTTCACGATAGGCAGACAACAAACTGTCTCCAGCCTGGGGATGAGAGCCACGGATACTCGCCAGCAGCGCATTGACATCATCATGACCCTGCATTTCCACCGCCAGGGCTTTCATTTGCTGACGGGTTTCCTCGAACATCCGCTCACCAAACTGATGCAGTTGATCCGGTGTTACGGGTAGAAAATGCGCATCATTGAGCAAGGCGCTGAAAAAATCGGCGCCACAGGCATAGTCACCGCTCGCTTGAGGCCCAATATCCTGCTTCAGAAAACGTGCAAAATCCTCCATGGCAGCGGCCGCATCATCACAAACCGGCTGTAATCTGGCAGGATTTTCAAATTTTTTCAGCACCTGGGGATGACTCATCAGATTCCTGAAATAACGGGCACCCGCCTCGGCCTGCTTACAGGCACTGTCCAGCCAGCTGGGAGGAATCTGTTGCGGTTTCTGCGAAATATAGGTGCGCGCCCCCCGTAAATACTCGGGAATGGCCTGCAAACGGTGCTTGATCGCGGCATGTAGATTCACAACCGGGCGAGTCAATAACTGATGAATGGCCTCCACCGGCACATAGTCCTGGGGACGACTATAGCGCCAGTCATGTTCCAGTAACTCATGTAATTCAATCACCACCGAATTGTAGAGAATAGAATAATCCACCTGCTGATCGTCGCTCAACTGTTCAAAATCCAGCTCATCCAGAGCCGACAGCATTTTTTCATCCAGTGATATCAGAGCCCCGATTTCATCGTCTTTATAAGCCCGGAGGTTTTCTTCATAACCCGGCACACCGACCTGAACCGCCTGTTCAGGATGATAACGGAACCAGGCATTATAATATTGTTCCAGCAGCGCATTGAACGTCTGCCGGTGATTGTTTTCTGACATTATTATTCTTCAACTATTTCAAAATCGTGGGTAATTTCGGCAGATTTTGCCAACATGATGGATACTGAGCAATATTTTTCAGCGGTCAGGTTCACCGCCTTCTCAACCTGTTTTTCGCTCAAACCGCGGCCCTTGACCGTATAATGCACATGTATTTTAGTGAATATCCTGGGGATATCCTCAGCCCGTTCGGCCGATAATTCCACAATACAGTCATCAATCGGCTGCCTGGCCTTTTTCAGTATGGCTACCACATCAAAGGCGGTACAGCCCCCCATGCCTATCAACACCATTTCCATCGGCCGCGCCGCCAGGTTGCGACCACCACTGTCAGGGGCACCGTCCATAACCACTGAGTGACCACTGCCCGATTCACCGACAAAAGTCATATTATCGAGCCATTTAACCCGTGTTTTCATACATTTACCCAAAAATACTTGCTGAATGATCAGTAATTTGCGTTAATTAGCCGATAACGGAGATTAACAGTTAGCGGAATGAACTATAATAATAACCACGTAATTATCACGGACATAAGTTACACCCATGAGTTTGTTGCCCAAAATAGACAATACCAACCCTTCACTAGAACGGCTGTTGACCCATTGCCATCGCAAAAGCTACCCGGCAAAAAAGACCATCATCCACGAAGGTGATGAGCCACAAAGCCTGTACTATATCATCAAGGGATCGGTAAGCGTACTCACCGAAAACGATGAAGGCGCCGAGATTATACTGGCTTATTTGAACAGCGGTGACTTTTTTGGTGAAGCAGGCCTGTTCAAGGAAGACCTGGACCGTAGTGCCATGGTGGTGGCCAGAGCACCCAGCGAAATTGCTGAAATCAGCTATGTCCAGTTCCGCAAACTGGTGCAGGAAGACCCGGAAATCCTGTTCCTGCTCTCCGGCCAGATCTTCGACCGCCTGATCAAAACCAGCCAGAAAGTCCGCGACCTGATCTTCCTGGATGTATCCGGCCGCATCGCCCGTACCCTGCTGGAACTCAGCGAACAACCCGATGCCATGACTCACCCAGACGGCATGCAGATTAAAATCACCCGCCAGGATATAGCCAAAATCGTCGGTTGCTCACGTGAAATGGCTGGGCGAGTCCTCAAGGAGCTGGAAGAAGATGGACTGATCAGCGCCCATGGTAAAACCATTGTGGTGCATGGGACTAGATAACAATCAAAGAATGACACGGAGTCACAGAGAACACAGTGAAATAAGGAGATTTTGTGGTATTTATTTATAATTATTAAACAGCACGCCACCCCGGATTTATACCCTTTGGGTGTATATGCCCGCAGGATACACGGAAGTCTTCGTTCTACTCCAACACCCCCAGCTATATTAATTTTACGCTAAAGCATGAATTTTGTGAGAATACACAGAGACTGAAGCTATCGTATTTTCCGAGATAAGGCGGCTGACCGCAAGTTACAGGCACTACGGACTTGCAGACAAGAGGTCGATTATGAAGTGGCCATTCGCACTATTGTTATGCGTATCAGCTGTCTTGGTTCTGGCTGGATGTACTACCAAAGCCAATCGTATCAGTCTGGATTTCCCGCAGGGTGAGCTCCGATTACTCGTGCAGCGCATCGGCGACACACTATTGTTCTACGGAGCACTCCCCAAGCCCCAGGCCATTCCGAGCGGCATCTTCGATATTGATGAGCTGTTTACACAGTTGCAGACTCGGCTCCATGAAGTAGTGTCGACCGAAAAGCGGCCTCTCGGGCAGCCCTACGCTGCAGTGACTATCTGGCTCAATGATGGCGGATCCAGGGCTTACATCCTTTATGATGGGGATTATGCGGGTGAAATCTTCAAACAAGCGTGCCAACATAGGGTGCGTGAGGTGGCTTCTTCCGCGGCGATATTCGAGAAAGCATGCGCAGCCATCGTTGGCACTATGCCTTGATACCCTACCTATCCTCACGGCCACCTGAGTAGACAGGCCGAGGCTGATAAATGCATTCTAACTAAAAACGATACCCAACAAGGCCAACCATGCGATGTGTAAAGACATACCTACGTGATGTCGGACGTTAGAAGAACACTGTTATACTTTCAGGTCCCAATCAAAAATAATCTTTGCTGCCATCTAGTCATATTAAATCAATAAAGGATAAAAGCATGAAATTTAAGACGTTACTCATGATCAGTCTAACCGTGATCTTATCAGCCTGTGATCAAAGTGATGAGCAGGCGCAGAAACCAGCACAAGAAGCCCCCATGATGAAACAGCTTGAAGCTGTGAAATCCTTACCCGTCGAAAAAGCTACAGTAGAAACCAGGAAAATACCCGTATCACAAGCCACGCAACCAACGGATACGGAACAGACCATGGCGGCTGAACCCATACCCATGGGAAAACGAGTCTATAACAATACCTGTTCCACCTGCCATAAATCCGGGATTGCCAATGCGCCAAAAGTGGGTGATAAAGCAGCCTGGGCACCACGTATTGCCAAAGGAATGGATGCCCTGATGCAGTCTGCAATCAACGGTGTGCCCGGCACTAGTATGCTGAAAAAGGGCAGCTGCTTTAGCTGTAGCGACGAGGAGTTAAAGTCTGCAGTAGAATATATGATATCCCTGAGTCAGTAGATTGACACATATACACTCCATGCAATCGGCATGGAGTGATTTGCCTGAACTTCTGGATGAAGCCATACGCTTCTGACTTCATATTAATAATTGTCAAAAGTAAAAGCCAGCACCATTGCTTAGTAGCCATTTGTTGTGTACAAACAGGTTCAAGCATCGTGGTTAAATATTGGGAAAATATTTCCCCTTATTATGTCACTGCATGATATTTATTGATCAACAAATTTCGTAGGAGTCACTTATATTTTTAAAAACAGGCTTAGGATGATTTAACTTTGTCTTCCAACAAGGTTAATTTTTTTAGCAAGCCATCTGAAATCTCTACTAGCTCTTTTAGAAATACTCTGGCATTGGCCACTTTGTCCTCGTCATACAAACGCTGATTACCATTCACTTTGTAACCGTTTTCTATTAATTCATTGTGTATCTTGGTATAAGCCTGGTGAAGTTTCTCATGAGGACCATCAATAGCTTTAAATTCATCAAGATGACCTAGCAGGTTTTGCCCTTCGTTCTGGTACCACTGACCAAAGGCACAGGTGGTATGCAAAACAGGCACCTTATCTTCTACATTCATACCATTCACAATGCATTGTGCATGAATACGCCATTTGGTATGCGCATGTTTCGCATCGATCAGTTTATCTAAGATTACCTTTTTATCCATTGGATACCACCTTGCAATAAAATTATTTTATAACTGTGCTGTTAAAGTTTACTTATATAGTTATAGCGGAGTTTTGCATTATTTCTATATTAGCAAGGCCAGGTTAGATAAAAAAACTAAAGACCCCAATGACAACAGGTAACTATTAAACTTAGCAAACCCCACCAAACCCTTGACTCCTGGCATAAACAACTGTTTATTGCTGGATAGATTACAGCAGGCAAAATTACTATGATGCTGACAAACGGCTGAAAAAATTGGTGTTATATTTGAGAAATATCAAAATCACCTGCCGCTGAAGCTCCCGCTAACAGGATTCAGTCATGCATTAAATCCCGTTATTGCTCTCACTACTTACAATAGATCCTAAGCTAAAAATTCTCAAAAAATGCTTTATCCTGGATCAAACTCTGTTTCATTCGGGTGCGAGTACCCATCTCTGCTTACAGGCATGCTCTATCAGGGCAATGCAATATACCTTATATTTCAGATATTTATAGCTGGATCAGCATTAACTGAACAATGGCATGTCACTTGCTAATTAGTAATTACTTATAGACCAGTAACAATCAGCGATTAGCTATATTGGGGGTTCCAATTGACCATGTCACTGTCTCGCGAGACTATCCGTTTAATGATGCAAAGCCAGAAAATGATACAAAAGGAGTTTGGCATGCGCATTCAACTCGATGATGAGCAGATGATGGCGCGTGTATTTGCTTACGCCGCCCAATCAAGCTCAGGTGATTTAAAAAAATGCGCCCATGAATTGATGCAACAGTTGATTCCGAACCCATCAGAAGCTGGTAATGAACAAAAAGACCATAACCAGAGTTCCGCAATACGCATCTATCGTGGCCAGGTGATAGCGGCTGAATCAACAGCAGATTACAGCAATACCAGAGAATCCAGATCTGAAACAAAAACAAGAAACAATGTGATTTACCGTGGACGACGAGTGCCCTGATTCTGCGCCTGTTCAAGGCATATGTTTTACCCTAAAGATCCTCTATCTCTGAAAGCAAAGCATCACCGCTAAAGATATCAATTGAACATGTGAACAATAATCACTGACAGATGCAGCATAATTATCCATATTTAATTCAGACACTACAAATTAAAAAACAGAAACTACTACCTCGGCAATTCTATGTGCCTCAAGCGATCTGTTTTGATTCTTTACTACTCTACTAAGAGTTCAGGGTCAGCTCACAATTGATTCCAAGAAAATTCAGTTAAAACAGTTTTTTGTCATTGACTACCAACTATCGAATACCAGGGCTTAGACAATAACTCAGTAAAACCTGCAATTTTTGCCTTTATATTTGCCACCGCCTGCTTAAATCCTTATATTAGGCACACTGTGCACTAGCCGTTATTCCTGCACTCAGCATGGCCATTCACAGGACATGATTGCTGACCGGTTAATTGACTGATTCAACATAGGCCCCAGGAGGGTTTAAATGAAGATATCCAACTTATTACTGGCGTCACTACTGGGCCTGGTCACGGCCTGTGCAGCCACTGACGAAGGCAGCGACACTCTGGTACTCAGTGTTTCTAACGTCATTACGCCTGCTGCTACAGATACAAACTATCAGCTGCCCTTCCTGGTTCAACTAAAAAATGCAGATGGTAGTGCCCTGGCCAATACCCAGGTTGATGTGTCCTTTCGATATCTGAAGTACCACAAGGGCAGCTATATTGAATACGACTGTGATGGTGATGGCACTCTGGACTGTTGGGCCATCACTGTAGGCGACAGCCTGAAGGCCGTCTGCCCGGCCGAGGATAGCAACAACGACGGATCACTCGAAACTGCAGAAGATGTCAATGGCAACGGAATCATGGAACCAAATAACTATGCCGAAATTGTCGCACATCCC
>JBLYYN010000167.1:0-3424 GCA_048550535.1 Gammaproteobacteria bacterium
GCAATCGGCTCGATTCCAGTAGCCGATGTTTTTCACATCATGTTAGCCAAGGGTTATTCGTTTCATGAGATTTTAACTGAAATAAATAACAAGCTATATAAATTACTACCTACACAAATGTTTATGGCGGCTGCTTATGTGAGTGTTGACCGTTTGAATAATGTTGTTTCTGTTATTAATGCGGGCTTGCCTGATATTTACATAATTCGTGAAAATCAAATAGTGCACGAATTCAAGTCAAAAAATATACCTCTAGGGATAAAGGATATGCAGGCAGATCATTTTGATATACAAATGGAAAGGATTGGCTACGGTGATAAGTTGCTAATGGCATCAGATGGCATTGTCGAAACTGAAAATAGTTCAGGTGAAATATTTGCTAAACACCGACTGGATAAATGTATAGAAAATAGCCCCCAGGACGGAGATCTGTTGCGAGAAATATTAGCCGCCAGTGAAGGGTTTTCTCTGGGCAAACAGCAGGGCGACGATATAACATTGCTCGAGCTGGTGCATCTTGAAAATACTAGTGACAACAAACCTGCAGACAGTGTGGAAATTACAGAGCCGGGTGAATGGTCTGTAGCTTACCAGTTAGATTTGATTAGTTTGAAAAAACTCGATTTCCTGTCCCATATCATGCAATACATTAACAATTTGCAATCCATACCCAATGGGCGATCGACTATATATACCATTTTGAGTGAAGTGTATAACAACGCCCTGGATCATGGTTTGTTAAAGCTTGATTCATCCTTAAAGGATTCTGCACAGGGTTATCTTAATTACTATAAAGAACGGACTCGGCGGCTGGAAGAAATGTCTACAGGGATGATACATGTATCTCTAAAACATGAGGTGCGTGGAAAAGACTCTGGTCGTTTAATTATTGAGCTTGTTGATACAGGGGAGGGCTTTGATTACCAGCAATATACGGATGATCATAGCGAGCAAAAAAAATACTCCGGTCGGGGTATAAGCCTGTTAAGAAAGCTGTGCACGGATGTGAAATATTCGGCTAAGGGTAACCAGGTTAAACTGGTGTATGACTGGCACAGGTCATAAAACCGGTGGCAGGATGGAAAATGCATCAGGTTCGGGTTCGGGCTCGCTGATGTTCTTGTTCAGGTGCCAGTTAAGCAAATCAAAATAACGTCTGATGTTTTCAACATATTTTACCGGTTCCCAGCCACGGGCATATCCAAACTTGGTATTTTTGTACCATTTACGTTGCGATAATAATGGCAGAATTGTTTTCAGGTCGACCCATTTGTTGGGGTTCTTGTCCAGTTGTCGGGCTATAATTCTCGCATCTTGAACATGATAATAACCTACATTATAAGCCGCCAAAGCAAACCAGGTACGGTCTGGTTCGGTGATTTCATCGGGGAATCGTTTCCTGATCATGGCTAGATATTTTGCACCACCATAAATGCTACTCTCGGGATCGAGCCGGTTCTTTATGCCCAGCTGACCCGCGGTCTCACGGGTGAGCATCATAATACCCCTGACCCCGGTCGGCGATACGGCTTGAGGATTCCAGTGTGATTCCTGATAGCCCATAGCCGCCAGCAGGCGCCAGTCGAGTTCATACTTGTCCGCGGACTCGGTATAGAAATCCAGGTATTTATTCAGACGGGTTGAAATATGACGGATGTAAATTCGGTTTCCAACATAATCGAATTTATCGACATGACCGTAATGTTTTTCAACCAGGTGGGTGATACCCCCATTATTCATGATATTCCAGAAGAACACCATGGCTTTGTCATACAGGCTTTTATCCTCGATGTTGGGGAATGCCCAGGCCAGTTTTTGTGGTTCTGACACATCAAACGCGACCCTTAGCTCCATTAAAAATCGCTGGTTCATGGCCAGTTCGTTGGAGTCGGCCACAGTAAAATCGATAACCTGATCCTGTACCAGCTGTAACAGCTGTTCGCTTTCCATATCATCATGTTCGAGCCAGTTCAACTCCGGGTGTTCCAGTTTCAGGGTTTGTAAGTTTTCCGCATGGCTGGAACCGGCGATGACTTCAAGGTGGCTCTTATACAGGTCTTCGATGGATTTGGGTTTCCTGGTCTGATTGTGATAGATCAGTTGTTGTGTAATTTCCATATAACTGGGGCCAAAGCGGACGCGTTGTTTGCGGTTATCGGTAATGGTGAGTCCGGCCGCTGCCAGATGCGCCTGGCCGTTATCCAGCATGCTGAAAATATCGCCCAGGTTCTCCGGGATAACGATCTTCAGCTCGACACCGATAAATTTAGCAAAACGTCGGGCCAGTTCATATTCAAAGCCGGTGGGACCCTGGGGCCCTTCATAGAAGGTAGTGGGGCTGTTGCGAGTAATCACCACCAGCTCACCACTGTCCTGAATCTGTTTCAGCAGACTGGGCTTGAAAATCAGCGGGATGCCTTTGAATATGAACAGGATAAGCAGGATCGAGAGTACAAGCGTACCTGAAATTGTTCTGCAGCGAGTTATTGAGAAAAATTCACCCAAGTTAAAAACCACCAAATATCAACAGCTTAGAAAATAATTAAATATCAACCCCTGGTCTTGCAGGATGCTGTTAATCGTTCTCCGGTTAAAGGCTCATTATATAACAGTCGTCATCAGTTAGGTGTATTCGTTGAGGTCTTGCGGCTACATAGTAGCATTTTTCAGAGCCAGCCTGGTCACCCGAACGAGTGGTTAGGGAGCCTCTGATTAAGTCTGGTTGAGTCTAGGCTGTGATAAAAGTGTGTAGATTTTTCACGAAGTGAGGCGGAATAGTTATTCTATTGCAACGAATTTCGGGGAAAATCTAGACGCTTTTAGCCAGCGTAAAACAATCACGACTTGATCAGAGGTTCCCTAGAACTCAAAGTCAGCCCAGATCGGGCAGTGATCAGAGGGTTTTTCCATGGCCCTGATGTCGTAATCGATACCGCTATCTCGACACTGTTTAAGCAGGGATTCAGTGGCCAGAATCAGATCGATTCGCAGTCCGCGTTTGGGTTCGCGATCAAAGCCTTTGCTGCGGTAATCAAACCAGCTAAAACAGTCATCAATATCGGGATTGAGCTGGCGATAGGTGTCGTGCAGCCCCCAGTCATAGAGTTTTTGCAACCATTCGCGCTCTTCGGGCAGGAAGCTGCACTTACCGGTTTTTAACCAGCGTTTGGCATTGTCAGGCCCTATACCAATATCGTTGTCCAGCGGGGCAACATTCATATCACCCATGAGTATCAGGCTGTTATTGGGTTTATGCTCAGATTCGACCAGATTGAGTAAATCGGCATAAAACTTTTGTTTGGCCGGGAATTTCTGCGGATGGTCACGACTCTCGCCCTGGGGAAAATAGCCATTCATGATGGTGACTGTCTGGCCATGGTGTTCGAAGGTGGCCGAAATGAAACGTTTCTGGGCGCTGTTATCA
>JBLYYN010000168.1:0-13857 GCA_048550535.1 Gammaproteobacteria bacterium
ATTGGTTGAGTCCAGGCCTGGAAGTGAGAAATGCGACGTATACCGTGAGTAACCAGCGGAATCACCACCACAGCACTGATGACATACGCCAGAGATAAGGGTATATCCACCATCATATGAATCGCCATGGACATGATCGCGGCTTCAAGCGCAAAAAAAATGAAAGTGAACGAAGCATAAATCAGTGATGATATTGTCGAACCGATATAACCAAAACCTGCACCACGGGAGAGCAAGTCGATATCAACCCCATCACGTGCCGCATAATAAGATAATGGCAATCCGGATAAAAATATAATCACACCAACCACCAGTATCGCCCACATGGCATTGCTAAACCCATAACTCAGGGTAATGGCACCGCCAATGGCCTCCAATGCCAAAAAAGACACTATACCCAGTGCGGTATTGGCTACCCAGCCGGTTGACCAGCGTCGCGCCTGTTTAGCGGTATAGCGCAGGGCATAATCTTCCAGTGTTTCATTTGCCACCCACTGGTTGTACTCACGCCTGATCAGCAATGAATCGTTATTAGCGTTCATATCAAATGACGGTACCTGAATGCATCATATTTGATGCTAAAAATTACCTGGAAAAATCCACCTTTATATATAAACAGCAATTTTCACGCCATGCGTCATTTGACGTATACCTCTGCGCATCTTGCCTGATTTTGCAATTGTCGGGTGATGATTACACTTGTGCCCACGAAAGCCTGCAAATAATGCTTTAGCACAACATATTTGTCGCTTTCCATTCTTTTACATTATTTTTTAACCGGCCATAGGCCACAGCAACAGGAACATACAACATGCTAAAGAAACACGTAATCGGGAAATCGCTTCTCCTGAGTAGCATACTTGCAGCAAGCAGCGCCCCCGTTCTGGCCGGCGGAAAAATTGTAATCGATGATACCCGCTGGATAAGTCTTGGTGCGGGAGTACGCACCTCGATTGCCTCCGTGGGTGATTCAGCACCTGATGGTTCCAATGCCAATAATTTCAACCTTGAAAATGCTCGCTTGTACATCGCCGGCCAGGCCACAAAAGATTTCAAGTTTTATTTTGGTACCGACAAGATGTGGGGTGAATACGGTGTACTGGATGCCATCATACAGTATGAACCGGGCAAAAAATTTAATGTGTGGATGGGGCGGATGTTAGTCCCCGCAGACCGTATAGAAATGAACGGGCCCTTTTATGGACTTTCATGGGGACAATACACGGTACCCCTTTATCCTTCAGATAATGACATTAGCAACGGTGCCAATGGTGTAGCCGGAACCTATGGCCGAGATGAGGGTGTTACGGTCTGGGGCACAGTCGGTAAATTCCAGTACGCAGTCGGATTATTCGATGGTTACAGCGATGTCGCTAACCAGAGCGATGAAATGATGTATGCAACCCGCCTTGCTTATAACTTTTTCGATAATGAAGCTAATCCGGGTTATTACACCAGTAGCACTTACTACGGTAAAGGCGGCGACATTCTGACTTTTGCCATTTCCGCTCAGTATCAGGATGACGGTTATGGCACGGCAGCCGAGTCGGGTTCGTTTAAAGGTTATGCCATTGACGGGATTTTTGAAAAGCCACTGGCCAATGGTGCCGCCATCACTATCGAAGCTGAATTCAAATCCTTCGAAGTTTCGACCACTGCCGCTACACCCGACTTTTCCATGTTTGATGGTGATGCCTACTTCGGTACCTTCGCTTACCTGATTGGCTCCGATAGCCCAACGGGACAGTATCAGCCTTACATTCGTTTTACTGAAAACAGCCCCAGCATTGGAGATAGCAGTTCGCTAACTGAGCTTGGAGTTAATTACATAATTTCCGGCCACAATATGCGACTGAATCTTAATGTGACTGATGGTGATGCAAACGCCAGTGGCAGTAAAGGTACAGACAGTACTTCCGTTTTATTAGGCATGCAATTCCAGATTTAAAGTAAACAGGAACTTATATCATGACAACAAAATGTTTTAAGCAATTAACTATCGCAACTACTATTTCCGTCTTATTACTGGCCAGTACGAGTTTGGCCTGGGCGGCAGATACCATCAAGGTGGGTGTTTTACATTCATTATCAGGCACCATGGCAATTTCAGAGACAACATTGAAAGACACCATGTTAATGCTGATTGATCAGCAGAATAAAAAAGGCGGTGTTCTGGGTAAAAAACTGGAAGCCGTAGTTGTAGATCCCGCGTCTAACTGGCCACTATTTGCAGAAAAAGCCCGTGAACTAATCTCTAAAGACAACACGGATGTTGTGTTCGGTTGCTGGACATCGGTTTCACGTAAATCGGTACTGCCCGTATTCGAAGAACTGGATAGCATACTGTTTTATCCTGTGCAGTATGAAGGTGAAGAATCTTCAAAAAACGTATTTTACACCGGGGCCGCTCCCAATCAACAGGCAGTACCTGCGGTTGATTACCTGATGAATGACATCGGTGTCAAACGCTGGGTTCTCGCGGGCACCGATTATGTTTATCCACGTACCACCAACAAGATCCTTAAGGCATATCTGATATCGAAAGGCGTCGAAGAAAAAGATATTATGATTAATTACACGCCTTTTGGTCATTCTGACTGGCAGTCCATTGTTTCTGATATTAAGAAATTCGGTAACACCGGTAAAAAGACGGCTGTCGTTTCTACCATTAATGGCGATGCCAATATCCCCTTTTACAAGGAACTGGGAAACCAGGGCATTTCAGCAGAAGACATTCCGGTGGTAGCCTTTTCGGTAGGTGAAGAAGAATTGTCAGGTCTGGACACCAAACCACTGGTAGGTCACCTGGCCGCGTGGAATTATTTTATGAGTGTCGAATCTGATGAAAACGAAAAATTTATCGACGCCTGGCAAAAATTCATAAAAAGCAAAAAACGCGTCACCAATGACCCAATGGAAGCACATTACATTGGATTTAATATGTGGATAAAAGCCGTAGAAAAAGCCGGCACCACGGCCCCCAAAATGGTACAGGATGCGCTGATTGGTGTTGCCGTTCCTAATTTATCCGGTGGCTATTCAGCAATGATGCCTAATCACCATATAACGAAACCTGTATTGATTGGTGAAATTCAGAAAAATGGGCAGTTTGACATTGTCTGGGAAACCTCCGGCCTGGTCCCCGGCGACGCCTGGTCTGATTATTTACCGGGTTCCAGGGATCTGATATCTGACTGGCGTGCGCCTCTTTCCTGTGGCAACTACAATGTGAAAACCAAAAAATGTAGTGGTCAGAACTTCTAGCTTTTGAGTCCTGGCGCATAGAGCATGAGCAGTAGTAGGTTTTTTGCTTATGAGCTATGCGCCACTCTTAATTTGAAATGAGACTACACATGTCTGAATTAACAAGAATATTCCAGCACAGCAAGTTACTATCATTAATACTCTGCTTCCTTATGTTAATAAGCCTTGCTGGAAAACTGAGCGCCAGTGAAAACACAGAGCATAATAATCCCGCCAGCGAAATAAGCCTGGATGATTCGTGGAAAGTACTTGGCTCAAAAAACTACTCACTGATAGCCACGGCTATTGATAGCATCATCCTTAACAACCCTCCACAAGCCTATACAGCATTAAATGCGATGCTGGAAGGACAATTGTACTTCACAAAAAACAACAATGAACTTTATATCCTGAAAGAAATTGATGACAACTATATATTCACCAATTTGTTCACATCAGAAACATTAAGCCAGGATAGCAAACGCGGATTTAAAAAAGTAAGAATTAATAACCGACTTCGAACCCAGATTCGACAATCCCTGGCGTCCATGCAACTCAACAATAAAAATGCTCCAGTAAGATTAAATGCGATACAGGAACTGTTAAAAGACCCTGCTACCGAGTCCACGCTACTGGTCGAAAAGTTGATAGACCAGGAAACAGACGAAGATGTTCTGAAGGCCATGCAAACATTACTGGCCATAAACTGGCTGGAAAATGCTGATGAAACCACACAGATGCGAGCAATCGAAATCCTGGCAAACAGCATTAACCCCTCTGCCTTAAACGCCCTGAGTCGTTATAAACCCGCCACTAAAGCACTCGCAAAAAAAGCCCAGGCGGCCATAAAACATATCAAGCAGAAGCGCGATATATACGCCAATATTGAAACTGTTTTTTTCGGTCTTAGCCTGGGTTCGGTACTGGCCCTGTCAGCCATCGGCCTGGCGATTACATTTGGTGTCATGGGCGTGATTAATATGGCCCATGGTGAACTAATGATGATTGGCGCTTATACCACTTACGTTATTCAGTTAATTATGCCGAATCAAATTGGCGCATCTATTATTGTCGCCATTCCCTGCGCATTTATCGTCTCAGGGCTGGCAGGCATTGCCATCGAGCGTGGCATTATTCGCCATCTGTATGGACGACCACTGGAAACACTGCTGGCAACTTTTGGGGTTAGCCTGATTTTACAGCAAACCGTACGCTCCATTTTCTCGCCCCTCAATCGTAGTGTTGAAACCCCGCAATGGATGTCTGATGCCTGGCAAATTAACGAAGTTCTAGGCCTGACCTGGAATCGTTTTTACATCATTATTTTCTGCCTGCTGGTGTTTATCGCACTGATTCTGGTTATGAAAAAAACGGTACTGGGCTTACAGGTACGTGCAGTCGCCCAGAACCGCATGATGGCCAGAGCCATGGGGGTGCGCTCCGAGTGGGTCGATGCCCTCACCTTTGGTCTGGGTTCGGGCATTGCGGGCGTGGCCGGAGTAGCCCTTAGCCTGTTAACCAATGTGGGCCCTAATCTGGGTCAGGCCTACATTATTGATTCATTTATGGTGGTGGTATTTGGTGGCGTCGGTAACTTATGGGGCACACTGGTTGCCGGTATGAGCCTGGGAGTTATTAATAAATTACTGGAACCCTGGGCGGGAGCAGTACTGGCTAAAATTTTGCTGCTGATTTTTATTATCCTGTTTATCCAGAAACGTCCCAGGGGCCTGTTTCCTCAACGCGGTCGAGCGGCGGAGGATTAATCCATGCCCATGTTAAATATAATCAAAAATGACAAACCCGGGATCTGGTTACTGTCCATTCTGTTAGCCATTAGCATCCTGGTACCGATACTCAATTTACTGGTTCCTGAGACCAGTGTGTTTCATATTTCAACCTACTCGGTCACCTTGATGGGAAAATACCTGAGCTTTGCCCTGCTCGCTTTATCGGCTGATCTGGTTTGGGGTTATTTAGGCATTCTTAGTCTGGGTCATGGCGCCTTCTTTGCTCTGGGCGGCTATGTTATGGGCATGTATCTGATGCGTCAGATCGGTGATCGAGGTGTTTATGGCGATCCCGTACTGCCTGACTTTATGGTCTTCCTGAACTGGCAGGAGCTGCCCTGGTTCTGGTATGGCTTCGATCATTTCTGGTTTGCCGCACTGATGATATTACTGGTGCCGGGCACACTGGCATATATCTTTGGATACCTGGCATTCCGTTCACGGGTTACCGGTGTCTATCTGTCTATTATTACTCAGGCATTAACTTATGCACTGATGCTGGCTTTTTTCCGTAACGAAATGGGATTTGGTGGCAACAATGGTCTGACAGACTTTAAAGATATCCTGGGCTTCAGCCTGCGTGAAGACAGTACCCGTATCGGATTGTTCCTGGCTTCGTCATTCGCACTGGCCATGGCATATGTGATTAGCCGTTACATAGTCAGTTCGCGTCTGGGACTAAGCTGTGTCGCCATTCGTGATGCCGAAAGCCGATGTCGATTCATTGGCTATAGAGTCGAAAATATCAAGCTGTGGATTTTTGTGTTCTCGGCTGTATTAGCGGGCCTGGCCGGTGCACTCTATGTGCCCCAGGTCGGCATAATCAACCCTGGTGAATTTTCACCGCTGAATTCGATCGAGCTCATTATCTGGGTAGCTATTGGTGGTCGCAATACCTTGTATGGGGCAATTATTGGTGCCTTACTGGTGAACTATTCTAAAACCTATTTCACCGCTGCACTGCCTGAAATATGGCTGTTTGCCCTGGGTGCATTATTTGTTCTGGTTACTTTGTATCTGCCCAAAGGTATTGTCGGATTTCGAACTTTGAGAGGAGCTAAAGCATGAATTCTGTGCAGCTTCTGGATCAATTTCGACAACGTGATCGGATATTTGATTTTCTAATCGAAGCAGAGCCACCCAGGCTGGATCTGAGTCACAACATCATTTTATACCTGGAAGGTTTGAATAAAAGCTTTGATGGTTTCAAGGCTATTAATGACCTCAACCTGTATATCGAAGCTGGGGAATTACGCTGCATTATTGGGCCCAATGGTGCAGGTAAATCAACCATGATGGATATTATTACCGGCAAGACCAGGCCAGATACTGGCCAGGCCTGGTTCGGTCAACGCCTAAACCTGTTGCAGATGGATGAACCCGAAATTGCCCAGGCCGGTATTGGACGAAAATTCCAGAAACCCACCGTGTTTGAAAATCTTAGCGTGATAGAAAATCTGCAACTGGCCATGGCTCAGGATAAACGTGCATTAGCTTTGTTAATCGCGCAGCTTAGTGGTGAGCAGGCTGATCATATTGATGAAATATTGCTGACTACTGGTCTTGAACAATATGCCATGGACTCTGCAGGACAACTTTCCCACGGCCAAAAACAATGGCTGGAGATTGGCATGTTATTAATGCAAAAGCCTGCATTATTACTGGTTGATGAACCTGTCGCCGGCATGACTCATCAGGAAATGGAACGTACTGCAGAATTGCTGACGTCACTGGCGGGTAAGCACTCGGTGATTGTGGTCGAACATGATATGGATTTTGTTCGCTCCATCGCAAAAACCGTCACTGTGTTACATCAGGGCAGCGTACTGGCAGAAGGCAGTATGTCTCAGGTGCAGGACGACCCAAGCGTTATCGAAGTTTACCTGGGAGAATAAGGTGCTAACCATTAAAGGCCTCAATCAGTTTTACGGACAAAGCCATACCCTGTGGGACATTGATCTTGATGTCAGCAAAGGCAAGTGCACATGTTTGATGGGACGTAATGGCGTCGGCAAAACCACCCTGCTGGACTGCATTATGGGTGCACTACCCCTGGCCTCCGGTGAAATGATTTATGAGGAACTATCACTACATAAATTATCCATGGAACACCGAGCCAGGGCAGGCATTGGTTATGTACCACAAGGACGGCAGATATTCTCCCTTCTTACCGTGGAAGAAAATCTGCAAATTGGTTTAGCTGCACGGGCTGATCGTGCCCGTAGTATTCCTGATTTTATATATCAGCTATTTCCGGTACTGAAAGATATGCGTCATCGACGTGGTGGAGATCTTTCCGGTGGACAACAACAGCAACTGGCTATTGGCCGTGCTCTGGTGCTGGATCCAAAACTGCTCATTCTGGATGAGCCGACGGAAGGCATCCAGCCTAATATTGTCGCTGAAATTGCTGATGTCATCAGCAAACTCAATCGTGAAATGGGTATGACGGTGCTGCTGGTAGAACAAAAATTACACTTCGTAAAAAAGGTGGCTGACCAGTTTTGCATACTCGATCGTGGACGTGGTGTTGCCCAGGGTCAGGTCGATGAACTTTCCGAATCCCTGATCAAGGAATATCTGACCGTATGAACATGCCCCAGCTTCTCGATGAGCATGATAGCTGGCAGGCACAGCTGCAGCTGACGTTCAAACAGCATAAAAGCCGGACCGTCATGGGTCGCAGTCATCATTATGGCCCGCTACGGGTACAACGGCCTTTTTATCCCGAAGGCAATCTTGCACATATTTATATTTTGCATCCGCCCGGTGGCGTCGTCGGGGGCGATCAATTGAATATAGAGCTGGATATTAAAGCCAGGGCACAACTGTTATGTACAACACCCGGTTCAGGTAAATTTTATTTAAGTGCGGGTCACTGGGCACAACTGGAGCAGCAGTTTCATGTTGAAGCCGGGGCCAGTCTGGAATGGTTACCCCAGGAAAATATTCTATTTGATGGGGCCCGCTTACGCGTGCGCAGCAGAATTGAACTGGAAGATGATGCGGTATTTATCGGCTGGGATATCAATTGCCTTGGTAGACCCAGCAGTCATGAACGCTTCGAACAGGGACTCTATGATGCTCGGCTTGAGCTTTACCATAACCAGCAATTATTACTGGTCGAGAATCAACGTGTGTTCGAACCACAGATGCTGGATTCCCGTGCCGGTTTACGCGGCCAGGCCATTCAGGCAACGCTGCTGGCTTATCCCTGCGATGACCATCATGTTGAAGCTGTTCGTCAGCAGCTCACCACTCATAAGCTATTCAATCATGAAAAATCAGCATGGATGGCGGTCACTCTGATTGATGGGCTGTTAGTGATGCGTGCACTGGCAGATAACACTGAACGACTCAAACAACAACTAACACAGGTCTGGCAAACATTGCGTCCGATGATGCTTAAACGTGACGCCATGCCCCCTAGAATCTGGAACACCTGAAACCTTTTATGGGAACAACTTATGGACCTATCGCCACGTGAAAAAGACAAACTTCTACTATTCACCGCAGCACTGGTGGCTGAACGCCGACTCGCGCGCGGTGTGAAACTGAATCACCCCGAAGCCATGGCCTATATCAGCGCAGCCATTCTCGAAGGTGCGCGGGATGGAAAAACGGTGGCCGAACTGATGAATGAAAGCCGTGACATTTTAACGTCTGATCAGGTCATGGACGGTGTCGCGGACATGATTCATGAAGTACAGGTTGAAGCCACCTTTCCCGATGGCACCAAGCTGGTTACTGTGCATCAACCCATAACTTAGGAGCGAAATATGAAGCCAGGTGAAATCATGCCCTGTGAGGGGGATATCGAAATCAATCAGGCACGCCCGACCCTGAGTGTAGAAGTTGCCAATGTTAGCGATCGACCGATACAGATTGGATCTCATTACCATTTTTATGAAACCAATAGCGCTCTGCAGTTTGATCGTGAACCTACCCGGGGCTATCGACTGAATATTCCCGCCGGTACGGCGGTGCGATTTGAGCCCGGACAAAGTCGAACCGTAGAGCTAACCAGCTATGCCGGCAAACGTGAGGTGTATGGTTTTCAGGGCCGCATTATGGGCCCACTGGAGGAACAATAATGGCAACGATGAGTAGACAGGCCTATGCAGAAATGTTTGGCCCAACCACGGGTGACAAATTACGTCTGGCAGATACTGAATTATGGATTGAGGTTGAAAAAGATTTCACTTCTTATGGTGACGAAGTCAAGTTCGGGGGCGGCAAAGTGATTCGTGATGGCATGGGCCAGTCGCAGGCCATGTCATCCGAAGTCGCTGATCTGGTGATTACCAACGCATTGATTATTGATCACTGGGGAATTGTTAAAGCCGACATCGGCATTAAACACGGACGCATCGCAGCGATAGGAAAAGCCGGCAATCCAGATGTACAAAATGCTGTCGATATTATTATTGGTCCGGGTACCGATGTGATTGGCGGCGAAGGTAAAATCATCACTGCCGGGGGCATAGATGCACACATCCATTTCATCTGCCCACAACAAATTGAAGAAGCCCTGGCATCGGGTATCACCACCATGCTGGGCGGCGGTACTGGACCGTCCACCGGAACCAATGCAACCACCTGCACACCGGGCCCCTGGAATATTCATCGTATGCTTGAAGCCGCAGAAGCCTTTCCAATGAACCTGGGGTTTATGGGCAAGGGTAATGCAAGCCTGCCCGGCCCATTGCAGGAACAGGTCGAAGCCGGGGCCATGGGACTCAAGCTGCATGAAGACTGGGGCACCACTCCGGCCGCTATTCGAAATTGCCTGACTGTGGCGGATGAATTTGATGTGCAGGTGGCGATTCATACCGACACCTTAAATGAATCGGGGTTTGTAGAAGACACCATTGATGCCTTTGAAGGCCGCACCATTCATACTTATCACACGGAGGGTGCGGGCGGCGGTCATGCACCTGACATAATTCGGGCCTGTGGTTTAGACAATGTACTGCCATCGTCCACCAACCCCACCCGGCCCTATACTGTTAACACCATCGATGAACATCTGGATATGCTAATGGTGTGCCATCACCTGGACCCCAAAATTGCCGAAGATGTGGCCTTTGCCGAATCACGTATTCGTCGCGAAACCATTGCCGCCGAAGATATATTGCACGACCTGGGTGCTTTTTCCATGATTTCATCGGATTCACAGGCCATGGGCCGGGTTGGAGAAGTCATCACCCGTACCTGGCAAACCGCACATAAAATGAAACTACAGCGCGGCGCACTGGGTGGCGACAATAACAACGACAACCAGCGGGTAAAACGTTACATCGCCAAATATACCATTAACCCGGCCCTGTCCCATGGCATAGCCCACGAAGTAGGTTCGGTGGAAGTAGGTAAACTAGCCGACCTGGCAGTGTGGTCTCCCGCTTTTTTTGGCGTTAAACCCAGCCTGATTATTAAGGGTGGCATGATTGCCCGCGCCCTCATGGGTGATGCCAATGCCTCCATTCCAACACCCCAGCCGGTGCATTCACGCCCCATGTTTGGCAGCTTCGGTAAAGCCCTGTTGACCACCAGCATGACCTTTGTTTCTAATGCCGCCCTGGTAGCGGGGATTGATAAACAGTTAGAGCTGCAGAAACTGATCGGTGTGGTCAAACACTGTCGCAGTGTGAAAAAAAAGCACATGATTCATAATCACTACACACCCCATATTGAGGTGGATTCACAGACCTATGAAGTTCGTGCAGATGGTGAGTTATTAACCTGCGAACCCGCCAGTGTGTTGCCCATGGCTCAACGTTATTTTTTATTTTAATGGTGTAAACAATGATTGAACTTACCCAGATCTATGATCAATCCAGCAATCAAGGGCATAAACCACAGGGCCAGCTAACTCTGCCAATAGAATTGCGAGTACGCAGCCGGTTTCGGGCAAAACTGGACGATGGCCGAGATGCCGGATTATTTTTACCGCGTGGAACACTGTTGCGAGGCGGTGATCTGCTGAGTGGTAATGACGGCATAGTCATTCAGGTGCTATCTGCTGCAGAGAAAGTAACAACAGTGCATTGCAATGACCCAACGCTGCTCGCACGTGCTGCCTATCATCTGGGCAATCGCCATATTCCACTTCAGGTTGAGCACGGATGGTTACGATATCTGCACGACCATGTTCTAGATGACATGCTAAAACAAATGGGTCTGAAACTGGTTGTTGAACTTGCACCTTTTGAACCGGAAGCAGGCGCCTACCAGCAAGCGGCTAACGGTCATCATCACTCTCATCAACATGAACATCATCACTCATAAGGAGTTACCCATGAAACACTGGCATAAACTGTTATTTACACTGGCTATCAGCCTGATGTCCCCAATGGCACTGGCCCATGATAATACTTTATCGTCCGGACTTCTCGCTGGGCTCAGCCATCCACTGACAGGTATAGATCACCTCATCGCCCTGGTTCTGGCCGGTATTTTTATCGGTCGTTTAGTATCTGAACGGCAGATGGCCATCGCCAGCCTTTGTTTTGCACTCGGTTTAGGTGCCATGGCAGCCATATTATCGGCTGGCCATTCATTGATTGAATCTGCATGGATTGAAGCCGCCATATTAGTTTCTATACCGGTGTTTTTCATCCTGCAATGGATCAGACAGAAAACACAAATTAAAATGACTCTGTTCATGATGAGTATGTTTATGCTGGCTCATGGCTGGGCACAGGGTATAGAAATAGATAGCGTCGATAGCACAGGCTTTAGCCTCGGCTTTATGATCACTTCGGCAGCAGTTATCAGTTTTTCCAGCCTGCTTGCAGCCTCTCTAAGCACCCGTTTAATATCAACCAGTCATGGCTAAAGCGCAACTATCCAGCCTGCGTTTGCTGCAGTTAATCAGCCCCAACCTGCCCACCGGTGCCTTCACCTATTCACAGGGTATGGAGTGGGCTGTGGAGTGCGGCTGGTTGAATAATGAAGCGGAAAGTCGATTCTGGTTGCAATCCGTTTTGCATGACAGTTTGCAATACCTGGAGCTACCCCTGTTAATTCGGTTATATGAAGCGGCCGCTAATAATGATTCGAAAGGGTTTATGCACTGGAGCCAGTGGCTGTATGCCAGCCGTGAAACTAAGGAACTTAGAGCAGAAGAATCGCAACGAGCCCGGGCCTTATTTAGCCTGTTACAAAAATTACCCGACAGCCAGCACTGGACAGAACTGAAAAACTGGAAACCCGCTCTGCTACTCAGCCAGATTTCCGGCTATGCACTGGCTGCAAGTCACTGGCAGATAAATATCAGAGACCTGTTGCTGGGTTACAGCTGGAGCTGGCTGGAAAATGCAGTCGCCGTGGCCATTAAACTGGTGCCCCTGGGTCAAACCGAAGGCCAGCGTCTATTATATCAGCTCGGCTCCCATATCATCCACGCAGTTGACTACGCCAGCACGATTGATTCCGACACCATCGGCGCCAGCACTCCGGCACTGGCCATTGCCAGCAGCCTACATGAAACCCAGTACAGTCGATTATTCAGATCATAATGAAGGAGAACTCATGAACTCAAAAGCCCCCTTACGTGTGGGAGTCGGTGGCCCGGTCGGCTCAGGCAAGACCGCCCTACTGGAACAGCTATGCAAGGCCATGCGCAATGACTACAGCATCGCCGTGGTCACCAATGATATATACACTCGAGAAGATCAACGCATTCTTACCGAGGCACAGGCCTTAGAAGCAGAACGTATTGTCGGCGTTGAAACCGGCGGCTGCCCACATACCGCCATTCGTGAAGATGCCTCGATGAACCTGGCTGCGGTCGAAGATCTGTCGAATCAGTTTCAGGAGCTGGATGTCATTTTTATAGAAAGCGGTGGCGACAACCTGAGCGCCACCTTCAGCCCGGAACTGGCCGATCTGACCATTTATGTCATTGATGTCGCCTCCGGTGAAAAAATCCCTCGCAAAGGCGGCCCCGGCATTACCCGATCTGACCTGCTGGTCATTAACAAGATAGATCTCGCTGAGCATGTAGGCGCTTCATTGGAAATAATGAACACAGACACTCAGCGAATGCGCGGAGATAAACCATTTGTGTTTACCCAGTTAAAAAGCCTCGAAGGACTGGATGTTGTTATAGCGTTTCTGGAAAATGAAGGCATGTTAATAAAATCAGCTAAAAAATCGCTGCTTTCCAAAATCAGTAATGCTTAGGTCATCGGCTTGCAGTATAGTGCTGGCTGATATCAGGCTAGGTTAACACCATGGTTTAACCAACTGACCGATCATTACCAATAACAAGAGAAAGTATGCATGCTTATTACAAGAACTATATCAATCTTTATCCTGGCTATGATGTTTGTGTCGAACACTGCCCTGGCCGAAGGTGAAAAACTGGTAGACAAATTATCGAAAGGTAAATTAGCCGTGACCGCTCAAGTCAAAGGCTGCGATGATGATGTCAAACAATACTGCCCAGGCCTGTCGCCAAAGAGTCAAAAGGCCTTTATGTGCTGATGGCTTATGAAGCCCAGCTATCGAATGCCTGCAAAGTTGGTATCACCGAAGCCGCTATGTCCATCAAAATGGGTATGGCTGCCCTGGATTACTCTATCCGGGCCTGTGAAAACGATGCCGATAAGCACTGCCTCAATGTACCAGCCGGCAAAGGCAAAATCATTGCCTGCCTGAAAAAACACGAGACTAAGGTGAGTAAAGACTGTGTAACGGCTTTAAAAGAAACGGGTTTGTGGGATTTTAAAGGAAACTAGGCGGCTAATCATCAGCCCTGAAGCTGAGGTTTGCTAAATAAAACCAAAAGCTTTGCCACAGAGCCGCTGAATCTACTGAG
>JBLYYN010000169.1:0-6319 GCA_048550535.1 Gammaproteobacteria bacterium
CGCCACCGGCCAGGGCCGAAAACAGATTGGCAAACAGTGAAATAACAAATAAAAGCAGGTGATCCAGGTAGGGCAAAGTGTCATCCAGCAAGATAATTTTGTGCATTTTGCCACAATGCCAGGTAAAACAGGGGCAAAAATATGATGGCTGTATATAATTAAAGCAATCGTTGTTAAATCAGGAGATGGGGATGAACCCATGGTATAAATTTGTAACTTTTTCTACTCTGATGTTATTGGCCATTCCCGCCCAGGCCGGCCTGAACAAATGGGTGGATGAGCATGGCCAGGTGCATTATGGTGATCGAGTGCCGCTCCAGTACAGGAATCAGCACCGTGAGGTACTTAATGAGCAGGGCGTAGTGGTAAAAAAAGTTGAAAAGGGAAAGTCGGAAGAGCAACTTAAAAAGGAGCGACAAGAACGGGAAGCTAATGCGGAAAGTAATAAACAAAAAATGATTGAACAACGAAGTAAGGCCTTGCGTGACCGGGTTTTGCTGGATTCATACACCCAGGAGCGGGATATCCTGATTCAGCGTGATGCCCGTGTTGATGCTGTCGGTTCACAAATTTCGCTTACCGAATCCATCATCAAGGACCATGAAAAGAAACTGGGCGCTGTTAAACAGCGTATCCAGAATATCGAACAATCCGGACGTGAAGTGCCGGAAAATTTACATAAAGAAGTAATTGCCGTAGGTCGTCAGCTGGAAACCCATTATCAATATGTTGAAAACAAGAACAATGAGCGCCAGCAAATTATTGATAAATTCGATGATGATATCGAGCGATTCCGCGAATTGATGGAAGAAAAGCAGAAAAGAAAAGCAAAATATAATTAGCTTTAATGGCTGTTCTGATAAATAAAAGACCGGCATACTAAACCGGTCTTTTTTTATGAAATGCTGGCGGGAAACAAAAGCGCGACTACAGTCAATTACTATATATAAATCAGGATTTCATCTGGCATCAGTCAGAAGCGGACTGATCAAAAATTTAAAACTTTGCCACAGAGGGAACAGAGTTTTTATAAGTACGCCCTATTACAAGCACGACAGCTTTTTCTGTGCACTCTGTGCACCCTAAGGGCATAAACCTCTGCGGCAAATCTTTTTTGATTTTACGGCCGGTTCAGGGTGTTTGGTGGTATCCAGATCAGCTTTGAATTCTTTTATCAAGAAGGGGAATCCGATAATCGCTCGAAATCAGCTAGTGAAAGCCCGCTCTCAAAGAGATCAACAGGTGCGGCGCATTATTCTCATAGAAGGCACAGCTAACCTGCTGGTCTTAATAGGCAAAGTCATTGTTGGGCTGTCCACGGGCTCAATGGCCATACTGGCTGACGCTGTCCATTCATTAACGGATTTGACCAACAATATTGTGGCATGGATCGTTATGCGTTTTTCCAGCTTGCCTGCTGATCGTGAACACCCATATGGACATAGAAAATTTGAAACGCTTGCGGTATTTGTTCTGGCCTCGATATTGGTCGTACTGGCTTTTGAGTTGGCGCTAAATGCAATTAGAAAAGAACCGACTGAAGTGGTATCTAGTGGCGCGGAGCTCGCAATCATGCTGAGTGTATTGGTGATTAATATAGCCGTGACTAGCTGGCAACACATGTGGGCCAAGCGACTAGATTCGGATATTTTACATGCCGATGCGACTCATACCTTTGCCGATGTGCTGATTACCGGTGTGGTTATTGTTGGCTGGCAATTATCGGCCATAGGTTATGCCTGGGTTGACCGGCTATGCGCACTTGGCGTGTCCGTCCTTGTTATCTATCTTGCTTATAAATTATTTAGACGTGCTATACCCGTACTAATAGATGAGTATGCGGTTGATCCCAAAGAATTAAGTGACCTTATAAAAAAGGTCCAGGGTGTAAAACATGTATATCGGGTCCGTTCCAGATGGATCGGTAAGGCCTGTGCTATTGACCTGGTTATTTCTGTTGATCCGTTATTGACGACAGAAGAGTCTCATAAAATTGCAGACGCAATAGAAACATTAATTGAACAGCGATTTGATACTACCGATATATCGATACATGTTGAGCCTGAAAGAGTATAAAAAATAAGAGTCCGCAAATGTACGCAAATAAAAACAAAGCATACATCTGTTGTGCGCAGTAGCTGCACAAATGAAATATTTTCGTTACCTGCATGGCAAGGATTGTTCCTACAATCCATTTGCATTTCCTACATGCATGTAGGTCAGTGCAGGAGGTAGAGTAACGCAGGAGCGGTTACTGAGGATGCGGAAGCTTTCATTTGCGGATAAATCACTGGATTGTTTTAGTGCGCGGGGGCTATTCAGCCCTTGATCAGTGTACCCACACCTTCATCGGTCAACAGTTCCAGTAACACTGCATGTTGCACCCGGCCATCGATAATGTGCGCGGTTTTGACACCGGATTTCACCGCATCCAGTGCGCAATTCACCTTGGGCAGCATGCCACCATGAATAGTGCCGTCCTCGATTAAAGCATCCACGTGTTTTGAATCCAGCCCGGTGAGCAGCTTACCATCATTGTCCAGTATGCCTGCGGTATTGGTCAGCAGTAGCAGTTTTTCTGCGCCCAGCACGGTGGCCAGTTTACCCGCTACCAGATCGGCGTTGATGTTATAGGAAGTGCCGTCTTCGCCGACGCCGATGGGCGCAATAACCGGAATGAAATTGTCCTCGTCGAGCATGGATACCACCGAAGGGTCGATGGTGCTCACTTCGCCGACATGGCCCATGTCGATGATTTCCGGTGCATCCAGTTCTGCGGAATGTTGGGTGATTTCCATTTTTTTCGCACGAATCAGGCCACCGTCCTTACCGGTTAAGCCGACCGCACGCCCCCCCTGTTGATTGATCATGGTGACAATGTCTTTATTGACCAGGCCACCGAGCACCATTTCCACCACGTCCATAGTTTCCCTGTCCGTCACCCGCATGCCCTGGATGAATTCCGATGGCTTGCCAATTTTTTCCAGTAGCTTAGCGATTTGCGGGCCACCACCATGCACCACCACCGGGTTAACGCCGACCTGTTTTAGCAGTACGATATCTCGGGCAAAACCTTTTTTTAAGGATTCTTCCGTCATCGCATTGCCACCGTACTTGATAACTACGGTTTTGCCATTGAGTTTCTGGATGTAGGGCAATGCCTCGGAAAGGACTTTGACAATATTGTGGGCTTTTTTGTTATCCAAAATAATTTTACCTATATGTTTGCCGCAGAGGTTTATGCCCTTAGGGTGCACAGAGAGCACGGAGTATTTAATGGTTAAAAATATATAGATTCAGATTGTAACTTCTTCTTAAGATTAAACGCCATATACGTCTCTGTGAACTCTGTGTACCCTAAGGGCATAAATCTCTGTGGCGATAATTAAAATGGAATATCCAAATCCGGGTTAACCCGTAACATCTGGTCACGGAATTTTTCCTGGACGTCAATCAAAGTCTGTTCGTCATCGGCCTCGAAGCGCAATACCAGACAGGGAGTGGTATTGGACGGGCGAATCAGGCCCCAGCCCTTGTCCCAGGTGACTCGCATACCATCGATAGTGGATATGTCCTGTGCATCGCTGAAATCGGCCTGCTTCTTGAAAGCATCCATATATTTATAATGCTCACCCTCGGCGAAATTGACCTGCAGTTCCGGGGTATTGAAACTGTCCGGTAACTGTTTGAATACATCGGAGGTGGTGCCGGGTTTTTTACTCAGAATTTCCAGCATGCGGGCCGCACTATAAAGGCCGTCATCGAAGCCAAACCAGCGTTCCTTGAAAAAAATATGGCCGGACATTTCACCGGCCAGTAGAGCACCGGTTTGTTTCATCTTGGCCTTAATCAGCGAATGGCCGGTTTTCCACATCAGTGGCTCGCCACCCATGTTCTCTATGGCTTTACCCAGGTGATAACTGGATTTTATATCGTAAATAATCTGGCTGCCGGGGTTGCGAGATAACACGTCTTCGGCATATAGAATCATCTGCCGGTCTGGCCAGATAATATTCAGCTCATTATCGATAATACCCACCCGATCGCCGTCGCCGTCAAAAGCCAGGCCCAGATCCAGCTGGTTTTTGTCAATGCTATGGCGCAGGTCCTGCAGATTTTCCAGCTTGCTCGGGTCAGGGTGGTGATTGGGGAAGTTGCCGTCCACTTCGCAGTAAAGTTCTGTCACCTGGCAACCCAGGGCCCTGAACAGTTCACTGGCCACCACGCCGGCCACACCATTGCCACAGTCCACTGCGATATTCAGAGGCCGCTGCAGTTTAACATCGGACACGATACGATCGACATAGGTCTGCAGCATGGCCTGTTGTTGATAGTGGCCTTTACCTTTGGAATACTCCTGTTTCTCGATGCGTTGACGCAGGGCCTGAATGTCATCGCCGTACAGGGTGTTACCGGCCATGATCATTTTCAGGCCATTGTATTCCGGTGGATTGTGGCTGCCGGTGACCATGATGCCGGTGCCGGTTTTTAACTGGTGGCTGGCAAAGTACAGCACCGGAGTGGGCACCAGGCCCACATCGATGACATCGCAGCCCGCAGCCTGCAAACCTTCGGCCAGGGCCTGTGATAACTGCTCACTGTGCAGGCGTCCGTCACGGGCTATGACCACTCGCTGGCAGTCCTGTTTCAGGGATTCTGAGCCGAAGGCCTGGCCGATCAGGCGTACTGCATCGGGTGTGAGGTCGGTGGCAACAATGCCGCGGATATCATAGGCTTTGAAAATAGCGGGGTTAATACTTTTCATGATTGATGCTTACTTGTGTCCAGAATGACCGAAGCCACCGGCGCCGCGGTCGCTGTTTTCAAATTCTTCTACCTGTTCAAAATCCACCTGCACCACCGGCAGGAACACCAGCTGGGCAATACGATCACCGACATCGATGGTAAAGCTGCTGCGGCCACGATTCCAGCAGGACACAAACAGCTGGCCCTGATAATCGGAATCGATCAGCCCCACCAGGTTACCCAGTACAATACCGTGTTTATGACCCAGGCCGGAACGAGGCAATATGGTGGCTGCCAGCTTGGGGTCGCTGATGTGAATGGCTATGCCGGTGGGGATCAGTTCCGTGGCACCGGGTTCCAGCGTTATAGGGCTATCGATACAGGCTCTTAAATCCATACCGGCGGAACCTCCGGTGGCGTGTTCCGGTAGTGGAATTGACTGTCCGATACGGTCGTCGAGTACTTTTAATTGAATTTTTTTCATCATGCAGTCTTATAGTGTTCGGCAATCAGCGCCAGCAGCTGGCGGGCAATGCGGGTTTTCCTGGCTCTGGCCAGTGATTGCTGTCCATCTGGCCAGAAAACGTCCAGCGCATTGTATTCGCTGTTAAAGCCGATGTCTTCCCCCATCACCTGAGCATCGGCGACGTGATTGGCGGCAATCATATCCAGCTGTTTAGCCTGAAGTTTGTTACGGGCATGCTGTTCAAGGTCGCGAGTTTCTGCCGCAAAGCCGACACAGAACGGACGATGTGGCAATGAGGACACTTCAGCCAGGATGTCCGGGTTGCGCTGTAAATGGATGTGCAATTCCTCATCAGCTTTCTTGATCTTATGATCGTGGACCTGTGCGGGCCGGTAATCGGCCACCGCAGCCGTGGCGATAAAAATATCCTGCTGCTGGATATGCTCCAGCACCTTCTGGTGCATTTGTGCCGCGGAGTCAACCGCGATTCGTTGTACCCGGGATGGACAGGCCAGGGCGGTGGGGCCGCTGATCAGGGTGACCGAAGCCCCGGCCTCGACCGCCGCTTCGGCCAGGGCATAACCCATTTTTCCAGAGCTGCGATTACCAATGAAGCGCACCGGGTCTATGGCTTCATAGGTGGGGCCGGCGCTAATCATAATGTTAATCCCGTTCAGCGGCTGGTTGATAAACAGGCCGCTTAGTCCATCGATTAATTCAGCGACTTCCAGCATGCGACCTTCACCCACATCGCCACAGGCCTGTTCGCCAGAGGCCGGGCCCAATACATGCACGCCTCGTTGTTTAAGGGTTTCGATATTGTGCTGACTGGCGGCTGCGGACCACATGGCCTGGTTCATTGCCGGAGCCACTGCCAGTGGCGCCCGACTGGCCAGGCATAGGGTGGTGAGCAGATTGTCCGCCAGGCCATAGCTGAGTTTGGCCAGGGTATTGGCCGTGGCCGGTGCAATCAGAATAGCATCGGCCCAGCGAGCCAGCTCGATATGCCCCATGGCCGCTTCCGCTTCAGGATCGAGTAAATCGATGTGCACCGGATTGCCTGACAGAGCCTGAAAGGTCAGAGGCTGAACAAACTCGCAGGCGGCA
>JBLYYN010000170.1:0-7478 GCA_048550535.1 Gammaproteobacteria bacterium
CTGTTCCAGACGCAACTCTACCTCCCACTTGACCCACATGGATGTGGGAAATGCAGGTAATGCAGGAGCATTTACCTGCCCTTGTGGTCGTAACTACCTACATCCCTGTAGGCGTTCACACGCAAGAACGGGTATTTTTTTGCCTTCGATAAAGGCCACTATTTTGCCACGGAGCTACGGATAACGCTGAGATAGGGGTTATTAGTGAAAAGGTTAAACATCAGTGTCAGCTTTTACAGTTAAGCTATTGTATCTGGGCACTCTGTGACAAAAGCTTTTATTAAAAACATCCATTCAGCGATATGCGTCATAAAACGAAGATCTTTGACTGGTTAATTCCATTTTGTACGCTAATATTGGGCTATGTTTGGCTTCATAAATCAGATGCCTGACTAATTATGAGGCTGTTTCTGTCATTATCTTAAAATTCTCTGACACATATAGCTAATTATTGTAAAACTGCTGAATTTGGATTGATGGAAGACACGATCTTTAATGAAAACCAGGCTTTGCGGCGTAAACTGGATAATTTGCTCCGGCAGGCAAGGACGAATGAAAAAAAGCAGGGTTTATTTGATTCTTTAGGTTTTGAGATCATTGGATCTAGTAATCCTGGGGATCTACGAGATATGCTGCTAATCCAGATGCCGGCACGTTTTCAGCTTCAGGATGTGGTGTTATGTGTTGTTGATTTTGAAAAAGATTCCGAATGTTTGTTTTTCTGCCATAACGAAGAAGCTAAACAGATCTTCGGACATAAATTGAAAATCCTGGATCCTGAAAACGAATTAGACAAAATTCAGACTCTCAAACACTTTCCCCAGCTTGGTGAAAAAGTTCTGCAAAATTATTCGTGGTTACTGGATAATCTTGAAAATCCACAGCTCTGTCAAAGTGCTGCTCTGCTGCCACTCATTCGAAGTGATCGAATTATTGGTGCGCTGATGCTGATCAGCAGTGACGTTAATCGATATCAGAGCAGTCACGGTACCGAGTTTTTGCAAAAGCTTTCCGCAATGACAGCTGTGGCGATAGAAAACTGTTTGAACCAGCAACGACTCAAAGAAATAGGATATCAGGATGCGCTGACACAGGCATACAATCGTCGATATTTTGATTTACGGTTCAAGGATGAGATTGAGCGATGTCTTAGAAATAAGGAAGATCTGGGCTGTATGTTTCTTGATGTGGACTTTTTTAAGAAGGTTAACGATACCTATGGTCACCATATTGGTGACCTGGTACTGATACGTATGGTTTCGATCATAAAGGAGCAGGTACGTGCCTGTGATGTAGTGGCGCGTTATGGTGGTGAGGAGTTCGTCGTGGTTTTGCCGAGTGCAGATATTGATACTGCCAGAGATATTGCGGAACGACTGCGGATTAATGTTCACAAAGAAAACCATGTCTTTTACGAGCATAAGTTGAATATCTCTATCTCTATAGGGTTAACAACGCTAAAGAGTCTTGAGATTACTCAGGGCATGGGTTCTGAAGAACTGGGCAAGCTGTTGCTAGATCATGCCGATCAGGCTTTGTACTCAGCTAAAGAAAATGGACGTAATCAGGTGGTAATATATTCAGATTAATTGTTGCCTGATTTTTTTCGTAATTCGTGCATCTGTTTGTTTAAATTGTGTTTGATGAGAATTTCCTGGTCTTCTTCTCGTATATGTTCGAAATCTACTGAAATTAGAGTTTCATCATTGGAATCATGAATGGTCTGTGTATTTACTACGCGCCCGAATACTTCTATACCAATTTTTTCCGGCAGCAGTACCAGGCGTAACATGAGTGGTTGATTCAGTGAGTAGTTATGTTTGCTTTGAAAGGCTATGCCGGATGCGCTGATATTAACTTTCTGTTTGTTTTTGTCCGAGCAGAGTAGTTCTTCATCAAGGATGTGTTGGCTTAAGCTGTCCAGTTTTTTGTTCAGGAGATCTAAATACTGGGCAATTTCAGGGTGGCTCGCTCTTATCGAGTTCATCATAGGAAGATGTATCTGATTCAGGGTGGCAAATGTTGCGCTCACGGCAAACGCAGATTTCTGTACTTTGCTTAGCTCACAGGGGGCTTCTCTATATTCCTGTTCAGTAACGCTGGCTATATCGAGGCAAATATCATCCTCAATTCTAAAAAATCGTCGACGTTCTTGTTCGCCAATATCGTCTGTCATAGCTTGCTCTTTTATTCTGAAAATTTAATCAAGCTGGGTAAATCACGAGTTTTACTGGTTTGTTTTACTATAGTGATTTCTACCCTGCGGTTAATAGCTCGGTTTTTGGCAGTAGTATTGGGTACCAGGGGGATGGTGTCGGCATGTCCCTGAATAACCAGTCGCTCATTGGCGATTTTTTTATGGGCCATTAATTCATTAAGTATGGAGACGGCACGTGCCGATGATAGCTCCCAGTTGGATTTAAATCGAAAGGTAGAGATAGGAATGTTGTCGGTGTGGCCGGCGATATGGATTTTGCCGGGAGTGTTACTAACAACCTCTGAGATGCGTTTCATAGCATTCTTGAAATTACCCCTGAGTTTGGCGCTGCCGGATGGGAATGAGCCTTTTTCCCGGATGCGAATCACCGTTCGTTGATTGTCTCCACTTACTTCAATGTGGCCTTTGTCAATTTGATCTTTCAGGGCCTGTTTTATTTTTTGAAGCCGTTGCTCGGTTTTCTGTTGCTCTTCGCGATCTTTGCCCTGTACTCTGAAATCAAGACTGCGTTTGGTATCATCCGTAGTGTGTTGGCGCATAACCTTTAGTACGGTGGGTGTTGGGCGTCCTGGGCTAAATTCTTTGGCAATTATGCTGGTGCCTTTAGGAATTTCCTTGGTTTTAACATCACGTTGTACGCCAAATGCTTCCTTCATTGAGCCGGCAAGTTGTTTGAATTTAAGTACATCCATTTCTGAGAAGGATAAAAGCAGCACGAAAAAGCTCATCAGCAGAGACATCAGGTCGGCAAATGTAGCCAGCCACCCTGGTGCTCCCGGTTCGCATTTTATTTCTTCTTCTTCATCCATTATGTTAACCGTTAATCTTCATCGCCATCTTTGCCTCGCTGTCCTTCAGGCAGGAATGCTTTGAGTAATTCTTCTAATACTCGAGGGTTCATGCCTTCCTGTATGCCGCTGATGGTTTCCAGGATGAGTGCTCGATTAGTCTTTTCTTCCTGGCTGCGTAGCTCAAGTTTGTCTGCCAGAGGTAAAGCGAATGCATTGGCGATAATAGCACCATAGAGTGTGGTAAGCAGGGCTACTGCCATGGCTGGACCTATAGATTTGGGGTCGTCCATATTGGCTAGCATCTGTACCAGGCCGATTAAGGTGCCAATCATTCCCATGGCCGGTGAGATACCGCCCAATGCTTTGAAAATCCTCTGTCCGGTTTCGTGGCGTTGAATGGTCTGGCTGATGTCTTTATTCAACATTTTACGCACCAGATCTGGAGGGTGCCCATCAACACAGAGCTGTATGCCTTTGTTAAGGAAGGGGTTGTCTATTTCCTGAGATTCCAGTGCCATCATGCCTTCTTTTCGCGCAACATTGGCCAGCACCACAGCCTGTTCGATCAGCTCCTGCGCATTAACGCTTTTATGGAAAAAAGCTTTCATGGCAACTTTGAATGCGCCGAAGAACTGGCTGAGGGTAAACTGCATCAATACTACAGCCACGCTTCCGCCTACAACGATTAATAAGGAGGGAGTATTAACGAACAGAATAACGGCACCGCCAGATGCGATGGCACCGAAAATGAAACCGAACGCAATTATCAGCCCAAGTAATGTTGCTAAATCCACATTTTCTCCTTAATGACTCTTAAGTGTTAGTATTCAGCTTTTGTAAAATCTATTTCCAGGGAGACTTTTAATCAATCTATAATGTTTCTGCCTGGCCTGATGTGTGCGAAGGCAAGCCTGCAAATGTGTACTAAGGGCGCACCCGCGGGGGCGTACAGGTATGTACATGTTCATACATGTCTTAAAATCACGCCCTGTTCACTAACTAAGCTATGATTCAGAAATATTGTAGGCTTATGCAGAGGCTCCCTGGTTATCGTGTTATTGATATTGTTATCGTACGAGTCAATGGCTTTCTTTAATTCTGAGTTTAGTAAATATCAGAGAATAGTACAGGTGTTATTGGTTTCAGTATGGTTAAAAATGACTCGAATAAGCATGGGTTAAACTGGCAAGAGATTGAGTCAGGGCTGCTGGAGCGTTCGCTAAGCTATGTCACACATCATGAAATTCTGGATCAGGTTGATTCGACCAATAATCGGGCGTTGGGGGTATGTGGTAGAGCAAAAGAATTACCGGTAATTTATCTGGCTGAGCAGCAGTTGCATGGAAGGGGTCGAAATGGTCGTATATGGCATTCACCCCGTGGAGGCAATATTTATATGAGTCTGGCCTCGGTTTTTCAATGTCCAGTAGCCAAACTAACCGGCTTGTCCATAGCGATTGGTGTTGAGATGGCCCGAATGCTCAGGCATCACGGGCTCGATGTGGCTTTGAAGTGGCCAAATGATATCCTGGTTGATGGTCAAAAACTGGCTGGAATACTGGTGGAGACTCGTGTAAAAGATAAAAACCAGGTTTGTGTGGTGATGGGTGTTGGGCTGAATTACAGTATGGGCGATAGGGATGTTGCTAACATCAATCAGCTTTGGACTGACCTGATTCGTGTCATGCAGGGAATGCCGATGCCAAATCGGAACTTGATTGCAGCAGAGATGATCAATGCCCTGGTGAATGTGTGTATTGAATTTCCAGCAGCAGGTCTGAATCACTGGCTTGATACCTGGAGTGAATTGGATGTCTGTAATAATCGAAAGCTTGAGGTTATCGAGGGAGATTCTAGATATATAGGCACAGGGGCGGGTATTACTGAAAAGGGGGCATTGAGAGTCAGGGTGGATGGCGAGATTAGGGCAATACACTCCAGTGAAGTGAGTATTCGGGTGATCAATTAATGTTGGTGATGGATATAGGCAATAGCCGGATAAAGTGGCGATTTACAGGCCCCATATCGCAGCCGCCACGTTCTGAGGCTTATCATGTGGATCGGTTGTCTCAACAACTGCTTGAGTGGTTTGATGATATAAGCTTGATGTCACCGGTTATTGTGTGCAGTGTGGCGGCCACCGAGGTGAATGACAGGGTGAGTCGGTATTTCACTAATCGTGATTTGGTTATTGATTTCACCAAAATTAGCCGTGAGAAAGCCGGAGTAAGCAATGGCTATATAAATATTGACCAGTTGGGAGTTGATCGCTGGGTCGCCATGGTATCGGCATATAATAAATATCAATCGGCAGTATGTGTGATCGATGCGGGTACTGCGCTCACCATCGATGTGGTGGATGTTGATGGTCATCATTTAGGTGGGTTAATCATGCCAGGTCTAAATCTTATGCGGCAATCACTGCTGTCAGGTACCTCTGGCATCAGTGAGGTATCAGATTTGACCCTACTACTGGCGGATAATACCGGGGATGGCGTAAGTGCAGGTTGCGTTCAATTGCTCACTGCGGGTATTGAGCCGATCATCGAACGGATAGAAAGTCATTATGGCTTAAAACTGGTAACTGTAGTGACAGGTGGAGACGCAGATGTAATCGCTAAGCAAACTGACTGTGATCTGAAGTTGGATAAATGGCTAATTCTTGATGGTCTGGAGCAGCTGTTTGTGAGTGACATGTAGCTGAGAAATGATGATTCAGCGACCCCTTATATAGAATAATATTAATATGCGTATTTTTTTGATATTTTTACTGGTGTTAAATCTTGTCTACGGTCTATGGCAGTTTTATCTGCCGGTTAGTCAGGAAGAAATGTTGCCAGAGATGCCTAAGGGTTTGAAATCATTACAGTTACTATCTGAACTCGAGTCTGCGGATATTAAACTGGATGAACATTCTGTTATTGCAACAAAGCAACCAATATCGAGCACTGAGGCTTGTTTTACGCTAGGTCCATTCAAGGATAAGGGCTTATCGGATAAGGCGATGGCGATGCTTAAAGGGAAGGTTAAAAATCTGGAGCACCGAACTCTGGAAGAAAATGAACAGCATCGATACTGGGTGTACATACCCAGCTTACAAAGCCGAGCTGAAGCCATAGCCAAGAGTAAAGAGTTGGCTAAGAAGAAAATCAAAGATTATTACATCATCCAGAGCGGTAGCAAGAACAATGGTATTTCTCTGGGTAATTTCAAGGAGAAAGGACATGCTTATCGGCGTTTAGAAAGCTTGAAAGGCATGGGCTTTGAAGTAGAAATTGAGCCTATTTATCATACCTATACCGTTCATTGGCTGGATTACCAACTGGTGGGTGAGCAGTCAGTGGAAAAGGAAATACTGCTGGAATTTCAGGATGATGGCGTAGCCAGGCTGAACCGGCCTTGTGAAGAGTGATTTTTTTGAAATTTTTGCATTCATCCGTTGCTAAATTCAATCAGTTTAACTAGAATTGCGAGCCTTCGCTTATATGCGATTAGCCGGCATAGCTCAGTTGGTAGAGCAACTGACTTGTAATCAGTAGGTCGAGCGTTCGATTCGTTCTGCCGGCACCATATTTATGAATGTTGCAGAGGTTGGCAGCATTTAGCGAAGCCCGCTTAAAAACGGCCTTATCCAAGCAGGATTCGGGCCGTTTTTTGTTGACAGTTGTGTATGGCTAACGCACAATATGCGGCTTCCAGATTTTGGAGGGGTTCCCGAGTGGCCAAAGGGGGCAGACTGTAAATCTGCTGGCTCAGCCTTCGGAGGTTCGAATCCTCCCCCCTCCACCATATAGATGTGCGTCAAGCTCATTGAGTTGACGTGCGGTGAGGGAGTGTTTTCTCATAGGGACGGGGGGGGTGAGCCGATGTGTGGGGAATGTCTACGGCATGCGTGATATGCGTGTCACCCTCACACGCAAGAGCGGTTCGAAAATAATCACCAGGGCGATTTTTAACGCCGTGATTTAGGTGGCGGCCCGTAGGGCGAAGGGCGGTAGGTCTGAGTAATCCTTCCTCCCTCCACCATGTGTTTGAGCGTGACATGGAAGGTGTGTCATGAGTTGTCAGGCGGGTGTCGTATAATGGCTATTACCTCAGCCTTCCAAGCTGATGACATGGGTTCGACTCCCATCACCCGCTCCATATATAGTGTGTCACTCTATCTATATAGTTAAGGGTGCTGTGGCTATTGAGTGGTAACAGTTACCGTTGTGGGTCGCTGGTTTCCAGAGTTGTTTTTTTGCTCATATAGCTCAGACGGTAGAGCACTTCCTTGGTAAGGAAGAGGTCACCGGTTCAATTCCGGTTATGAGCTCCAGTTTTTTTGATGGTTTAATATAAACATTTATTCCGGGGGAGACATTTAATGTCTAAGGAAAAATTTCAACGTAACAAGCCCCATGTCAATGTGGGCACAATTGGTCACGTAGACCATGGTAAAACGACCCTGACAGCGGCGCTGACCAAAG
>JBLYYN010000171.1:0-12462 GCA_048550535.1 Gammaproteobacteria bacterium
AGCTGTCGTGCTTGTAATAGGGCGTACTTATAAAAACTCTGTGCCCTCTGTGCCTCTGTGGCAAAGTTTTAAATTTTTGATCAGTCCGCTTCTGGCTAAGCTGAGACCTACAAACTGTCAGGCATTCTTGAAACTTAATATTGACTGTGTCATAGCAAATATAGACTTCTACAGATAAAAGGAATTATGTTCAGGTTTTGCGTTTTTTGTTCTGTAGTAATACCAGAAAAGACAGATCCCATCTATTTACATCACCCTTGGAACAGGTTTTTCCGTAGCAACAAAAGTATGTTAAAAGAAAAACCTGCGAGCTATTCTTTATATTTGCGTCTGTTCGGGTAAATGAGCGTGCATTTACCTTATCTTTTTTAAATCCAAACTTACATTTACTGACTAATAGTTCATTCGTTTTCCCGATGTACCCAGTCCGCACCCAGGGTCCCTTTTAAAAATTCAATATAATCATCACTTCTGGCAATATCTATCCGGTTCTCAGCATCCGCAATACGTGCCTGTAGGTCTGCCCGTTTATCACTTTCACTGTCCAGAGTTTCATCCATTTTCCTCTGAACGTAGCCCAGGTTGGTACGCCAGAGTGCGAGATCACGGGCCTGTTTGTGTTTAAGCCGCTCCATATACCAGTCACTTTGCATCAGGTAATCTCGGCTGAACATGTTACGAATATCCGGGTCGTCAATGGTTTTTCCTGAGTAATGCCCTTCGGCCATGATATGCAGCAGGGCCTGTAGCGGCGGACAGGCATCATCGACACTGCCTTCATCAATATAGGCCTGGGCCACGCGTTGCTGGGCTTCTACGATGTTGTTGATACCATCGACGTAAGCCTCCATATCCTGTATTTCTGGGCGCAACATGACTTCATCAAACACGATCATTGGATTGTCAAAAATTTTGCCAAAATAGGCATGTACAAAATCTTCGGTCATGCGATAACCCAGTCGACTGGCCTGTACGGTTTTGCCCTGGTGCTCAAAATCATCGAGTTTTTCCAGGTAGCCTTTTTCAATGAGGAACTCTGGATCACGTTCATGCACCGGCAGTCGGCACCAGATTTCCGGTATCAGCATGCTGATGTCATGATCGATACGACGCTGGTGACCGATATAACCGGCCGCCGTGGAGAAACCGGCAGAACCGCAGAGTACAAATGATACCAGGGCGTTGTTCAAGTCTGCGGTACTCGACAGCGCATTAAACGGTCCCTTGGTCAGGGCCCCTTCAGAACCGGCACCGGTGGTAGACGGTGATTTACCAGTGAGGCTGCAGATCAGGTCCATAAACAGTTCCGGCAGTTCCTGATAGTGGATCGGGTTGTATACGGCCAGGGGCCTAATACCGTTTTCTTTATCCCCCGGGTTGTTACGCCGCCCCTGCAGTACGGCATTGACCGGGAAATACACCGGATCCTGTAGCGACAACCCACGTGCCAGACGGGTGCTGGTCACCGCCAGATAATGTCCTTGCGGATCGGAGACATCCGGTCGTAATTGCAGATAGCGCACATTAGGAGAGGGTTTGCCATCCACCAGCCTGGGTTGTGCAGATGACACAAAATAACTGTCCGCTTCGGCTTCAGCAGCTCGACGAATCAGCTTTTGCATGGGCGGGGTGAATTCACCGAAATGCACCACATCGTCCATAATCCGGTTGGCATCATCGGTGGTCAGTGGTTCAAAATTGGAAATAAAATTACCGTCGCCCGAGAGATCAATTTCAGTCTGTTTGTCCATGCCCCGGTTAATAGCTTCATCCGGTCGCTGGAACAAATAGGCCTCACAATTCTTCACCAGCTTAATACTTTTATGGGCCTCATAATCTGGATTCAAGCCCTTGACGAAGCTCACGGGCAACACGGTTGAAGCGGTGATATCATCTTCCATCTGGACTTTTCCAGCGGCCACAAAGTCCTGACGTAATTTAAAAATACGCCAGGTTCCGTCACTTTGCATACCTACTCGTAAATAGCTGGCTTCCAGTTTACGACCATGGTATTTGAGCTCATGGCCCGGATTACCATTGACCTCATCCACAGAAAAATGCGCTCGCCAGTTACCACCCCAGGAATGTTTATAAAAACGCTTGACCATATACACCAGGGCAAGAATATTGTTCGGTATGTTCTCCAGCCACTGATTGTATTCATCGGTATACTCGGCCGAGGAAGGCGTCAGCAACTTGATTACCGAACCCAGTGTACGTTGACTACTGAGCAGACCTCGATCATCTTTTAAATCTGGATCACGAAAACGCGTGGAGTGATCGTATTTGAAAACCTTGTCGACCTGTTCGATATCTTCCTCAAAGTTTTCAACAAATACCGGACCGGAGATCATCAGATCCTGGATCGATTTTGAAATTTCCGATTTGCCACCTCCGGAAACCGTGCTCGGTTTATGGCAGAAAGTCCCCTCACTGAAGCTGCCAATCAGTCTCCAGGTTGGCGCATGGGGGTGTTTTTTCAACTGCACATGGAATCCGCTGGGATAGATATAGGTCTGGGTCGCCCGCAACTTAATCTGTTGTTGCTCACCCTGATACTGCCAGCTGAGTTGCATTTCCCGCATGTCGATTTTGGTATCCTGCGGAATATAAATGATATCCGGATATCGCTGATCAACGGCATAGCCCTGTGATCTAACTTCAATACCACCTTCCAGCTGTTTGACTAGTTTTTCAAAGGTCTCTCCGCTGGCGATATGAGCCAGCTGTGGTAGGTAAACTTCGCCCAGATTAAAACGCGGAAAGGCCAGTGCACCGCCGGAATGTTCCTCTTCACAACCCCCAAAAAGGTTCGACGAATAACTGATCTGCGACTTGACTTCTTTTTTGCTATAACCGAAATAATTGTCCGCAATAATAGTGACAATGACGCCACTCATATCACGGCAGACGATCTTGAATGCCTGACCATCATTATATAATTCATCGTCCTGTTTCCAGCACATGCCGTCTCTACGCTGGCGCTCACTGGCCACATCAAAATGGGGCAAACCCAGCGCCTGTTTGCTGAGCTGGGTTAAATGCGGCGCCAGAATGATACAACCGCTGTGTCCGGTCCAGTGATGGGTATCGAGGGCGGCATCGTTTTCCGGCAGGAAAGGATCACCACCGTTACCAAAAATGGATTCGACGAAGTCCAGATTGGCCACCAGACTACCGGGAGCAAACATCCGTATTTCCAGGGATTTTTCCGGTAGTACGCCTTCGATTTCAGGCCGTACCACAGGCCTCATCAATAACGACACCCACATATCCACCGGCTTGTCCTGGCCACTGGTGATCGGCAGACACATCAATTCAGAGGGCGGCTGGAAGGCCTCTTGCAGCAGCTTTTCATAAACCGCTACCGGCACAGCTCGCTTGTCCGAGGGTATGGGTAAACCACCCTCGACAATATGGAACACACCTTTGGTGGTGCGACGATCATTTTTAGGATTATGTAATACACCCTGTATTACACGATAGGATTCCAGCAGTGGCGACTGATAGCGATTAGCCGACAGCGGCAGAGAGATTTCCCGCGCCAGACCTGGCTGCAGCAAACTAAAGGTTTCGCCCGGTAGATTGATGGTGGTATCAATACCGTTACGTTTAAAATAGTCATTCAGAAAATCCTGAATACGCTGATCCGCGGGACAGCGGTAATCAACCAGCAATCGACGATGTTGCCGGTAATTCCTTAGAAGATTGTCAGCCACCGACAGGTAGCTACGATCCATATCCAAATCGCATTGATGACCCAGTGCCGCCAGTTGCATGCATATATGCTGCAATTTAAGCTGACGTTTGTCGACACTTCTTCTCTCAGGTTGTGTATACAGGTCTATATTTTGAGGCAAGATGATATCTCTCTATGGTTGCTGCAGAATAGACGATCATTCAAACACAGGAACATGTAGTCAAAAACACAGCAAGCTTCATGCCTATCCGTATTTTTTCAAATAGTGAATCATATGTCCATGTTATCAGATATACGACAGGCATAATGGCTACATATGACATGCATCCTAAGCTTGAGATGTACCCGGGTCAAGATTCGAATACCATCATCAGTGAGCCCTAAACTGGGCAAAAAAGTGAAGGTCATAACGGGAAACGCACTCATTCAGTGCTGATATCGACAATATCACTGCAACTATTAGCATTCTCTTAAACATAGGCTGATTGTCGTCAGCCTGGCCAGAACTTAAAAAATAAAACTTACTTGTTTCATATCATATTTCGCAAGCCGACGGATAACTCTATAGGGTTTCAGCATCAGTTGTTAGTGCCAGAAACATCAAATAATAATACACAATGCTATTGATTTTGATTGTTCACATAAAATAGCGCTGTCTTTAAACATGAAAAAACCTATTTTCCACCCAAAAAATCCCGCCTTGATAGTTTTTCATCTTCGACCACCATAAATTTCACGGGCTTTTCTTCACCCCGATCAAAATCCGCGGATACAATATTTTTCAGCTTTTTGCGGGCAAAATCACAGGCCTGTTGCTGTGATTTATATTTGCTGGTGGGTGATGCCAGGGATATGAAATCGTAGCGACCCAGCTGTTCATCTTCACCCGCCATAAATTCATGCTCGCCGGATGGAAAATGATGTCTTAGCCAGTTTCCCTGAGGGGTCGATGTTTGCGGTGGCTTTTCGTAGAGTAGAATAATATTAATAAACCAGGGTGTCACCAGGGCACCGACATAGCCCAGCTCTATTTGCTGAAAATCGATTCCTTCTACGGATAGCTGTGGATTATAAAACGGCAATCCCTGCATTCGTTCTTTATCGATCACTCTGAATCTATCTATAAGCTCATCGACCTTTTGCATAGAGCATACTCCTGGGGTGTTTTCTAGCGTCGTTTTTTAATGATATCGCGTACCAGAAAACTGGCTACAACACCCACAGCAAGAATGATTATCAAGTGATCGGTATTTTGCATAATGTGTAACAGGTTTTGTATCCAGCCACCACTATGGACACCATCAGAGTGAGCATACAATTCGCTCATGGGCACCATCATGGCTAACAGGAACAAACTATATCGAATAACGGTTTTCATGGTTTACCTCATTATCAAATTACACTAAATGAAAGGGGGTATCTGTTTCATGCAGTATCTGATTAGATTTCTCAGGTACCTCATAGCCAGTAGCGCTGATCATTGCCAGCACTTCATTTATCATAGGTTCCAGTTGCTGTCTAACCTTAGGTGATAAGCCAATATGTGTTTTCAGGCTCACCGGCTCAACACCAATAATGGCTATATTTTCAGGCTGTTCATCGGTAAAACTCAATATTGCCAGCACATCGGACAGGGCTAGTTGATGGGGCGATACCTTATTGCATAAAAACACCGGCACCTGTTCATTTCTTAAAATGACCATTTCACCTGGCTGGTGACCGGTACTCACGGCATCCAGTATGATGACTGTATTTCTGCTTCGTATATCGTCCAGTAACCCCATACCTGATGTGCCACCATCCAGTAACTCAACTTCTTCACCAAACTGGTAATAATTGTTGAGATATTCGATGCAGGCTATACCTATGCCTTCATCCTCGATTAACACGTTGCCTAAACCCAGCACCAGGATGGGTGCCGGTTTGCCATAGTCTTCATGCAACCATTCACTAGCATTGTCTGTCATCAGAAACTGACCCCGCAACTGGCACCCACACCATGCACTTTTACGATTTCTTTCTGTTCTGTGTCCACCATATGGATGGCACAGGCCAGGCAGGGATCGAATGAATGTATGGTACGTATCACTTCCAGGGGTTTTTCCGGATCATCCACCGGGTTATCCATAAGGGAAGCTTCATAAGGCCCTGGCTTATCATCCTCGTCCCTGGGACTTGCATTCCAGGTACTCGGCACGACAGCCTGGTAATTGGCTATTTTTCCATCCTTGATGACTATCCAGTGTGATAACACACCTCTGGGTGCTTCGTGATAACCAAAGCCTCGAACTTCTTCTTTTGGAAACACCGGCTGATTAAAGGTTTCATAATCACCATTACCGATGTTCTCCATCAGCAATTGCCATTGATGCCCCAGGGTTTCATGGAGTACCGCGGTTCTTACTGCGCGGGCGGCATGTCGCCCAATGGTAGAATGCAATGCTGATACTGGGATGGTCGTTTTGGCTATACTGCCCACTATATCCAGTGCTGTTTTTAAATGGCGCTGGGTTGGCTCGTGACCTGCCGCGACCATGGCCAGTACATTAGCCAGAGGCCCTACCTGTACGCGTTCATCGTAGAAGGTCGGTGCTTTAACCCAGGAGTATTTTTCATCATCATTGAAGTCGGTGTACTCGGGGATGGTTTCACCATCATAGGGATGCAGCGCACCTTTACCCCCCTGGTACCAGGCGTGTTTCACACTTTCTTTTACGCCCTGTTCAAAATAGGAATCCTGATAGCTATTAATCGGTTTGAAAGTTGAAAGATCACCCTGGTGAATATAACCTCCGGGCAGCTCAAATTGAGTACCCATAGTATCGATAGGCAGATCGGGAACTGACAGATAATTAGTAATGCCTGCACCGTAATTAGTCCAGTCGGCATATAAACCACCGATCGCGGCCACATCTACCAGATAGACCTTATTAACAAAGTCACCCATTTCATCGATAATACTTTTAATTTTAGTAAGCCGTTCTATGGTCAGCGTAGACTGGCTGTCCATATTAATGGCATTGGCCACACCACCCACGGCCAGGTTCTGGATGTGGGGCGTTTTAGAACCCAGTATGGAGACAATCTGGTTGATCTTACGTTGATAATCCAGCGCCTGAAAATAATGAGCGGCGGCCATCAGGTTAACTTCAGGCGGTAACTTCATCGCCTTATGACCCCAGTAACCACTGCCAAACACACCCAGCTGTCCGGTGTTGACGAAGCTGGCCAGTTTTTCCTGCACCTGCTTAAAGTGCTGAGCACTGTTCATGGGCCAGTCAGATAAACTCTGGGCAATGCCGGCGGCTTTTACAGGGTCGGCATCAAGCGCGGACACTATATCCACCCAGTCCAGTGCCGATAGATGGTAAAAATGCACGATATGATCATGGATACCGTGGGCCGTAATCACCATGTTACGTATATACTGCGCATTCAACGGCACTTCCAGTTTCAGTGCATTTTCTACTGAACGTACTGAAGCGATGGCGTGCACCGTGGTGCATACTCCGCAAATCCTTTGGGTAATGACCCAGGCATCTCGGGGATCACGGCCTTCGAGTATCAGTTCGATACCGCGCCACATTTGCCCTGATGACCATGCTTTGGTGACCTTGCCGTTGTCGATTTCGCAATCAACGCGCAAGTGTCCCTCAATTCTGGTCATGGGATCTATGACAATACGTTTGGACATGGTTTGCTCCTCATAAAAAAACTTGTATCTGTTACGGCTATCATGCGCGGTGTAATACTGGCAGTTTTTTCACAAAAATCAGATACAGCATGACTTCCAGCGAAAAAATCCCAAGAGTAAGCAGCATTTCTGTCACTGAGGGGAAGTAACTCCAGCTGCCACCCGCGGTCGGGTGATAACCCACAATATAAATATTTAATCGATACACAGATCCCGCCAGCAAAAAACTGATGGCCGAAATGAAAATCATGCGCGGATGGATGCAGTTGGCCTTACTCGACAGTATCACCACCGGAATAATAAACAGCAGCATCTCGATCCAGAACATGAGTGCATCGAGGTTAGCGGTAAACGCCAGGCCCCAGGCACCACGATAAGTTAAATCAGCCACACGAATCGCCAGATACACCAGCGCCACAATCCAGGCCACCCGGGATATTTTGGCCAGTAAAGGCGTTTCCATGGGTCGCACCAGACCTTTGGATGACAAGATTGATTCAAACGGCACAATGGCATAACCCATTAACAGGGCACTGATTAAAAACAGCGGGGGTAATAACTGGGTTTGCCAGAGCGCAGAAATCTGATGCCCGGCAACCACGGCCAGGGTACCCAGTGATGACTGATGCATGGTGGGTAACAGGATGCCTACTGCAATAAAGAAGAACAGCACCTTGTTCAGTTTCTTGTGAATATTTTTCAGACCGAAGCGCTCAAGAAAGGCCGGGGAAAACTCAATCGCCAGTACCATGATGTAAGCCATAACGCACAGCGCCACTTCCAGCATCACTGAATTGAACTGCATGTATCCGGGCCAGAGCAGGGCCCAAAAATTCCAGTAACGACCCAGATCAATCATTACTGCCAGACCAGCCAGGCCATAGCCAAACAAACCAGCCATCATTGCAGGGCGTACCAGAGGGTGATATTCACCCTTGTTCAGTAAATACACCAGAAGCGCCAGGGCGTATCCGGCACAACCAAAGGCGGTACCGATCATGACATCAATCACAATCCAGATACCCCAGGGATAACCATCATTTAAATGGGTTACCGGGCCAATGCCCATAACTAATCGGGCCAGTAAAATAGCCATTGCTATCATAAATAACAAGGTCAGAACCATAAATGGTTTGGTTAATATTTTTCCACCAACGGGTGCGTGATCGTTCATGATTCCCCCTCACCTGATGCATCGTCGTCATCATGGGAATGCTGTGTATTTTTATGGACAACGAAAGCCAGGCCACTGAGTAAAATGGCTGGCGCTATCATCCATTTGTAGAGAGTATGCTGAATACCTTCGGCTATAGATGGATAACTGTAATCCGGTACATTAGTGGGCAACCCGAGTTTGTCGAAGGGTACGGCCGACATATACATGATCTGTGTCCCGCCTAATTCATTCAGGCCATACACATGCTGTTTGTATTGCGGAATTTCTGCTTCATGGGGTGGCCGGTTTGCACCCAGCTTGCCTCTTGGGAAAACATGTGTCTCGCCGGCTGCTTTTTCCAGCCGTTTGCTGGCTTCCTGTTTAAGATCAGACACCTTGCCAAACAAGGTAGCGCCCGTAGGACAAACATCACAACAGGCGGGGATCTCACCTTTGGCCTGTAAATGTGTACAGAACTCACATTTCTGAATCTGCCCAAAGGCTTCATCGTATTCGTATTTGGGTATGCCGAAGGGACAGCTGTAAACACAGTAACGGCAACCAATACAACGGTCTTCGTGGTGTTCCACAATGCCGGTGACAGGATCTTTGGTCATGGCACTAACGGGACAGACCGAGACACAGGATGGATCGACACAGTGCAAACAATGTCGCTTCATGAAAGCAAAACCATTGCTCTCCTGGTCCTTGTGCTCACCCTTGCCTTCTTTATAAAGTTTAATAACGTTGAGCGTATCACCGGAGGTTTCAACGGGAAGATCCCATAAACTCGGCTCATCAGTCGCTTCAAGCGGCATATTGTTGGCATCTTTACAAGCCACCATACAGGCCTTACAACCTATACATAAGGTTGAATCATAAAGCATACCCACCGCATCCGGCGACAGGGGCAGGTTTTCACGTTGAAGCGCTAGTGCCGGTTGACTGCACAGGGCAGTGCCTACACCGCTGGCGGCAATTTTTAAAAAGTCTCTGCGATTGAGTGTCATGGTGTGGACTCCTATTCCTTCTCATCATCAGAAGTATGATCATCGTCCTTACCTAATCGGCTGGCCAGCACACTACCGGCACCTATGGCCAAGCCACCCAGGCCTGCCGCCAATGCTGCGGCTCCCGGTGTCACACCTACGCCAATGTTATGATCGATACTGACGTAGCTGTCCGGTGGTGTCTGAGTCCTGACATCAGAAAGCTCATGAATAGCCTTGCTGAATCCCACGCCTTCTTCGGTGCAACCAATACAGGGATGACCCGTTCCTACTGGCCAGGCTCCCGTACCCACATCACCAAATAAAATGGATGGGCAATTGGCAAAGGTTTCGGGGCCCTTGCAACCCAGCTTGTATAAGCACCATCCCTGACGATGACCTTCATCGCCAAAGTTAATTGCAAAACGACCGGCATCAAAGTGTGGTCGACGTTCACAGTTTTCATGGATCAAACGGTTGTAAGCAAATTTAGGACGGTTTTTGTCATCCAGCTCAGGCAAACGTTTAAAGGCCAGGAAATGTAATACTGTGGATAAGAAGTTATAGGGATTAGGTGGGCAACCTGGAATATTAACAATGGTTTTGTCGGGAAGGATTTCCGATACCCGTTTTGCCCCGGTCGGGTTGGGACCAATAGAAGGGATCCCCCCCCAAGAAGCGCAGGAACCAATGGCGATAATAGCAGCGGCACCCTCGGCTGCCTCTGTCACATGTTCCATCATGGTTTTACCGGCAACCTTGCAATAGATGCCGCCATCTTTGGTCGGAATAGAGCCATCGACGATCAACAGGTATTTACCGTGGTTCTGTTTCATGGATGCCTGTTTAAAATCTTCAGCCTGATGGCCGGCACCAACGCAGAGCGTTTCGTGGTAATCCAGTGAGATGGCATCCAGAATAAGCTGTTCTAATGTCGGATGCGTAGAGCGCAATAACGACTCGGTACAACCGGTGCATTCCTGTGCCGAGAGCCAGATCACCGATGGTCGTTGCGGGTCAGTAGCCGCTTCCGCCAGTCGTATACCGGCGGTGGATGACAGACCCATGGTCGCTGCAATACCGGTACAGAATTTCATGAAATCTCTTCGAGAGATTCCACCAAGACTGCCGACATACTCATCCGGCTCTGCTATTAGTTCGTCGAAGTTAACAGGCATTTCAACCTCCAAGATAAAAATATTCAATACCGCCCGTTTAGGCGACTGTTTAGAGGGGGAGTATCACAGCCTAGCACTTGATTTAGGTCATCCTGGTTTGGCACAAAAGCTAGTTATTCGTCTTACTAGAGGAGTTTAGTTGTTGCTAAAAAGTTCGTTTTGATCGAGATCAAAATAAATAAAATAATTCTTATATACTTATTTATAAAACTTATCAGCCTTTGATAATTGAATATATTACTAATAAACAATCACCTATAGTTGACTTTATTAGTCGGTTATCCTGAAATATTAAATATTTGAAAGCTAAGCAGGTTACTGTTTTATAGTATAGTTTGGAGCATGGCTGTTAATCTGAAGCAATAACAAAAAGTATTCCACTAACAACGCAAACACCATGAATCTGGAAAAAAACTTAAAACCTGTTACATAACAGCCATACTGGGTGTTGTATTTGCAGTCATTGGCTTTAGTTATAATGCCTGGCGCCTGGAAGCCACAGAAGACAATAACAATATACGAACAGCCTCTTTTGAAGTATTAAAAGAGCTAGCCGGGTTAGAACACCGGTTTCTATGATCGTGATTTCAACGAAGGCAAGCCAGGAAAGGGTTGGGTTAAAGTAAGCCTAATTGTTGACCTGAGCAGTTTAATCAGTGATTCGGTAATCAACAGACTAAAACACTGCAACATAATGGGTCAGAACACTGGAACCTGTTCCGTTCCGAGCAAACCTCAACCGACCAACTGATCTCAGAATTGATAATATTCCCAGTGAAATAAAGCTTGTTTTAAAAACACGGAATTAGGGATCGCTATAGTAGTCATAAACAGTCATTTGAATTGAAAAACAGCAAAAGCTTTGTCGCAGAGAATGCTTTTGGCTTCATTTGAAATATCTTTGCCAGTAAAAATATATACAGTTTCTGGAACTCATTGTCTTCTAGAATTATTTTCTTACAAATTCGCCTAAGTCGAATTTGCAACTTCATATCCTCTGCGTACCCAAAGGGCATAAATCTTTGCAACAACGCTTTTGCTTTTGTATCTTGAAAACCGATTTTACTGAAGATTGATGACATAAAAAAAGGGCCTTGACGGCCCTTTTAATTATTTTTTCGTTGTAGCGCGTTTTTTCCTGCCTTTTTTCGCTTTAGCTTTGGCTTTGACTTTGGCTTTTGGCTTTGCGACTGCTGCTGCACCTTGTTTAACCATATCTACTATACGTTTTTCTGCATCTTTCGCTGCTGCTTTTACATCTTTTAATTCAGCATTCAATGCAGCTAAACGAGCCTTCATTGCAGCCATAGGGTCTGTCTTAGCTGCTGTCTTCTTCTTTCTTGCTACTTTTTTACGAGCCATTTTTGTCTCCAGGTTCTTATTACGTGGATTAAGTATATTATTAAAATTCAACTATTCAAGCACGAAGTGAAAAACATCGGTTAAATTATAGTTTTTTTTAACAAAATCTGCTAAATATAGCCCGATTTTTCCAGTAATTTAATTAACTGCTCCAGCCATAACAGCAAAATATGATGTTGAACCTGATATAAGCATTGAAGTCATACTAAGTATCCGTAACACTCTTTATTTAACCTCAACAAGAGCAGGCACCGGCAAATTTGCCTTAGTCATGAATCGTTTCACACATATACTAACGGATCCATAAAAAAGAATACATTATTTATTCAATCTATAGTAAAATGTGTCCATGAAAATAGATGGCCGCGAACTCACCACTGACC
>JBLYYN010000172.1:0-6816 GCA_048550535.1 Gammaproteobacteria bacterium
GATGGCGAACCTCTGTATAAGGATGTCATCACCGCACTGGTGCAACATTATCATGAGACTCACCCGGAACAGGTCTTGCCGACCATGGTCGGTGGACGTTATGGCCTGTCATCGAAAGAATTCCGGCCTAACATGATCAAGTCCATTTTCGATGAACTGGTAAAAGACAAACCGAAGAATCATTTCACCGTCGGCATCATCGACGATGTTAGCCATAGCAGTCTGCCCTGGGATGAAGATTTCAGGACCGATGCCAATGCAGAATGCTTCCAGGCAGTTTTTTATGGCCTGGGCAGTGATGGCACCGTCAGTGCCAACAAGAACAGTATCAAACTGATCGGTACCGACACCGATATGAATGTACAGGGTTATTTTGTATATGATTCGAAAAAATCCGGTGCCGTGACCATATCCCATCTGCGTTTTGGTCCCGACCCGATTCATTCCACCTATTTAATCGAAGATGGCGAAGCCAATTTCGTGGCCTGTCATCAGCATGTGTTCCTGGAACGTTATAACATGCTGGACAAATCGGCTGAAGGTTCCGTATTCCTGGTTAATAGCAGTTTGACCGGTGATGATCTGTGGCGAAGCTTTCCTCGTAAAATGCAGCAGCAGATTATCGATAAACATATTCAGGTTTATCATATCGATGCCTATGCCGTGGCCAGTGAATCCGGTATGGGCCGACGTATTAATACCATTATGCAAACCTGTTTTTTTGCTATATCCGATATCCTGCCGGCCGAACAGGCCATCAATGGCATCAAGAAGGGGGTGGAGGACGCTTACAGCAAGAAAGGCCAGGCCATTGTGGATTTGAACTTCAAAGCCATCGATGAAGCCCTTGCCCATCTAAAGAAAATGACCGTACCCACGACCATAAATAGCGAATTTGAAGTGAAGGGTGTCAATATGGAGCATGCACCTGCGTTTGTGCAGCAGGTAACCGCTGAAATGATCGCCGGTCGCGGTGATCAGATTCCTGTGAGTCTGATACCGGTGGACGGTACCTATCCCGTAGGTACATCGGTGTATGAGAAACGCAATCTGGCGCTGGAAATACCGGTGCTGGATATGGACTTATGTACCCAGTGTGGTAAGTGTCCCCTGGTATGCCCGCATTCGGCCATTCGCAGCAAGATAGTTCCACAAGCGACGCTGGAAGATGCCCCGGACAGTTTTAAATACAAGCCAACCATTGGCAAGGGCTTCCCTGAGGGCATGATGATGTCCTATCAGGTGGCGCCGGAAGATTGTACCGGTTGTGGCCTGTGTGTGGATATCTGCCCCATCCGGGACAAGCAGAACCCGGAACACAAGGCACTGAATATGGCGCCCCAACCGCCTTTGAGGGAACAGGAAAAGGTCAACTGGGATTACTTCCTGTCGTTGCCTGAATATGACCGCAGCGAACTCAAGATCGACACCATCAAAGGCGCCATGGTACTGCAACCGCTGTTTGAATTCTCAGGAGCCTGTACCGGCTGTGGTGAAACGCCTTATATCAAGCTGGCCAGTCAGTTGTTTGGTGATCGTATGGTGGTGGCTAATGCCACCGGATGTTCCTCCATTTTTGGCGGCAATCTACCCACCACACCCTGGACCTGTAATGCCGACGGCCGTGGTCCGGCCTGGAGCAATTCCCTGTTTGAGGATAATGCGGAATTCGGCCTGGGTATGCGGGTCGCTATCGACCAGCACAAACAACAGGCCGGTGAGTTATTGTTGAGCCTGAAAGATCAACTGGACAGCCAGTTGGTTAAGGATATTCTATCCGCTGATCAGGAAGATGAAGCGGGTATATTTGAGCAACGCAAGCGGGTCGAACAGCTACAGCAGCAGCTAAAAACTATCGATACAGAACAGGCCCGGCATCTTGCCCAGCTGGCGGAAAATCTATGCCGCAAGAGTGTGTGGATCGTGGGCGGTGATGGCTGGGCTTATGATATCGGTTACGGGGGCCTGGATCATGTGCTGGCCACGGGTCGTGATGTCAATATCCTGGTCCTGGATACCGAAGTCTATTCCAATACCGGTGGCCAGACATCGAAAGCGACACCCAGGGGCGCCATAGCCAAATTCTCGGCCGCCGGTAAAACCACGGCCAAGAAAGACCTGGCCATGCTGGCGATGGATTATGAAAATGTGTATGTGGCGCATATTTCCTATGGGGCAAAGGACGTGCAGACTTTGCGCGCCCTGATTGAGGCAGAAGCGCATCATGGGCCCTCGATTATTATTGCTTATGCGCCCTGTATCTCCCACGGGGTGGATCTGGCGAACAACCATGAGCGTCAGCAACTGGCGGTGAGCAGCGGTCACTGGCCATTGTTCCGCTATGACCCTAAAAAGATACAGCGAGGTGTCAATCCCCTGTTGCTGGACTCGAAAGAACCCAGTATTCCCTATCATGAGTTTATGAAAACCGAGCCCAGATTTAATATGTTGTGGAAGACGCATCCTGAGCAGGCAGAAAAAAGCCTGGCCCTGGCCCAGAAGGAAGTGACCCACCGTTATCATTACTATAAGCAACTGTCTGAGCTGGATTGGAGTGAGTCGGGTGATGAAAAAAGTCAGGCAGAGAGGCTGGAGAAGATGGCTGCAGCAAAAGTGAAACATTAAGGGGTGATTTGATCTGTTTTATACGATGAAGGAAATACACAGTTACTTACCGGACCTGGGGCCCCGGTAAGCAACTGTGTGATTGCCCAGGGTGAGGCCCTAACGTAAACTTGATAACCATATACTCAATATATTTCTAAGGAACCTCTGATTAAGCCTGGACGCTTTTAGCCTTAGCCATCATAAAACAATCATGACCTGATCAGAGGTTTCCTAAGTTTCACTGCAGCCGGTGATAGTCACTGATGGCATCAAGCAGTGGATAAACTTAAGGTCTATACTCCCAAGTAGTTCCATATTCTCGATTTCAATAAACAGCTTATAAGCCGGCTCTCGAGAGTGGCGGAAGTGTTATGCGGGCGAATAAATACAGACCGAGGTTTAATTATAAATGCCAGATATCTATGTTGGCAGGCAGCCAATTTATAATAAAGATCTAGGTGTCTTTGGCTATGAGTTGCTATTTCGAACGGGTACCAATAATGCGGCTGTAATCACTGATATTACGGCAGATGGTGCAACGTCCACTACGATAATTAACAGCTTTCTTGAAATAGGCCTGGAGAAACTGGTCGGGAAGCGCTTTGCCTTTATCAATCTTACAGAAGCCTTTGTTAATGAAGAAGAGGCCCTGCCAATCAGTCCGCAACAGGTAATTATCGAAGTGCTGGAAGATATCCCAGTGAATTTTCAGTTATTGAAATCGGTGAAACGACTGGCAGAGGCCGGTTTTATCATAGCGCTGGATGATTATATTTATAATCCGGCCCATAAGCCGCTGGTGGCCATGGCTGATATTATTAAAATCGATATCATGCAGTTAACTCAGAAGGAACTGCTTAAGCATGTAAAGATTTTAAAAAAATACAAAGCCAAATTGTTGGCAGAAAAAATTGAAACCATGGAAGAGTTTGAGTTTTGTATTAAGCTGGGATTCGATTTTTTTCAGGGTTATTTCCTGAGTAAACCAAAAATTATAAAGAGTAAAAGCCTGCCTACTAATAAACTGGCGGTTCTCAATCTATTGTCGGTATTGCAAAATTCAGATGTTGAAATTGATGAGCTGGAAGAAGCTATCAGCTTTGATGTGTCCATGAGTTATAAAATACTGAAGCTGATGAATTCGGCGTTTTTCAATTTCCCCAGGAAAGTGGAATCCATTAAACAGGCAATTGTTATTCTGGGGCGTCGTCAACTAAGAAGCTGGGCCTCGATGCTGGCTATGTCCAACCTGGATGACCGGCCTTCAGAAATGATCCACATAGCCATGACCCGTGGAAAAATGTGCGAACTGTTAGCGGAAGCCGCAGGTATGAAAGCCCTGGATACCTATTTTACTGTTGGTTTATTTTCTGCCCTGGATATTTTAATGGAAAAAGAGCTGGCAGAAGTGATTGAGCCACTGCCCCTGGAGGAAGAGCTTGTTATTGCACTGTTGAAGCAAGAAGGTATTTTGGGTGAAGCACTCAGCTGTACTCTAGCTTATGAAATGTCTGATTTTGACAAAGCGGTATTTCAACAGCTGGAAACCAATGATATATTTATTGCCAATGTTGAAGCCGTAAGCTGGGCCAATATGGTTGTAGATACCTTGTAAATCGAAACAACAAAGTATTGTTTAAAGTTTAGCGCGCGCTTTATTTGTTCTTACCTGGCCAGAGTCAACAATAGATAATTACAATAAAGTTATGTCCTAGGAGTCGAATATGCAAATTTATTCACATCGTCTGATCTTTTTCGTGCTATTACTGGTTTTGTTGCAGGGTTGTTTTGCGACCAGGCAGAGCTTTACGCGAGACTCGTTGAATAATGAGGGTCTGGTAGTGGCTGAAGTGATACAGCTTAATAGTTACGGTAATGTCAGGGCTATTTCCGGAAAACCTGTATTCAACTCGGGTTCATTTCATCAGGGAGTCAAGGCGGGGCACATGGTGGTGTCGCTACCACCAGGAAAGCATAGCTTACAGTCGATAGGCACAGCGTTGGGTAACTTGACCACGACCTACACTTTCAATCTGGAGTTCGAGATCAGGGCGGGTTCAGTCACCAATCTTGGTAAACTCATCATGTTAAACGAGGATAAGCCGATAAGCACACGCTATAAAATAATTTCAGTTGAGAATAATAAATATATGTTGAATTATTTGCGTGCAACTTATCCTGAGGCATTTGGTTCAATTGGTAATAAAGTCATTAAACCTAAATTTAAGCAGCTATCAGCCAGGAACATGGATGCGTTCCAGAAGGAAATTGCACGACGTAAAATGATTCAGGGGCAAAATACTATTCGTTTGGATAATCGAAATTATCTGGTGTATGGCGGGCTTGGAACGCTGGTGCGTTTTACTATGAGTAAGGATTTGAAGAAGTTTGCAAAAATCCAGGCGCTGAAGACCAATACGCTTGATCCTTTATTGTCCTGTGATGTGCATAAAAATACCGTGGCATGTCTGACTAAATCAGAAGTGAGGTCAGAAGTGCTATTTGTGATGGGAAATAAAGTTAGCACACGTCAACTGGATGATAATAGTTATAGTAAGTTGTTGTTTGAGAGTAATGGAGGCCTGGTGCTGGTCAATAACCAGTTTGTATTGATGCGCTCAAATGATTATGCCAGGAGCTGGAAACTTGATAAGCGCTTTTTCTGGGACCAGGAAACATCTAATGCGGTGAATATGACACAGGGAATCAACGGCATTTTTCTGTATATGAAAAAACAGGATGCTCCAGTTATTAAATATAACAGTAAAACCCGGCGCTTTAGTAAACTGGATATTCCTTTCGATAGTGATTATCTGACCAACATACTGGAAACGCGAAATGGTATTTATATTGGACCAGAGTACACGCTAATGTCTAATGCCAGAATCTATCATCAGAAAAATGCTAAATCCAGCTGGCAAGAGCTCGAAATACCCTACAGCAGTTGCTCCAGTCTAAAATCCTTAGATAAGTTGAAGGGGATGCACTTGCAATTAAGTTGTTCCTCTGCGCCCAAGCTAGAATCGAAAGATGCGGGCAAAAGCTGGCGTCCGGCCAGTTAATGTCAAAGTAAATGGCCACAGGGCGTATGCCTGGGCATAGGCCCTGGTTTTAACCCGTAATCGGCGTGTGTGTTTGGGCGTGTTCTCTGGGTTCGGTCATCATAATCAGCAAGGCCTGGGCGTGTTCGGCGGCCTCATGTCCGAGATCGGTCAGGTAGCCACCGTCGGTCCGGGTAATCATGCCTTTTTCGTGCAGGCGATGGGCGGCAGAAATGACAGTTGGCTTTGCGGTGCTGTGGATCTTGATGCCTTCCAGGGTGGATTCAAGATTAAATTGTAATAGTAGATTGAGCTCATCGAGCATATCCTGTTGATAGGTCATTACAGCTATCTCGCACTTGATTTTCGGTTATTCTCAGTATAATCATTCATCACCTGATGTCAGGGAAAATCGATGTGTCAGGGTTAATCATTGAAATCTAGTTGATATGCCTCAACATCCATATTTGATCGTTCAATAGAAAATCTAATAATCATTGTGGTCAATTTACCAGGAATCCGAAGCCGATGTTTTCAAGCTTGATGCAGTTCGTGCAGGTTTATGCAGAGTGGTTTATAGCCGTGTCCATCATCAGTTTTGTACTGGGGTTGTTGCTGTTACCGATGATGATTACCCAGATACCGGTGGATTATTTCAGTCACCCGGCTCGTCATCGCATGATGAGTGATAGCCGCCATCCTCTGGTGAGAGCTATGATCATGTCCGCCAAAAACCTGTTGGGAGCGGTATTGTTGCTGGCCGGTTTCATTATGCTGTTTATACCCGGACAGGGTTTGTTGACCCTGTTTGTCGGATTGATGGTGATGAATTATCCCGGAAAATTTCGCCTTGAAAGCTGGCTGATACGACGTCTCGGGGTGCTGCCGGCGATCAACTGGTTACGCAGGAAATATAAGCGTCCTCCCCTGCGGCTAGCAAAAAAGGCAACGACAGCTTAGCGCTCTTCCAGGCCGGAAATCGGGATTAGCTCAGGATTGCCGCCTGCGTCGTAAAAAGGTATGCTTTGCAATTAATTCAGGCTAGTGGGTGGGCTTAACGAGACTCACTGAATCGCTCACAAATAAGGCCAATCGATAACATGGCAAGCAAGACAATTTCAAAACAGGAACTCAGGCAACATGCCTTGCTGGCTGAATTTTCCGATGA
>JBLYYN010000173.1:0-3470 GCA_048550535.1 Gammaproteobacteria bacterium
ACTTAAAACTTACAACTATTTTTGTCTACCAGTTACACTCATCAAATACTCGGGTGGCGCAATTCCGACAAGTTTCCCGGTCCAGTTTTTTATAAATGCCTGCAATTGCCTGCTTTTTCTTATCAAAGAAATGGGAATTACCAATTTTGGCCACCAGGTAATTTTTACTGATGAATTCATAAACATGGGAATTCAGTTCGGCAAAATACAGTCCGCCACCCATGCTCTTGAGACGCCTGCCTTCATTGGCCAGCATTTCAGCACCGCTCAGGTCAATAAAATTAATACCCGTACCCACAATCAAAATGTGACGTATATTTTCGTTTTCCACGATATGGTGCAGCCGATTCTGGATATGATTGAGTGATCCAAAATACACCGACATATCGATACGAATTATTTTTAACTGTGGGCACTGATTGACCGGTTTTTTGTGTATATCGATCAGTTTTTTCTTCTCTTCACCCTGTTCATGACTGACAGACAAAGTCACAATTTCCGGCGTAGAAGTACGGGCCAGGAAAATCACCAGGGACAATAACACACCCATGTAGATGGCAAATTCCAGTTCCAGGAACAGGGTGGCCAGGAATGTAGTTAGCAGAATAGCGCTTTCTGATTTACTGTATTTTAAAATCTGTTTTATATGATGAAAATCCACCAGGTTATAGGCCACAATTAAAATCACTCCCCCCATGGCTGCTACCGGCAAATGTGCGGTCAAGGGTGCGATCAACAGGATGATAATCATTAAAAATATTGCGGCAAATATGGCAGAGAGCGGCGTTTTTGCACCGGCCGCATAATTGATACCGGAACGAGTGAAGGAACCCGAGCCGGCATAACTTGAAAAGAAACTGCCCACGACATTGGACAGGCCCTGGCCAATAAACTCCTGACTGGCATGAATACGCTGATTGGATTTGGTGGCAATGGCCCGGCTGATGGACACCGCTTCAATCAAACCCAACAGTGCCACGGCAAAAGCTTCCGGCGCCAGCTTTTTAATGGTCGAAAATGAAAAATCCGGTAACGATAGAGGCGGTAAATGGGCGGGGATTTCACCGACCAGTTTAATGCCATGAGTCATCCCACCGAGTACCATAGCCACCAGGCTTCCAACAACCAGGCCAATCAGCAAATTAGGTATTTTAGGTAAAAACCGTTTCACCAGCAGAGCCGTAACCAGAGTGGATAAAGCTGTGATTAAAACGTAGAAATTACTATCACCCGATTTTTGCAGAAGCAATACCCAGGTATGCAGAAAAGACTCACCCGATGGGATATATATTCCTAAAATACTTTTCATCTGACTGGTGGCAATCAGTATTGCAGCACCCGCGGTAAAACCAATCACCACGGTATGGGACACGAAGTTAACCAGCACGCCCAGACGAGCCAGGCCAAAGGCCAGCTGATAGATGCCGGCCAGAAAGGTCATGGTCAATACCAGAGAAATAAACTCAGGACTGCCCGGAGCGGCATGATGACTCACGGCAGAAAAGACTACGATGGAGATGGCCGTGGTGGGTCCAGAAATCAGATGCAGTGATGAACCAAACAATGCCGCCACGATCGGTGTAACCATGGCGGTATAAAGCCCGTACTCGGGAGGAAGTCCGGCGATGGTTGCAAAGGCCACCCCCTGTGGCAGAACGATAACCGCTCCGGTAAAGCCGGCCAGCAGATCATGCTTCAAGGTGTTTTTATTTACAGCTTTAAGCCAGCTTAAAAATGGAAAAATGACAGACCAATTCATATTGTCTTCAGCGACCTTTAGTATTGTGGAATTAAAACAATAAGGATGTGACGGACAGCAAGCGGAATCTGTTCAGAACCCCAGCTATGGACTCAAATTCAGCATGGATACAGTCGTTTGAGATGATGACCACTGATCAGTAACCGTGGCTGCTTGCGCTAAACGCTTAACTAACAGGAATATATCTGTTGAAGAGAACAATCTAAACTTGATTCGTTTAATGCCTTATCCTTACTAATGCAGACATATTCTCCCATAATTAATTAGGTATTCCTAATGAATATTATTCGTGATACATTCCATTATGGAATATAAAAACCTGCCGAATTTATCCGAATGGGCCGCCCTGCGTGCGGTGGTCGAAAAAGGGGGCGTACAGGGCGCCGCCCAGGCTCTGAATATTGGTCAGCCGGCCATCACCAAACGTTTGCGCGCCCTGGAAGCCACCTATGGCCTGCCACTAATGGAGCGCGTGGGCGGCCGCTTGCGCTTAAACGCGGTCGGAGAAAAGGTATATTTATTGGCGGTACAGACCCTGGATCGGCAATACAGCCTGTCTCAGGAAATACAGAACATGGTGAAAGGCCTGACCTCATTGCACCTGGAGGTCACCTTCTCCATTGGTGAGCACTTACTGCCCGAGCTGTTGCTACGTTTCTCAGAACTTCATCCTGAATTCAAGATCAACAGCCGCATGAGCTATAGCCGAAAAATTCAATCCCACCTGGCCACCGGCATGATCGATCTGGCACTGATGGAAAGCCCGCCTGACCATCCGGATATCCTGGTACAACGCTGGTCCGATGATGAACTATGGCTGGTGTGCAGCAATAATCATCCACTGGCGGATACCGACCTGCTACCGGTAGAGTCCTTAAGCCAGCTCAGCTACATACTGCGCGAACAACGTTCATCACCCCGAGTGGCACTGGATACCGCATTAAGGAATATCGGGATTGACGAGTTGAATATCGCCATGGAAGTGGGATCAACCGACACCATTGTCAACATCCTGTCGCGCGGAAAACATGTCAGTTTTCTACCACGGTTTGCGGTTATCGATAGTGTCCGCAAGGGCTCGTTATACCACCTCAAGGTCAAAGGCTTTCGCATCATGCGAACCCTGTGGATTGCCCGCAACCAGAAAAACCTGGATCACCCGGTGGCGGAAGCCTTTATTAGCATGTTAAGGGAAGAGCCGATGGAGCAATTACCCTAGGATGGGGGTTTATTATTCTGCCTTAGCTATGATAGATCAGGTGCTCACGATTCTATAGAGAGTGTTAATATAAATAGTTCGCTAATTTTTAGCATTGGTTTCGCCCGCTGGGCGAGTCACTTCTTTGTATAGCAGCCATCCATGGCCGCTACCCTTTGGGCCATGCAATGCATGTTCAGAAACGCTCCAGACGTTTCTAGTCTTCAGCAAAGCTACCGCATCCTCGACAATTGCTCCGGGCATTGTTCTACCTCCTGCATCCATGCAGTCGTGCTCTCGCTCCTTACCTACGTCCCTGTAGGCAACAAAAAGATAACCAAGAAAATGCCGCCCGTACTTGCGTGTGAACGCCTACACGGATGTAGGTAGTTAGGGCAACGCAGGAGCAGTTGCCGAGATGACACGCAAATTTATCGTGCGACAGCACGCACATTATTAGTCATTTTGATTATGAATTACATCCCTGTAATTCACCCTTCGGGCCATGCAAAG
>JBLYYN010000174.1:0-2820 GCA_048550535.1 Gammaproteobacteria bacterium
TAGCTTAGCTGGACACCCATGTTAAGGCGTCAATAAAAACAAAGGCTTAGATGTATTCAAAGCCTTTTCATGTTGTGGGTGTCCTGATAAGCTTAATAACAGGATGAAGTTCCGTTAAACAGATGTTAGAAAACACTGAATATGGAAGAATACAAGCTACTTCAAGAACTCGAGCTAGAGTTAATACATCCGGCAACACGACGGAACGTTACTCGCCTTTCTGAGTTGATTGATGATGGATTTGAAGAGTTCGGTAGTTCTGGGAAAAGTTATCGAAAGCAGGATATATTGGATTCACTGCCCGAAGAAAATAAAGCACATTACAAACTTAGTAACTTTGAATTTAAAATGTTGAGCAAAGACTGTATTTTGGTTAAATACAAATCAACATCAAATGGCACTGTCACACTTCGAAGCTCTATTTGGATAAAAAACAGCGGAAACTGGAAAATGCTTCATCACCAATCAACGGTAGTTCAAAATGCTTTCTAACAAACAAATCAACTGTGACCACCTTGATCTACGGCCTAAAAAACAGGCCTCCGCTCAAGGTGGCACGTTATCAAAGCGTTTGGCGGTGCCGTCGTGAGGGACTCGTAAACATGCCGATGATGATTATAGAGTTCGAGTTTGCGGGCATCTGTCCAACTGAGGACGAAGTATGGCGTCGGCTCCATAGCGAGCTCGGGTATCGTCGGAGCAAAAGGATCGATTTGACCTTGGCCGCGCAGACTGTATGTGTAACATCGATGGACATCATCGCGCTCGCATATGCAAAAAAAGTGTGTTTCGAAATGGGTGGCCATCCACGCATGGGGAGCGTTCTAGCGCCGATATGGACGTCGATGCCCTGGTCTGACCACTCATTCCTCTCCAAGATACGAATACGGCTTGGCCGGGTGCAATTGTGACTTAATGTCCATAAAATTATCTATTGGAAGCTTAATAGGACACCCATGTTAAGGCGTCAATAAAAACAATGGTTTAGATGCATTCTAAGCATTTGTTTATTGTGGGTGTCCTGATTAGCTACTATCAGAAATTATTCGAAATATATTTTCGGTTTGGGGGTTTTTATAATCCCCCTCTGGAGTAAGCAGAGGAGGGAGTGATTTATGAGGAGTTGTCTGCGAGCATGTTTGACGAGCGTTATTTGCGAGGAGTCGCGCAGCAGCCTCATAAATCGCGAGCGACGAAGGTACCACTATGCGTTTTTTGATTTTGCATAGTGGCTTGCGACCTGGGGCGGCTTTTTTTGGTTACTTTTTTCAGCTGCTGGAAAAAAGTGACTCGCCAGCTGGCGAAACCAATTCTTAAAAATAGTACACTCTAATTATTTTGTCATTTCGACTATATAAGCGCTCATTCACAGAAATAGTTATTCCACTCTTCTTGTAAGTGATTGATATAAATGGGAGTACGGTATATGTTATCTCCTATAAACCCAATAACAGGGAATTAGTTCCGTCTTTTGCCCCTCAATAACAGCACAAGTTACATCTAAGTGACTAATTTATCATTAATTATGGTATGAATGTGGGTGGTATCACTAAGCGATAACAGGAAGAAGTTCCGTTAAACAGATGTTAGCCGTCACAAGAACCTCTGACTCACAACAATGACCACGGAGAATCAGGTGATTATATGAAAACGCTCATCACAGAATTCATCAGTCTAGACGGTGTCGTACAAGCTCCAGGAGGAGCTGATGAAGACAACGACGACGGCTTCACTCACGGCGGGTGGTCGATAAAGTATTTCGACCCGGAGGTTATGGGGGGTATGTATGCCGAACTCGCTGCACAGAGTGACGTACTCTTACAAGGACGTCGTACTTATCAGGTCTCGGCTGCCGCTTGGCCCAGTCGCTCAGGGGACCCATTCACGGATTGGATCAATCGTGTCCAGAAATACGTCGTATCCGATACACTCACCGAGAAAGATGCAATATGGAATCCCACCAGAATCATTCGTGGCGCCGACTTCTTGAAGACGGTGTCCGAATTACGTGCGAAGCCGGGAGGCTACATCTACGTGTATGGCAGTGCAACGATGGTTAGGTCTTTACTTGACGCTGATCTTGTCGATGAATTGCTGCTCACAATCGAGCCGATCATTCTTGGTGGTGGAAAGACGATTTTTGCTGAGAACGGAAAGGCGATTCCTTTTACACTGGAGTCCTCAGTAAAAGCCAGTACAGGTGCGCAAGTTTGCCGATATGTTCGTGCTCGGTAGTTCAATTATTCAGCGGCTAACAAGGCGCTCGTTCGGACGCAAACTACGCTGCTCTTCGTTTACAATTAAAAGGGGCCGGTGACAACTGAGAATCATTAGCGTTATCGTTTGTCACCGACCCCTTTATTCAAAGCATAAAAAGATCATGCAGTAAGATATAAAGTAAACATTATTATAGAAAACAAAAACTTGAATGAAAAAAATTAATGTGAGAAATAAATGAATAACAATGAGATAAATCAAATTGATATAGTTGATATCAAAATGCCATTTTGGTCAATGGTAGTTTTTATGGTTAAAGCAGCATTAGCATCTATACCTGCGTTAATTATTCTGACTATTATTTTTGCAATCTTAAGTGGAATACTTGGTGGATTAGGTAACCTTTAGTATTTCATGTCTAACAATACGGTCAAGTTCGTGTGTGCACAAAGCGGCACACACTTGGACGAGAAAAAACGGATCGCTACTTACCCCTGCGTTAAGTGTCAACAGAAAGAGGAACTAAAGTATGTTTAAAATTACAATGTTTATTCTGCTGTCTTTTATAAGTATTACTGTTGTTGCTGAAACTGAAAGGGATAA
>JBLYYN010000175.1:0-2756 GCA_048550535.1 Gammaproteobacteria bacterium
CGACGCGGCGATAAAACACATATCTACTATACTCACGAAAAGAAGTGGCAGGCAGTGGTTGAAGAAGCTATAAGTCACCAGGTACTGAACAGGCCGGTCTTAATCGGGACGCGAACAGTTAAAGATTCTGAATACATTAGTCAGTTACTAACAGCTAAACAATGCGAACATCAGGTATTGAACGCTAAAAACCATAAACTAGAAGCAGAAATTATCGCCACAGCTGGCCAGGCAGGATACATTACAGTAGCAACAAATATGGCTGGGCGCGGTACTGATATCAAACTGGATTCAGCAGCGGAGGCGGCTGGCGGCTTGCATGTGATCTGTTGCGAAAAAAACGATTCCAGAAGAATTGATCGCCAGCTGATTGGCCGATGTGCACGTCAGGGTGATCCCGGCAGTTATAAAGTAATCTGTTCGCTTGAAGATGATGCAGTGATCAAGTATTTTAATAAAATCATATCGGTATTGTTGTCTTATCGAAATAAGAGACAGTTATCGTTTGATAAAACGGTAAGATCCTATCGCCTGGCACGCACGTTAATTAATTTATCGCAAAGATTTATCGAGTATTCTCATCGTCAAATTAGAAAATCCATGATGAAAATAGATGAGAAGCGAGAATCAATGCTGGCATTTACTGGTGAACCTGAGTAGATTGGTAAACTATGTTAGCTCAAATGAAAATCAATTTTCTTATTGTTGTCTGCATGTTACTACTCAATAGGGCGGCGCAGGCAGAAGATATCCAGCCTATCGATTGTATGATCGAACCCAATATCACGGTAGAACTCAGTAGCCCGGTTTCTGGTGTACTGGATACCTTAACAGTGGATAGAAGTGATGAAGTAAAAAAGGGTGACTTAGTAGCGACCTTAAAATCAGACGCTGAGAAAGTGAGTGTAAAAACCAGTGAAGAACGTCTTAAGCTAAGTGCGCTTGAGCATAAACGTGCAGTAGAATTATACCGTGAAAAAGCTATCACATTAAGTGATAGAGATAAATTAGAAAATGAAAAAATATTGTATGAGCTGGATTTGCAGCATGCAAAAGCTAATCTTAACTTGAGACAGATAAGAAGCCCAATTGACGGTGTGGTTGTAAAGCTGTACTCAACTCCCGGCGAGTTTGTTGAAACCAAACCAATCATCAAACTGGCACAGGTAGACCCGTTAAAGATTGAAGTGGTTTCACCTGTTTCTAACTATGGCAAAATTGTAAAAGGTATGCGAGCCAGAATTCTACCGGAATTTGGTGTATATCAGGACCTAGTTGCAGAAGTGGTCGTTGTAGATAAAGTAATCGATGCAGCTAGTGGTACATTTGGAGTCAGATTGGAGCTGGCTAATAAAGACCATACCATACCCGGCGGCTTGAAATGCAAGGTTCATTTTTTTTCTGAAGCAGAGCAAGCAGATTATGTAAAACAGCAAAATGTAATTGAAACATTAAATCAACAAACTGATACAGCAGCTGGCACTAATATACCTGATAAAAATAACGAAAATATTTCATCATCATCAACTACTGAAGTATCAACTGCTGAAGAAGCATTGATATGCTTAAGTATAGGACCATACAAAAAGCAGATGATACTAAACAAACTAATAGATAAGCTGGGTTCAGATGTAAAACATTCTGAATTACGTAGGAATGCAGAAGTAAATACAACTTATTCTGTTGTTAGTGAGGCGTATAAAACACGTCAGGAAGCTATCGATAAAATGCAATCAATGAAAAAACTAGGTATGAAAGATATAGCCACGATGAAAAAAAATGGCAGATATCATCTATCGTTCGGCTTATTTAGTCGACAATCACTGGCGCTCAATAGATTAAAAACATTACAGCATAAGGGATACAAAGTTCGCATGAGCCCTGTGGACAAAGAGATAAACACATATTGGGCTGATATTGTATATTTGCCACTATCAGATAGTGCGATAAAAAATATAATACCCGAAACATATAGAGTAGAGTGTGACGAAGCGGTTATAACAGGTTTGTTGAACTAGCTGGATATATACAGGTTCGCCGCTACTGCAAGTCCTGCAAGGGGGCCGCAGCATGAAGTCAAACAGGTGTATGTGTATAGGGCTTATCTCTAATTCAGGGCAATTTCTTTTAAAATAAACCTCCTAAGGTAGGATTTTCTGTATTTTTGTAACAGGTACCCATTTTATCTGCCAAATGGAAGGCTTATCCGTTGAGCAAGGGTAAATCAGCATTTTTGTCAACAAATCGTCATTCAAAACTGGGTAAAATCACCATTTTTGTGCACAAATCCACATTTTTATTGACTAATCATATTAGATGAAGCTATATTGTTTGCTATCAGTTAGATCTAATTATTTGAATTATAAGTTATTTTTATAATTGCTATAGATAGAGTCAATGCGATAGACGTTCACACATCGCATCATCAAATGATCCAAAGTTGAAATGTTGAAATATTCGACTGCAAAGCACTAGTTAGTATTATTGTTTTGTTAAAAGGCGTCATTGATGAACAAAAAAGCTAAGAATAATCATACTAATCCTGTTTTCGAGGAACTCGAAGCAAGATTGCTGTTGTCCGCAGATCCACTAGGTGTCATAGCAGAGCCGAGTCTCGCAGCATTACAAAACACCGTTCATGTGGCTTCTGAATATACCATGATGGTTCAGAATCATGCTGAACAATCACCAGCCGTAGTCCTCAATAATTCTCAATCCAGCAACCGCGCCGAACTGGTTATCATTGATTCCCGGGC
>JBLYYN010000176.1:0-9147 GCA_048550535.1 Gammaproteobacteria bacterium
CAAATAACAGAATAGTTATTCTCAGTAAGCAGTTTCAGAATGATTATGTTGGTCTGATTGAAGAGATAATTGTTCCTTTTGAATGTAGCGATGGTACTTTTATAAAAAAAGATTCTTTAGATTTAATAAAAGGAAGCGATCTTAAGGTATGTGTAAATAAATCAAATGAGGAATATTTAAAGTACGTGGCAAATGTTATTACGGATATAGATATGGATTCGGCGCCAAAACAAATTGAGATAATATTTCCAAGTATTTATGTTAATGGAGAAGAGAAGGTCGTTCAATTAATTGAATTTAAGCTGAAAAATATTGAAAGTGGTTTGTTGGGTTTCTTTTGAGTTCTTTCGACAAGGCAAGGGCGGGTCGGACCACTGTTATTGCTATGGTGGGTTGTTCATCGGTAAATATAAAAGCGATTAAATCGCCAGAAAAGGATAATAGCTCAACGATTACTGTTTTTCGGCCAGATGTATTCGCTGCAAGTGGAAATGATATGGTTGTTGCTGTCAACAACAACGACGTAGCAGTATTACGAAACAGTCAGTATGTCTCTGTATTGGTCACTCCTGGTGAGCACAAGGTTTCTGTGCGAGGCTCAGTTGGATTCTCGTCGGATGTAGAAATTAACACTAAGCCTGCTGAATATGTATTCTTTGAGGCTGCAGGAAGTGTAAATAATTCAGTTGATTTTGTTCCTGGCACTGTTCTTTTAAAGGCAAATTATTATATTGAACAAGCTGATAAATTTGATGAGTCTATATACAACAATATATCTGTTAGATACAAATAAATAGCGCCCACTTGCAATTGACGCGGGCACTATTGGTTATGTGATATTAGTTGCAAGTCTTAATTAGGATAGTCAAAACAATATGATGCGTATTTTTATTTTCGTGCCAATATTTATGCTTATTGCTTGTGATTCATATTGGTCAGTGAAGAGGTAGGCTATGTTGCCAACAGTTGATTATGACTGCTTAAGAAAAGCAATTATATCTACTGAGGGAGTTCATGGTGTAATCGAAATGCATGTTGCGCAGCCCTATACTTTAACATGGCAAAAGCTTCCCAAGCCTATTGTGTTTCAGTTTGAAGCAAATATGGCTAATGGCTATGTTGAAGTTAATAAAGGTAAAGTATCTGCTTACTTTTCAAGTATAGGAACGAAAGTGCCGGCAAATGTTTCTACAGAAGGTCCGGTTTACCTTGAAGCAATATTGAAAAATATAGAAACGTCGTGCAGTTTGGAGAATGAAACTAGCAACAAGTAGCCTTGACAGAATTAATAGCCATTGCTTTCCATAAAATAATATTCTGAGTTTATCCATTGTTCTTGTTGAAATTAAAAAGAGCAAAAAACCGTCTCAGAGAGTAATGGCACTTACTTAATGTAAATCTTGGTAGGTGACAAATTACGCATGATCAAATGTCACCGACACCGCCCTTTGTTTTTTGATCGATATAGGCTACTCCCTATCTAAACCTCGGCGGGTATCTGTTCCAGTACAGGATGAGCAGAAAACCGAAAAACATGCCACCCAGGTGGGCAAAATGTGCCACCCCCGCTGCAGACCCGGTAACGCCAGCCCACAGCTCGATGGCTGCATAAATGCTTACGAACCATTTTGCCTTTAATTTCATCGGTGGGAAAATCAGTATCATCACATCATTCGGAAACTTCATTCCAAATGCGAGCAACAAACCGAATACACCTCCAGATGCACCTATGGTCGGGTAGTAGCCTCCGCTTAGTGCAGAAACCGACAGTTGTACCAGGCCGGCGCCGAGTACACATACAAAATAATAAATGGCGAATGTTCTGGAGCCCCACAGGTTTTCCATACGCGAGCCGAATAGCCACAGGGCATACATATTTAACAGCAGATGCATTACGCTGCCATGAAGAAAACCGTATGTCACTAACTGGAACAGCTGGAAATGCGGTTGCATGAATTCAATGCTGGGAGTTGCGGTCATATTCAACGGCCACAGCGCCAGTGCGGCAATTAATTGATTGCCATAGGACAACTCCAGAGCAAACATTAAGCCGTTAGCAATCAGCAGGAATTTGACCATGGGTGGTAGCAGTGAGTAGGGCCTGGTTAAGCCAGTCATATGAGAACCTTGAGCCTGTTAGATTGAATCTGCTGAGGCGGCATGAAAACCCGGCCGGCTCATGTCAGCATCAGCGGCAAAAAACCTGCCAGACCGAACAGAATAAGGTAAAAGGCCACGATGTAATTCAACAATTTCGGCCAGATAAGAATGGCGATGCCCGAGAGCAGTGATATCAGGGGCGGGCCGACCATAAAAAAGTTCATACTCATTTCAATGCTCCAGTGGCTATCAATAGATGTACGATACCGGGATGATCCCATATTTTTACCGGCACTGTCATGCGCAAGCGATAAGGAAGTATAAGAGGAAAGATATGAGGTCAGAGCCCTCATCAGTGTGGCATTGGGGGTTTAGGGGCTTAGAGAGTGATTATTTCTACAGTGTTTAGGATCAGAGAAAATATTATTTGACGATGATTATTATAATTTACTAGATTTTTTGCTCTGATCCTAAATTAATGATGTAGCTATCCAGTCATGCTTCGAACTTTCTGTAATAAGGTTTTATTTGCTTTAGATGTAAAATTTGTATTCTGGATATGATTCATTAATGTTCGTGTGTCGGTGTCGATAATAGATTTCATATAACCGGCAACGCAGGGAAATTCACGTATATAGCATTCAATTTTCCCGTATTCATCTAATAAGCATTCTTTGGCCAGGATTACGCACTGATTGGCCAGTTCCAGTGAATTGATCGCTACACTTCCGTTATAGTTTGTGGGTGTATGCCTGACGCCCAGGTAGATTGCGTTTCTATCAAGTTCATCCTGAAATTCGCTTCTGAAGTCCTGACTTAATTTATCGGGCTCGAGAAATTTGATGTTTATTCGATAAAAACGTCCAATATCCATAGTTATTACCTCTAGGGTTAGTTGTTGTTCCAAGATTGGATTACTTATAAGTGTAGGATATTCAGTAATAGGAAGTCTTCCTGAAGATATAAACGGTATTGAACAATAGTATTCAAGGACTAAGGGAATGAATAATATAGCGGGTTTTTTATGGCCAATTTCCCAATTTGGCTTGAAAGCCTGAGCCAAAGCCAGGATAATCCTCAGCTTCGTTATGGCGACCTGTTTCGGTTCCCTCGCGACGATTAGCTGTGAACTCCGCCAGGCCCGGAAGGGAGCAACGGTAGCGGTGACATCGGGCGCCGGGGTGTGGCTGGGGCAGGTTGCCACCCACGAAGTCTTCTTTATATATAGCCTCCTCATAACGAATAGTTGTCACTGTCATTCTCGCAGGCTGTTAGTGGGCTAAATTCGACTGGATAAAATTTACCAGCTCGGTTCGGCGCGCAGGCTAAAGCCCCAGGTTGGACTTGATTATCTAGCGTCTGAGTCCACTGGATTCCGGCTCAAAAGCATAGCGCAATGACGCAGGGCATTAATATTTTGTCTTAAGTAGCGGACATTAATTTCGAGAGCCATGGACGAAAAGACTTTTTGTTGAAACATTGCAGTGATATCAAGCATTTAACATCCCTGGACTTTGCTCGGGATGACGGCTTATGAATTAACAGGGGTATTTAATGATAATGCGTGGGTTGATTGGCCTATGTGAGCGCATTAACTCCATGTTAAACTCGGTTTTTTCTTTAATAATCACAGTTCTATGAGCTATCAAGTTCTTGCGCGAAAGTGGCGTCCCGGCAACTTCACCGAAATGGTGGGGCAGAACCATGTGCTACAGGCCCTGGTCAATGCCCTGGATGAACAACGTCTTCATCATGCCTATCTGTTTACCGGCACCCGGGGTGTGGGTAAAACCACGGTGGCTCGAATTTTCGCCAAATCTCTGAACTGTGAAACCGGCATCACCTCCAAACCCTGTGGTACCTGCGGAGCCTGTCGTGAAATTGCCGAAGGTCGTTTTATTGATCTGGTGGAAGTGGATGCGGCCTCTCGCACCAAGGTGGAAGACACTCGGGAACTGCTGGACAATGTGCAGTATGCCCCCACCCACGGTCGCTTCAAGGTATACCTGATTGACGAGGTGCACATGCTGTCCGGGCATAGCTTTAATGCTCTGCTGAAAACCCTGGAAGAGCCGCCCCCCCATGTGAAGTTCCTGCTCGCCACCACCGATCCGCAGAAACTGCCGGTGACGGTGTTGTCGCGCTGTTTGCAGTTTAATTTAAAGCGCATGTCGATGCCGATGATCGAAGGTCATCTGGCGCATATCCTGGAACAGGAAAACATCGCATTTGAACAGCAGGCCCTGCGCCTGCTGGCCTATGGTGCCGACGGTTCTATGCGCGATGCTTTAAGCCTGCTGGACCAGGCCATAGCCTACGGTGGTGGCAAGCTGGATACCGCTGAAGTGCAGGCCATGCTGGGTACGGTGTCTCGCGATCGTATCCTGAATATTCTCAAGGCCCTGATCAACAACGATGCTGCTGCGGTGATGGCCGAGGTAGCGGCGCTGTCGGAGATGACGCCGGATTACCAGAATGCCCTGGCCGAACTGCTGGCCCTGTTGCACCAGATAGCCCTGGCCCAGCATGTGCCAGAGGCGGTGGATGATAACCTGGTGGAGCGGGAAACCCTGCAGCAGCTGGCTGGCAGCATATCGTCGGAAGACGTACAGCTGTTTTACCAGATTGGTCTGATAGGCCGTAAAGACCTGCCCCTGGCACCGGACGCAAAAACCGGCTTTGAAATGGTCCTGCTGCGGATGTTGGCTTTCAAGCCCGCCCTTGCTCAATCTCAGGCTGTTCCGTCGAATCCGGCCGCCGGTCGTCAGCAGTTAAAGGCGGCGCTGAGTGATAATACTTCGGCTGCCGGAAATGTTGAATCGTCAGCACAAACTCAATCGGGCGAAACCATGGCTGCCGCCCCGTCGGCAGCGCCGGCTGCTGTGCCCAGTTCGAAACCGGCCCAGTCGTTTAATGGTGACTGGACCGGACTTATCGATGCCCTGAGGCTCAAGGGTATGGTAAAACAGTTGGCGGTGAACTGTGTGCTGGAATCTCACCAGGGGAATGAGATGAAACTGACCCTGAACCAGGAATTTGGTCAGTTGTTGAATCCGTCCCTGGAAGGAAAATTACGGGATGCCCTGAGTAGTTTTCTGGGGGATAAGGTCAGGCTCGACATTACCCAGGGTAAAGCCGCGGTAGAAACCCCGGCCCAGACCTCGGCGCGTAATGTGGCTCAGAAACAACAGGATGCCGAACAGGCCATTAATACCGACCCTGTGGTGCAGGCATTGAAAGATAACTTTGACGCCAGCGTAGTGCCGAACTCGGTACAACCGCTGGAAAATACCGATTAATTCAAGACTTTGAGAGGAGACCCCCATGAAAGGTGGCATTGGTAACATGATGAAACAGGCGCAGAAGATGCAGGCCGATATGCAGAAGGCGCAGGAAGAAATTGCCAATATGGAAGTAGAAGGCCAGGCCGGTGGCGGCATGGTGAAGGTGACCATGAACGGTCGCCACGAAGTGCGTCGAGTCGAGCTGGATGACAGCCTGATGGAAGACGACAAGGAAATGATCGAGGATTTGCTGGCGGCTGCGGTGAATGATGCGGTCCGTCGTATCGAGCAAGAATCGTCTGAGAAAATGTCCGGCATTACTGCAGGTATGAATCTGCCCGGTGGACTCAAGCTTCCGTTCTAAATGACTGCCTCCCCCTTATTACTGCAACTCATCGAGGCCCTGCGTTGCCTGCCCGGTGTGGGGCCTAAATCAGCCCAGCGCATGGCCTTCCATTTGCTGGAAAAAGACCGTGACGGGGCTTTAAAGCTGTCTCAAGTGCTGGAACAGGCGGTTGAGAAAATTGGCCAGTGCAGTCAATGTCGAACGCTCACTGAATCTGAAACCTGTGAACTGTGTACCAATCCGGCCCGGGATGCTTCCATAATATGTATAGTGGAAACTCCGGCAGATGTTATGGCCCTGGAACAGGCCACAGATTTCAAGGGACGCTATTTTGTGCTGATGGGGCATTTATCACCACTGGATGGTATCGGTCCGAATGAACTGGGGCTGGACAGGCTGGAGCAGAAATTAAAAGAAGGGGGTATCCAGGAGCTGATCCTGGCCACCAATCCCACCGTGGAGGGGGAAACCACGGCCCATTATATTTCCCAGATGGCGGAAGAATACGGTATTTCGGCCACCCGCCTGGCACATGGTATTCCTCTGGGTGGAGAGCTAGAATATATCGACGGCGGGACCCTGGCTCACGCTTTTACCGGCCGTCAGAAAATGATGTTGTAGCTAAATTAAGATTTTAATGGCACGATTAATCGATCAAGCCAATTTGAACAACGGTCTGTAGATACATGGCAATCGCAATTACTGGATTAAGCCCCCCATCATTCTTCGGTTTCGATCGAAGCCATAGCAATGATTCGCGTCAGCAAGTTCAGCGGGTCCGTTCCGGTGTTAACCAGGACAGTAACCACTCCCGTCAGGGAGATGATGCCCGATCTCGTATTATTCCCGGTGAAGTGGTGGCCCGTGAAACGGAACGCCGCTCGGTCGACAGCGCTCAGCGCACCCTGGATCAACGACAGGTCCTGTTATCCCAGCCCGATAGCCGCCAGCTCAGTCAGCGGGGAGCGGTTCAAACCTATGAGCAAAACGAAGCCCTGATTACCCGGCCTGGTGAACAGCGCCAGGTGTCTGGCATAATTGATGAGTATGTGTAGACTTACACTATATCTATCAAGCTAATAGCATAATTGGATATTCCATAAAGCGGGTCCCTAATAACTAGAGAAACTAAAATGACCGACTGTATCTTTTGCAAAATTATATCTGGCGATATACCCGGTGACATTGTATTTCAGGACGATGATGTACTGGCCTTCCGCGATCTCAATCCGCAGGCTCCCACCCATATCCTGATAATCCCCAAAAAGCACATATCTACCCTCAATGATGTGCAAACCGACGATGCCGAACTGGTGGGTAAAATGTATCTGGCGGCAAAAAAATTCGCCACCGATGAAGGCATAGCCGAAGCGGGATATCGCACGGTGATGAACTGCAATGCCCAGGCCGGGCAAACGGTATTCCATATCCACTTGCATGTCCTCGGCGGACGTCCCATGAGCTGGCCCCCAGGCTAAGTGCCAGCCTGAAGCAGAGTTAAGCAATATTGCAGTTCAGACAAGGCCAGAAACTGCTTGAAACTTAGGCTACATGCCAGTAATATTGCCCGCTGTCGATGAGCCCATATAGTTATATGTGTCAGCTCAAACTCGCAATGAGTATAAACAAGATTAGTAGTGACCCTATAGGCGCGTAGCTCAGTTGGGTAAGAGATGACCGAATGTCCAGTGGACATTCGCAGCAGAACGAACGCTTGCACAAGGATGTGCAAGCAGGTGTTGATAAAGACCCATCAGCATAGCCATGGATGGCAACAGATAGATCCTTTTTATAACATGGTGGGGGTCGGTGGTTCGACTAAAGAGAACCTGAATGCCTTCGGTATGATTATTTGCGTGTCTCCCTCACACGCAAGAGCGGAGCAAATTTGAACATGATGACTAAATGGTTTTTTATTTAGGTATCATGGCCCGCAGGGTGGCGCACACGATGTGCGACATAATCCACTCGCGTTGATAACACTCGCAATGAGTATAAAAATAGAATTAGTAGTGACCCTTTAGGCGCGTAGCTCAGTTGGTTAGAGCATCACCTTGACATGGTGGGGGTCGGTGGTTCGAATCCACTCGCGCCTACCAACAAACAACAAAGCCGCTTTAACAGCGGCTTTGTTGTTTTCGTCTTATATATTTCTAAGATAAATTACTTTATGCTCGTCTATACCATGTTGGTACTAAATGATTTAAAAAGAAATCTCACATGCCAGACAGAAACTCTAATTCATGCCTACCTGTTTTTGCCACTATCGGTATTGTTAATATATTGAGATCGCTAATCTGTTTTCTTATATTTCTTCCACAAGCCGCATGGTCAACCACTGACACTGCTGATAATGAGCCTGTCAGCAACCAGGCAACAGAGTCTGTCAACGATAAAGATGATTCAGCCAGGCCGGTTGAAATCGGGCCTGGTGGTAATATCAAGCTGGAAGGAAAATATCGTGAAAGAGCCGAAAGCCTGTTTGACTGGCATGGTCATTTGCTCTGGGAAAGCCGTTATGTGAGCGAAGGCCGTGATAATTTATCCGGTAAAGGTCTGGTTTCCCTGTCAACGGAATTTACTATGGGGGAGTTTAGCGTTATTCCCTGGATTGCGGATAGTCCATCTGCGGATTATTCCGAGTTTAACCTTAATGTCGTTTATGGCACTAAACTGTCAGAAAATCTAGACATGCATATCGAATATAATCATATCCGGGCTCGTGATGCTGATGTTCGTGCCAGTGATAATGAAATCAGTCTTGACCTGTCTTCTGATCAGCTTAAACAATTCTATATTGCAGCCAGTATCTATCACTCTTTCGATGCCGATGGTTCTTTTATGGAACTGGGGATCTTTCAGGGGCACCGAATAAACAAAAGTATACATATCAGCGTGCTAGCTAAACTGGGTGTAAATTCAGGATACGTTACGGATGGGCACGATGGGCTAAATCACTTTCAGATGCGAGCCAATATGGCTTATCACCCCCTGGAAAAAATGGAGGTATATGCTTATGTCGGTTATAACCGGGCCATTGACAGGGATGTGTCCCGCTATGTGGGAGATGAGCTATTAGGGAACTTTTTCTGGAGTGGTGTTGGCATTACTTACCGGTTCTAAGTGGTATCATTCAAGCAGACTTAATCAGAGATTCCTAAATTCCTGATGGCAGTTTATTTATTTAACTATCTACGACCCGATGTTTGGCCTGTATGAAATCGGCATGGGAAACATAAATCAGATCAGCAATTCGCCTGACCATGTGTTCTTCGTATTTGTCCAGATGGCCATCGGCATAGGCCACTTGCCAGAGTAACTCAATCAGTTTTATTTTTTCGGGCAAACTATAATGTTCGGCAATTAAACGGGTAAACTGATGATAATCCGTGGCCTGATGGGCTTCCTGTTTTGCCA
>JBLYYN010000177.1:0-8129 GCA_048550535.1 Gammaproteobacteria bacterium
TCTCTGACCCGGTTTTTCTGACGCGCGGCTCTTTGCGCGGTCAATGTTAAATGATTTGTTATAAACTTATTTTCGCACGTCCTTAATGTACATAGCTTTGCCATCTTTCCTCATTTCGATATCAAACAACTCACTGGCTTTTATCAAGTCACTAAGCTTTTTATAACCGTAGTTAATAGATGAAAAAGAGCTGTTGTTAGATATGTAATGACCAAACCTACTCATATCAGCCCAGCCATCATCATCAGATGTCTGTTCAACTGCAGTTCTAAGCAACCTAACCAGGGAAGCGTCTTTTCTTAGTTCCTGCTTACTTTTCTTTATTGGATGTTGAGGGCTGTCTGTTTTTATTTCATCTTCAGAAACAAGGTTTTCTGTGTAAATAAATGGTGAACAGGCATCGACAAATGGTTTCGGTGTCTTCTTTTCGCCAAAGCCATAAACAGGCAATCCGCTTTCAAGTATTCTTAGTACCAGGGGGGTGAAGTCGCTATCACTTGTCATTAATGCGAAAGCATCAACATTTTTACTATACAGCAAGTCCATTGCATCAATAATCATTGCGGAATCTGTAGCATTTTTTCCTTTTGTATAGGCAAACTGTTGCATAGGTCGTATAGCATGAGGGTGCAATCTATCTATCCAGCCTGATAAAGATGGATTGTTCCAGTCTCCGTGTGCATGTCGAACGTTTACCATGCCATATTTTGCTAGTTCTTCTAACACGCCTTCTATTGAATTATGACTGACATTATCGCAGTCAATTAGAAGCGCTATCCGTTTTCGTTCTGACACGAAGTTCTCCTAAATTAATAACATTGAAATAACTGGTAAATCGAAGCGGTTCGATGATAGGAACAACGATTCGATTTATCCATGTTAATTTTCCTGTTAGGCCTGTAAACCTTTTGACTCCAGAAACTCATCAGGCACATCGGCATTTTTCCGGCCAGCAATTGCGAAGTAATAAAGAGGCTGGCCTTCAATAGATAATCTGTGCCTATATCGCTCTATGTGATAAACATCAAGATATTTCGAGAAAATTAATTCGCGGATCATTTTTGAGAACCCTGATTCATCGCTGATATCAAAGAAGGACTCTTTTATATTAAATGCGATCCAGCCCTCTGTCTTGATGATATTAAAGGCCTCAATGAATGCCCTGGTAGGAATATCTCCAAATCCCAATGCGGCAACCGTTACCATGCAGTCACATTGCCATGAGGCGATATCTTCTTCCCTGTCTTTATCTAAGTTAGTGAAATCTTCAACATAGTAGGCATCGTACAGGCCGGGTCTGTCACGAATAGTGGCCTCATAAGCTTCTGGGATAATATCCACTCCTATCAAGCGAGATATACCATGTTTTTTTAGCTCCTCGCCCATCATGCCGTTACCTGCACCCAGATCTAACACTCGTAACTCCGTGAAATTATCTTGAGATTGCTTTACCGCAGATTCAAGAATGGTTGCTACTTTGACAGGAGATGTGCACTTTAAGCGATCATAAAATATTTGCTCGTATAGACCTTGTACCTGGTAAATTTCATCGTAGTCATGAAATCTGATTTTACGTTGACCTCCAGAACCCTGAAGGTAGAAATAAGATTCGTCCTGATCAAGATTGGATGATTCGGGTTTTGGAAACTGTATTCTGTGCCTTTTTAACATGGTATTCCTATTTTGGTTTTATGATATTTAGCCTGATGAGGCTGTAGAAAAACCCAAATAAATCAAAACAGATTCCAGGTACTTGAATTGCCGTACAACTCAAAGCACTGATATATTTGATTATTCTAAACCCTGAATAATTTATTGGCTCTTATCATGCCCAATTGAGTGGTTTCCGTCCAGTGTTTTACCCTATTGAACCGTAATGCTGTAATTTCTCGATATTGTGGACCATACAGTACATCAACCATTGGGCTTTTATCCTGGTTTAGGTACCTTTATTGACTTCGGATAACTATGTTGATGTTTCCCTGGGAAAAGCCAAAAGAAAAGACCTGGCCCCTGGTCTTTCTTGGCCTTCTTCTCTCCACTACTTTTAATTAGTGTAGTGGTTTTTTACTTTGATTTCGCCCACCTGGGCGAGTCCATTTATGAATACCGTCCATGGCATTCACCCTTCGAGCCATGCAGAGCATGTTAAAAATTACTCCAGGTAATTTTTCCTTTTCTCGTGAAAAGAAACAGAACCAAAGAAACACGCCCCAACTCACAAGCCCTTCATAAAAAGCCATGAACGGTTCCCTTGTCATTGCATGATAAATGTGCCTGCTCGACACCTTCTCTGGGAGGGGTATATGTGGGTAAGGGATCTACACCTTGACCCTTGACCCTAAATATGTACAGATACACCTATAGTTTTGAAGGTATCCAGTAATGAGGTGTAAGGCTTGATGAACTTTTCTATCCCCTCACGCTCCAGCGCCTGATCAATCTCACCCATATCTATACCCAGTTCAGCAAGGCCGTGCATCACCGCCGATGCCTGCTCAATCGCTTTGTTTATACTCAATGCCGGTTGACCATGATCACGATATGCATCGAGTGTATCAAGAGGTAGCGTATTCACCGTATCCGGTGCAATCAGTGGTTCCACATATTTCACATCACTGTATGCCGGATCTTTGGTACCGGTACTTGCCCATAACAAGCGTTGCGTAACAGCACCCGAAGCGGCTAAAGATTGCCAACGTGATGCTTCAATGGTTTCTGTGAAACGCCGGTAGGCAAAACCGGCACTGGCGATGGCGGCCTGACCACGTAAATCCCGAGCAACATCGGCCTGTGTACCACCCTTGCTAATGATGCCATCGAGCAGGGCATCTACCTTCACATCAATTCGGCTCAGAAAAAAGCTGGCGACACTGGCAATACCGGCGAGTGGCAGATCTTTTTCCCTGCGTGCTTCAAGGGCATCGATGTAAGCCGACAGTACTTCCAGGTAACGACCCACCGAAAATAACAGCGTCACATTAACATTGATACCCTCGCTCAGTAACTGGCGTATAGCCGGTATACCTTCGCGGGTACCTGGCACCTTGATCATGATGTTTGGCCTGGACAGACGCTTCCACAGCTTGCGAGCTTCTGCCATCGTGGCATCCGTATCGCGCGCCAATAATGGTGATACTTCGATACTGACATAACCGTCCCGACCTTTAGTTTTATCGTAGACGGAGCGGAAGGCATCGGCGGCGAGACCGATGTCTGACAGCACCAGTTGCTCATACATATCTTCAACACTGGCGCCATCCGCCTGCAAACGACTAATAGCCTCAGTATAGGCCCCACCCTGTGCGATGGCCTTTTCAAAAATGGCTGGATTGGAGGTCAGTCCAGCCAGCTGATCTTTTTCAATCAGCCCCTGGAGTGTACCGTCCTGTAATATTTGACGGTCAATATAATCCAGCCAGATACTTTGGCCCAGGTCTGACAGATTTAACAACGGATTAGACTTCATGGTCACTCCTTATTGTGTAACACACTAGTGATCTGGCAATTCCAGAATGCAACTCAGATCAGAGTTTACAGGCATAAGTTCAGTGAACTCGAATAATACGGCTACAAAAACCAGGGCAGAGAACAATAGTCTCTAATATTAGTAACGATTGCTCTCTCACCCTGATGGTACTTAGTTAAGGAAAGCATAGATCAAAGTTCCGTCATACCGGCATGTATTTAGCCGGTATCCAGGTAATTAAACTATGGATTCCTGTTAAAAGCATACTGGAATGACGAATTGGGCGCAGTCTTCTCTTAAGTAAGTGCCATTACTCTCTGACTCGATTTTTCCTTAATGAATTGTTGCGCTAGAAGTTGTAAACCAAGTTTTTTTGCTCGCAGATTAAATTGTATGGAACGATTTAAAACATAATCAAGCTTTTTTATGATTCTGGCCCGTAGGGTAAAGTGCACGCCTACATGGACGTAGGTGGTAGAGTAATGCAGAAGCAATTACCGAGCAGTTACCGAGGAAGTCCGGAATACAGATTGCACATTAATCATGCGCTCCTCGGCTTGATCAATGGGGTTTTAAAAAGCAAAAATCTAAACCCCCGTTATTTGATCACCTTCTCTGGGAGAGGTATATGCGGATAAGGGCTCTGCTCCCTTAACCCTTCATGAAAAATAATTGCTCTCTGCCCCCTGTTAATTTAAGCTTTGTGTAATTTTGCAAAACATCCGGGGCACCTTCTGATGACCTTAAAAAGACCATGTACAAACTGATTACAGTATTACTGACTCTAGCAGCCGGACTGGTGTTGGGCTGGTTTGCTCATGTGTTCTATATTAACAAAGCGGCGCATCCGCTTGCCTCAAATGAAACACCGGCAATCACAGCATCTCCACAGCCCGGACAAGCGGCAATTGGCGTGAAAACTGACAATGAGTCTGCGGAACAGATCGACAGCGTGATACAACTATTACAGCGTAATGCCTACCTGGAGGCGGTCGAGCGCTATGAATCCCTGCAGACATTAACCGATAGCCGCATGATGCATCAGGCAAGAGCACAAATTCTAAAACACGCACAGAAACTGCTTAGAGCGCAGAATTTTATCGGCGCAGTACAGCTGCTACAGCATTTTCTGGTGGCATCCTATCGTGATATCGACGCACGTATGCTGCTGGCAGAAGCCTATGTCGGGCAAGAGGATTATCTAACTGCAATCGAGCAATTATATGAAGTCATCGGCATTGCCTACCAACCGCAGATGCTGGCACGTGTCACACAACGCATCCACCTTGTGGTTTATAAGCAGGCTGAACTTTACCGGAAAAATGGCGATAACACAGGGTTGTTGGCCCTGTTCCAGAACCTGACACAAAAGCAGCCTGACCATGCGGCCTGGTTTATCGAACTTGCTGTTGCGCAGCTGGCACTGGACGACAGGGAAGCAGCACAGTATTCGCTGGCACTGGTCACATCTGACCCAGATGTAGGAGAACAGGCGCAGGCTATGTTAGCAAAGCTACAGCCAACAGCCAGTGCCAGCCCCACAACAGATGCTTCGGCTCTGACTACAGACATTGTCGGTATTCCACTTTCACGTATGGGGCAGAGTTTTCTGGTTGAAGCGAGCCCGGGAAATGCGCACAGTTTACAGCTGTTAATAGATACCGGCGCATCGATGACTATCCTGACCCCCGATGCGCTACAAATGCAGGGTATCCGCTACCAGGTTACCGGCCAGAGACGTGTTTTTAATACCGCCAATGGAACAGTACGTGCACCCATTTATATCCTCGAATCACTGACCGTGGGGGACTGGCGAGTAGAACAGGTTGAAGTCGGTGTGCTGGAACTAAACGGCATGGACGGCTTGCTTGGTATGAACTACCTCAGGCACTTCCGTTTCTTTATTGACCAGCATGCATCCATGTTGCGCCTGTCACAGAATTGAATATCTACACGACATTATTCTCGAAAAAAGCGCAATACACATTCACAGAGTTAAATGGGACAGAGGGGCTATTATTTAACCACATACCGGAATTGATCAATTTTTATTACCTCCGTCTCCATTTACCTGACCCTAAATATGCAAATACCATAGCGGCATGCTCACTTTCTTCATCCCTGGTCATGAATGGCGCAACTACCTTTAAATTCATCCGGTACATTGTCTGGACAGATTCCACACAGCTCATTGCCGGGTACAGCAAAATCTATTTTTCGCGGATAAGGTAAATCAAGTCCGTCCATTATCTTAATGAACTCCTGCTTGCTTATACCGCCACCCAGCCTTGGGTTACGTACCTTTTCCTGTGCCACAGACGTGATAAACCGTCCTTCATAATCGTGACCAGGATATACCAGCGTTTCGTCAGGTAAAGAGAAAATTTTATTATGAATACTATTATAAAGAACCTCTGCACTACCGGATTGAAAATCGGTCCGACCACAGGCTTCAATCAATAAAGCATCGCCTGTAAACAGTAACTTCAGTATCGGGGTATCTATTAGATAGGCATGGTGATGATCGGTATGTCCCGGTGTAAACAGTGGGTTGAGCTCGATATTGCCAATTCTGAATGCCTCACCTTCCTTGATACCGATATCAATACAGGAAGATTTCACCATGGCAGGATAAGCAATTTTGCAACCTGTTTTGGCTTTCAGTAACCTGGCACCGGTCAAGTGGTCGGCATGAACATGTGTTTCCAATGTAGCGGTAAGCGTCAGATCCATGTCTTTTAAAACCTGTAAATCGCGTTCGACCGTTTCTCGCACCGGATCAATCAAAATAGCAGTACCCGAATCGCTGTCTGCTATCAGATAGGTGAAGGTGGATGAATCTGCTTCAAATAGTTGTTTAAATATCATTAGAATTTATATCCCGGTTTGTTTAGTTTTTTACTGCCTAATGATTATCATCATCGGTTGACGAAAGTGGCGCGTATTTTTGCATCGCAAAAATCGTGACGCTTTTGGCAATCCGCTGGATGCGTTTGTTACGTGTTGCTTGATTCATTTTCCCAACCTAAAGCAGGCCCTTTGTGTAGACCACCCGTGATAAGAATAATTTCAATGTCTTCTTGAGAAGGCAAGTGATCGGCATGCTCAGCCCACTTCTCCATAACGTATTGTTCCCACCATACCTCTGGGTCTAACTGATTTACCTTTCCGTCATAGACATTTTCGAATTTGTAGCCTTCAGATTTAAGGTCGTTAGCAGCTTTAATGAGTGCTTCTTCATAATTTTTGGCTGCTACATAATAATTAAGCACAGCACCTTTCCATTTTTTAGGCATTTCCATGTTCGTGCCCCTTGAAACGACTATAGGGCATTCAAATAATAAATTTGACTCACTAAAAAGCGGTTGTGATTTTTCCTTAACGCTCTGAAGTGAAGTGTGAGAACAGGAATTTGAAAACATGACGTCCATTGGAGATATACCGGCACACTGATTAGCTATTTCTTTGCCTAATTCGTGAGACGATTCAGATGCGTCTATGATAAGCGCAATACGATATTTATCCTCACCTTTATACTTTAGCTTTGAGAAATATGCATTTTTAACCTGTGAAAATGACCGAAGAATCTTACCCACTTCAAATCTTAATGCACTGACTCCATTTTCCTCGATATCACCGAGAAACTCCATGTCTGCAACACTAGCTTTAAGCTGTTCAGGCGTTTTCTTTCCAAACAATTTTCCTAGCATCTAGTTCTCCAAAGACACGTAAAATATTACATGGACGCATATTACATGAACACCCATCCTAGCACTAACATGGATGTCCTATTTATTTTCTATTTATTTTCGATATCAACCTGTTTTTTGATCGGTTAATACAACACTGTGCCTTGAATATGTAGCAAAAGCCGATATTAGTCATTTAGTCAATATTTTTTCCCGTGTTGCCCTCACAAAATCTTATAGATAATGAAAACCCAATAAAAATTGTTTTCAAATCTTTAGTTGGCTAGTTTTTTTCAATCCACTAACATGGATGTCCTATTTATTTAGCTGCTTGTTATATTTTTATTCTTTGCATTTAGCATAGCCTTGTATGAAGTGAATTGGATCGTTGTCATAGAGAATTTTAGTTAATGGCTTGTCAATTAACTCGACAATAGCAGCTGGTGCAATACCATAATTATCTTGTAGATGCTTGCGTCCTTTATCAGACATGTTGCTCTGGCTATTATCTTCTGTTGCCTTATTAGAATAATTTCCAGTATATGAGAATTTAACATCATATGGAGGACCATTCAGCGAAGGATCCATTTCTTGAATTGTGCTTCCGTTTAAATTCCACTCGGTGTAAACATGGTAATTGTTTAACCCAAGACACAATTCTGAAGCTCGTCTATGCCAATATGATACGATTGCTTTTCTTTGTGTACCTGCTTTGGCATAAAAAGCTATATGATATATATCATTCTCGTTTAATGTATCCACATATCCACCTGAACTTCCTTTCTCTTTTTTAAAGTAGGCTTGATTACTACAAGCCATAAGGAACAAGGATAAAGTTGGTACATAAAGATATTTAGAAATCATCAATTATTTCCTTACTAACTAGGCCGCAGCAAAGGATACACAATCATTTCTGAAGAATGACTTAATCAACGTTCTATTTTCTTTCATTGATTGTAAATCAGAAACCA
>JBLYYN010000178.1:0-6270 GCA_048550535.1 Gammaproteobacteria bacterium
ACCTCTGTACCCTTGTGTATCGCATGCTGGATGGCCGGCTCGGTAAGTGCCACACCGGGACTCACGATCAATTGACTGGCATTCTCAAACACTTGCCAGTCAAATTCACCCGTAATTACCTCTACCCCGGGTAACTGTTGCTGACATTGTTCTATACCCGGTGGAATTGCCCGACTGTCGACAATCACCACAGGCTGACCTTTGGCCGTTAAATAACGAGCCACAGACAAACCGCTGACGCCCAGTCCAACGACCAGGGTGTAAGCTTGTACAGTGTTTTCAGTCAATGTCATTGCCGTAGTTGTCATATTCACCGTTTAAAACCTAACGCACCTTCAACGAGGCGAGCCCAATCAACACCAGAATGACGGTGATAATCCAGAAACGGACGATCACCCTCGGTTCTGGCCAGCCTTTCAGTTCAAAGTGATGATGCAGCGGAGCCATGCGAAAAATTCTGCGACCGGTGAGCTTGAAGGAGGCCACCTGTAATATTACCGACACGGTTTCCATTACGAACACACCGCCCATAATCACCAGTATCAGTTCCTGTCTCACCAGCACTGCCACCACACCCAGGGCTGCGCCCAGGGCCAGGGCTCCCACATCACCCATGAACACCTGGGCCGGATAGGTGTTAAACCATAAAAAACCCAGACCGGCACCGACCAGTGCACCACAGAACACAACCAGCTCACCCACACCGGCCACATAAGGGATTCCCAGATAATCGGCGAAATTAAAATTACCCGTAACATAGGCAAACACACCCAGGGCTCCGGCCACCATCACCGTGGGCAATATGGCCAGACCATCCAGTCCATCGGTGAGGTTCACTGCATTACTGCTGCCGACTATGGCCAGATAAGCCAGCACTACAAAACCCAGTCCCAGTGGAATCACCACATCTTTTACAAAGGGGATAATCAGTGAGGTTTCAATTGGACTCTGAGCCGACTGGTAAATAAAAATCGCCGCTCCCAGACCGAATATGGTCTGCCAGGAATACTTGGCTCTTGCCGAAAGTCCCTTACTGCTGCCATGTATCAGCTTTTTATAATCATCGACAAAACCAATCGCGCCGAACAACAGGGTGACTGCTAAGGCCACCAACACCTGGCGATTACTGAGATCGGTCCATAGCAGAGTACTGATAGCCACAGCAATCAGAATCAGTGCACCGCCCATGGTTGGCGTACCGGCTTTGGTCAGATGTGTTTCCGGCCCATCGTCACGCACCACCTGGCCAATTTTATAACTGGCCAGTCGGCGAATCATGGTTGGCCCGATCCAGAGTGAAATCAACAAAGCCGTTAAGGTCCCCAGTATGGTTCTCAGGGTTAAATATCGAAATACATTAAAGCCACTATGATACTGCTGCAGATAATCGGCCAGAATAAGAAGCATTACACTGCCCCCTCGGTTAATGCCTCGACCACTTTCTCCATCTGCATGGCACGAGAACCTTTTATTAATAAGTTCACATTTTCATGTAATGACTGTTTGATAAACGCAATCAACTCATCCTGTGTAGGAAAGAAATACCCCTGCTCACCAAACGCTTGTACTGCCGCCTGGCTGTTTTCGCCAGTGGCCAGTAATTTTTCAACCTTCATGTTGCGAGCATCCCAACCGGCCTGACGGTGTAAGCGCTCAGTTTCGGCACCCAGTTCCCCCATGTCCCCCAGTACCAGCCAGTGTTCCCCCGACAGCGCCTTTAACACATCAATACCCGCCTTCAGAGATCCGGGGTTGGCATTATAAGTATCATCAATGAGCCGAACCCCTGAACCTGCCTGGATAATATTCAGGCGCCCTTTTACCGACCTGAACTCCGATAAAGCCTTTTCCACATGCTGTAATTCAACGCCCGCCGCCATGGCCGCTGCACAGGCTGCCAATGCATTCATGGCATTATGCTGGCCGGGTACCATGAGCTGGAACTGACAGCTAGCCCGTGAGGTTTTAATAGTCAACTCACCACCCTGATCGTTGGCCCGCCACTGACCTTCCACATCCGCCTGTTTATCCAGTGCAAAGCGAATGATTTTTTTATCCGCACACAGAGAAGCCCAGTACTCAGCAAAGCCATCATCGGCATTGATAATGGCTATGCCGGCTTGCGTCAGGCCGCTGTATATTTCGCCTTTGGCTTCAGCCACACCTTCCAGGCTGCCAAAACCTTCCAGATGCGCAGGCCCTGCATTGGTAATCAGCGCCACATCGGGGCCACAAATCTGGCTCAGGTAATGAATTTCACCCCGATGATTGGCTCCCATTTCAATCACTGCAAAATCATCATCCGCCGATAGTTCCAGTAGAGTTAATGGCATACCAATGTCGTTATTCAGGTTGCCCTGGGTGGCCAGCACTTTACCCTTTTGCTGTAAAATGGCTGCGGTCATTTCCTTCACTGTGGTTTTGCCATTACTGCCGGTAATGCCCACGACCACGCCTGAATAGGATTGCCGCCAGGCCGCCGCCAGTTTACCCAATGCCTGATGACAGTCCGCCACCTTGAGCTGTGGCATGTCCACATCCTGATAAATCTCAACCATGGCCGCGACAGCACCCTTGCTGCCGGCATCAGCCACAAATTTATGTCCATCGAACCGGTCGCCTTTCAGGGCTACATAAAGGTCACCCGCCTGGATGTTCCGACTATTATTGGAGACATGAAAGAATTCACAGTCGGTACCCCGAATATCGCCATTTAGAACCTGTGAGGCCTGTTGCAGAGACATCATGAACCTTGCCCCAGTTGCTCGGCTACGATACCCCGGTCACTGAACGGGTATTTGATTTCACCAACAATCTGGTAATCCTCATGCCCCTTACCGGCAATCAGCACTATGTCCTGTTCAGAAGCCGATGCTATGGCATGGACTATGGCCTGCTTGCGATCACGGATGATTTCAATCTTTTCTGGATGTTTAAACCCGGCCTCTATATCCCGAATAATCTGCTCAGCATCCTCGGTTCGTGGATTGTCATCGGTAACTATAACCCTGTCGGCATAGGTCTCTGCCGCTGCCGCCATCAGTGGTCGTTTACCCGGGTCACGATCACCACCACAACCGAACACACAATATAAACGGGCGGCTCGGGCATGATGCCTCAGCGTACGCAAAACCAGCTCCAGAGCCTGGGGTGTGTGCGCATAATCCACCACCACCAACGGCTCATGGTTTTCACTGAAGCTTTCCATTCTCCCGGCAACGGTTTTTAGTTCACTCAATCTGACCACCGCCTGTGACAGTGGGATCTGTTTTATCAACAGGACTGCCAGTGCAGCCATCAAATTCGACACATTGAATTCACCCAGCAAAGACGTATTTAACTCAGCCTCTCCCATGGGTGTCATCAGATTCATACTCAGGCCATGACTATGAACCTTGATATCCTGGGCGTGAATCTGGTAATCAGTTAAATTATTCGATTGGGTCGACAGACTGTATCCCCAGGTCACCAGCTTACCCTTGAGTTCGCTCGCCAGCTGGCGCCCAAATCCATCATCCAGATTGAGTACCGCCGCGGTCAGACCAGGCATAAAAAATAGCTGGCGTTTGGCTTCCCGGTAGGCCTCTATATCTCCGTGATAATCCAGATGATCACGCCCCAGATTGGTCAGTACTGCGACATCAAAAGACACAGCGTCCACCCGGCGCTGATCCAGGCCATGGGATGAGACTTCCATAACTACCTGAGCCGCGCCCTGCTGCTTATATTCAGCCATCAGCTGGTGCACCTGAATCACGTCTGGTGTGGTATGACTGGCCTGTTGCAATTGTGCAATGAATCCATTCCCCACCGTGCCTATTACTGCACTAGGCTTATCGAGGCCATCTAATGCCTGGGCAATGAAGTGACTGACTGAGGTTTTACCATCTGTACCTGTGACCCCAACACTAAACAGATCGGCAGAAGGATGTCCGTAAAAACGGCTGGCTATGGCCCCCAGTTTTTCCGACAACTTCCGCACAGGGACACATATCGACCGCGTCATCAGAGATGACAGAATCTGCTGACAGTATTGATCAAATTCAGCATCACACAAAATCGCCACCGCACCCTTCTTCAGGGCGAGCTCAGCAAATGCCAGGCCATGATCCCTGTAGCCGGCCATGGCCACGAATACATTTCCCGGCTCTACTTTACGGCTATCCAGACACAGACCGGTCAGCGGAATATCGGGTAGACAATCATGCTCGACAAATTCAGTTAATAGCTGCTTCAGGCTCATCTGCTCTGGATTCAGATTCATGGCCGCCATCATGCCTGCCCCCTCCCGGCTTTTTTAACAGCCAGCTTGAGGTTATCCGGGGGAATATCCAGCAATCGCAGAGCACCTGACATGACTTTGGCAAATACAGGGCCGGCTACCTGGCCACCATAGTATTCACCATTGCTGGGCTCATCCAGCATCACCACCATCACCAGACGTGGATCAGAGGCCGGTGCCATCCCGGCAAATATCGACTGGTAACGATCTTCGGCATATCCGCCCACCACAGACTTATGCACCGTACCTGTTTTACCCGCTACATGGTAATTAGGAACCTGAGCTCGCCAACCTGTACCTTCCCGAGTCACTACTTTTTCCATCATAGCTCGTACCTGGGAAGCGGTTTTTTCACTCATCACCCGCTCACCTTCTGATGGTTCTTTCAGCTGCAAAAAACTCACCGGATACACCAGGCCACCATTGGCCAGAATGGCGTATGCACGAGCCAGCTGCAAAGGCGTGACCGACACCCCATAGCCAAATGCCATGGCCGCACGCTCAAATTCACCCAGATTTGTCGCGTTAATTTTTCCACTGGACTCACCTGGGAAGCCGCTACTGGTACTCGCACCAAGCCCCAGGCTCATATACATATCCAGTTGTTGCGCCTGATCCAACGACAGTGCCACTTTACTGATTCCCACATTACTGGATTTAAGCAGGATACCCCCCAGATCAAGCTTGCCATAATCACGCGGGTCTTTAATCAGGTTACCCTGAACACGCATATATCCAGGCGAGGTACGCACATGATCCTTATGATGCCAACGACCACTTTCAATGGCCGCAGCAATGGTCAATGGCTTCATGGTGGAGCCCGGTTCAAACACATCCGTCACTGCCCGATTGCGGTAAACACCGGGCTTAAGCTGATTACGATTATTGGTATTGAAAGAAGGCAAATTAACCATCGCCAAAACTTCACCCGTATGCACATCCAGCATCACTGCCGAACCGGCTTTCGCATTGTGTTTTTTAACCGCCGACTTCAGGGCGCGATAAGCCAGATACTGAACCCGCTTATCCAGGCTGGCAGTCACCACCTTACCTGGCTCAGCTGCACTGATCCGCTCCACATCATCAATGGCTCGACCCAGTCTATCTCTGATAACCTGTTTGGCCCCTTCCTGGCCACTGAGCCAGTCGTTATAGGCCAGCTCCAGCCCTTCCTGCCCCTGATCATCCACATTGACAAACCCCAGCACATGGGCCGTGACCTCACCGGCTGGATAATATCGCTTATATTCACGCTGTAGATAAACGCCAGGCAAACCCAGGGCCATAACTTTTTCCGCCAGATGCGGCTCTATCTGGCGCTTTATATACAAAAACTCACGCAACTGGGATCGACTTATTCTCTGCTTCAGCGACTTAACATCCAGCTCCAGCATATCCACCATGTACTGCAAATTCTGCGCATCCGCATTAAACTCGGCCGGATTCACCCACACAGAATCCACTGGCGTACTGATGGCCAGAGGCTCACCATTACGATCGTAAATATCACCACGGTTGGCGGGGACAGTCACGGTTCGCAAATGGCGTGCATCACCCTGTTGCTGGAAGAAAGCCTGATTCATCACTTGCATATCCAGTGCCCGCCACAGCAAACCCAGTATGGCCAGCAAAAACACCGACATCACCAGATAACGGCGAAAACGACAATTGGATATGCGGTTCTTCTGTTTCATTGTTGTATATAAACAACCTCATTCGCATCGGGCAATTTCATATTCAGTTTACTCACCGCAATACGCTCTATACGACCGTGGGCCGACCAGGCACTTTGCTCCAGTTGCAGTCGTCCCCATTCAATATTCAACTCATCCGCCTGCTTATTGAGTTGCTGCAACTCTACAAACAGCTTGCGGCTCTCGTGACGGCTATAAACCACGGCCAGTGCCGATGCAATCACCATTGCCAGCAACAAGGCCGTGGCTACCAGCATTTTCAACTCACCCGCTCCAATACCCGCAACACCGAAC
>JBLYYN010000179.1:0-8099 GCA_048550535.1 Gammaproteobacteria bacterium
CTAAAGCATCCGTGACCGAGCAAGCTCCTGTTTTTAGCTATTTCAAATTTATGATTAATCTCTCCAGTCACAATATTAACGTCGATGCCATATTTTCCGGGGCGTCGTGCAAACATGACGACCGATTCAGGTTGAGCAGGATTTTGTGCCATACCGTGACCCCTGAATCCACTAATGACGGATTGAGTGGTTTTCTTCATTTCATTGAAACTGGTCATGCTATAGGTGTCGCTATTCTTTCCCTGTGCAGAAATCCAGTACTCTCTGTGAGATGGTGATTTAGCTAAAATACCTGGAGCAACACCCGCAGCTATCAAACAGGATAAAAACTGTCTTCGGTTAATCGTTATATTCATGAATCTATTACCCATTTCATAAGGATTTAACAAAAGCCATCAGGGATTGACGGTGTTGTGGGCTTAAATGAGTGAACTTATACTTAACCTGTTCAGCTTCACCTCCGTGCCACAAAATGGCTTCTTCTATACTTCGTGCTCGGCCATCATGTAATAAGTGCTTACTGCCGTTCACGGCTTCACTAAGTCCAACACCCCAGAGTGGCGGGGTTCTCCACTCAGAGCCGGAAGCTAAATAATCAGAGCGACCATCCGCCAGTCCTTCACCCATGTCGTGGATTAACAAATCGGTGTAGGGCCAGATTTCCTGTTGCGAAAGGTGGGGAAATTCTGGGTCGTTTTTAGTGGTATAGCTGGGGAAGTGACATGAATTACAGCCTGTTCGGTAAAACAGTTCTCGGCCCTGTACCACCATGGGATGATGGGCCTGTCGTCGTTCTGCTACGGCAATCGAGATATTGAAATTCACCATCAGGCTTAATAATTCTTCCGTAATTTCGAGGCCATTCTCATCATTACCGTGGATGCTGTTATTGCACAGTGCTTGTTGTTCTGTGCAGGATTGAGTGGGGAAAACCGGATTGGAAATACCCATATCCCCATGCAGTGCACTGGCAATTTGAAATCGCACACTGGCCTTGTTGGCTTTTAACCCAAAGCGTCCAGCTCGCGGCCTGTTTTGTTCATAGTCCCAGCTGATGTTGACTCGACCCGAAATGCCATCTTGATTTATGTCTTCAGGATCTGCATTTTTATCTATGTCAGACTGCTCAATCATTTCCAGCAAACCCATGCCATGAATGGGCGGCGCATTACGAAGACTTAGTAAAGTCTTTGGGTGCATATCTCCATATCCCAAATTACGTATTTCAATGTGCGGTTTGCGCAAACGGATACTGTGACCATCGGGATAAACAAACTCACTTTCAATCCAGTTAACATAGACATAGCCTTCTGGCGCAACTTCTTTATGCAACACTGCATCAGCACCCTGGTGTGTGCGTAATTGATGGGATAAAGCGATGGACTGGGATTGCAACTGATCGCCATAAGTTGGTTCAGGAATGACACCGTTAACCGGATCATGTCCGGGAATGCTTAATCTTAAAAAATTACTAAACAGTAATTGTTGATCGTCCTCTGGCATATGACCCCGGCCACCGTTGGCATGACATACCAGACAGGTGCGGGTGTTATACAAAGGCCCCAGGCCGTCACGGGCGCTGGTGATGGTAGGTGCTTTCACCCAGGGTTGATGGGCCAGTGCCTTGCCTGCGTGAAACTCCGGTTTTTTGTCTTCAGCCAGGTTTTTTGCCGGCAACATAAAAGACGGCGTCGGTTTTATTGATATCGTGGTGTCGCCACCTGGATTGAGTTCCGAAACGGTCATGGGTGGTACAACGGTACTGGAAGTTCCGAACTGGAACCCACTAGCCAACATAACCAGGGATATGACAAATAAACTGATATAGATCGTTGGCTTATGCATAGGGTTAGTGTGTGACTAAATCGATTGGCTATGGTTAAACTTCAAACAGCCAGGCCTGCACCTGGCTGTTCGAGCCATTCCATTATTTTTCGTAACTATTTAACAACTTGAGGTGGGGTTGCTGGTATCACACCCAGATGCACCAGGGTCAACCACATCATTCGCACTACCCAGATCAAGTTCGGTAGCGATTTTTGCAATTTGAACGGATTGCGCATTGAGGGAGAGGATGGTGTCTCTAACCGGCTTGGCATCAATGCTGTTTGGATCCATGATCAACACATCAATCGGCATACCGGCACGTGCTTTAGCATCAATCGCAGTGTAATTGGTTTCAGTCACGGTTAATGCAGCGGCTACATCGGCTGCCAGATTTGATTGCTTTATATCTGCCAGATAATCATCCAGGCCATAACCGTTGACCGCATTAGTAGTAACGTCATCGGTGGTATCCGTCGCCGGTGTGCTGTTATAGCCGGCGTAAGTGCCGTAATAACTGTTGGATACACCCTTGGCATTTAGCCAGATATCGCGATGAGTGTTATCAGAAAAACAGGAATGTTCATCTTCCTGGGAATTGGCTGAAAGCGAAATTTGCATACGCTCACCTGCCAGTTCTCCTTCAGACAAGGTACCCATACCGGTCAGGATTTTCAGCAAGCGGCCTTTGCCTTCATCGATGGTGTTTATGGTGGTGAATGAAGTGCGATATCCTGCCGCGGGTGCCCAGGCATCACGAACGGCAATGAGGTCCGCAATTAATTTATCCACAGCCACTGTTAAATACATGTGGCGGCGAGTACAGATGATATCCGCCTGGGGATTGCCTGTACCGCTGGTGCAAAAACCACCGGTCTGGAAATCCGTTAGCGGACGATGGCCACCGGAACTGGGAGCACCATAGGGGCTGTTAGCTTCACGACTATTCACCGTGTCAGCACTGCCGTCCTGATTCAGATCCTGACCCCAGAGCAGGAACTCTATGGCATGGTATCCGGCAATGACATCATGCTCATCATCGGCAGTGGCGGTATTGGCCAGAAGACTTGCGTCAATAGTAATCGCGGTTGATGCAATAATGTTATTGCTCGGAATGGGATCTGCAACGCCAGTGCTGTGGCTGGTCACACCCACCTGATCGTCACCAAAGTCAATGCCGGTGGTCACATAGTCAATCAGGGCTTCACCCAGGGGCCAGGCATTGATGTCACCTTCCGGGCCATCTTCAGCATCGGTAGTGGCCGGGTCATCGTCAATAGGACTGTCACGGAATCGATAAACCTCGGTTTGGCTATAGGGTTCACGGGCAACCAGCCAGGCGTTTTTTGCTGCGTCCAGGGCAGACTGATCCTGATCCGCAGTCAGAGTTTCAATAGCGGTTTTAAGCTGCTGGGCTGTGGTGACTGAGTCTGAATAGGTCGCATAGGCGATGTCGGCATTGGTTTCCAGAACCTGTTTCATTTTATCCAGATCATGGATTTCGTTGGTCTGATCATCTGAACCGTTGCAGCCCGCTAATAATAATGATGCAGATAGCGTGGCACTGGCTAAAAGTGTCAGTTTCATGAAAAAAGCCCTCAAAAATTAAGTTTTGTTTATTGGATATTGAATTTGAGCCTGAGTTTAAATGCAAATACGAATCATTGTCAATAGCATTTGCATTATGATATGATTTTGCTACTCCTGATTATTCATATAAGTATTTTTATTACTATCTAGATTGAAGCTGGCCCTGGCCGACACTGTTTTTATTGTTTTTTTTCTATGTGGGTGGCATTTGCGATGAATAAAAAATTACTGGCGTTAGTACTGCTGGCAGGTTTATCCGCCTGTTCGGATAATCCTTCTAACCTTGCTTCCAGCAAACAGGAACTGGGTGAAAAGTTATATGAAGATACTAATCTGTCCTTGAATAGAACCCAGTCCTGTTCGACCTGCCATAACCGCAATCATGGATTTATTGATGATCGGCCAGATGCCCATGGCCTGGTTTCAGCGGTTTCTGTTGGTGATGATGGAAGCTCTCTGGGAGATAGAAATGCACCTACGGCAGGCTATGCCAGGTTTTCCCCGGATTTTCATCTAGGAACCCGGCAGCGACACAATAAGCACAATAGTTATACCGGTGGCCTGGGAGGCCAGTTTTTAGATGGCCGTGAAATAGATTTAAAAGGCCAGGCAGGCGGCCCTCCGACTAATCCTATTGAAATGGGTATGCCGGATAAAGCCAGTGTCATAAACCGGTTGCAGGAAAATCAGTATTACATCGACAGTTTCAAACATTTGTATGGTGATGAAATTTTTAATGACACAGAAGCGGCCTATGACGCTATGGCTGAAAGTATCGGTGAGTTTGAAAAAACCGATGAATTCTCTCCCTTTGATTCAAAATATGATCGCTCACTCAGCGGAGACTATATCCTGAGTTTCAAGGAAAATACGGGTAAGGCCCTGTTCTTTTCCCAGTTTACGAATTGCGGCATTTGTCATCAGCTGCATGATAATGGCGATCCGGTAAATAAATTTAAAGAAACCTTTACCAGTTATGAATATCACAATATCGCAGTGCCGGTAAATGAAACCGTCAGGCTGCTCAATGGAGTGACAGAAATTGACCCGGGTCTGGAAAATAATACCGGACTTGAATCCGATAGAGGCAAATACAAAGTACCGACCTTACGCAATGTCGCAATCACCGGCCCCTATATGCACAATGGTGTTTTTCGTGAACTTAAAACGGTGATCGAATTCTATGATCACTTTGTTAATCCAACCAATCGAGCTAATAATCCGGAAACCGGTATAGCCTGGTCTGAACCCGAGGTTTCAACCACGATAAGTAGCGCAGAGTTAGCGACAGCTGACCCGATGACGGATAATCAGCTTGAAGCCATGGTTTGTTTCCTGCGAACACTGACTGATCAACGCTATGAGCATTTAATAGTGAAAAATGGTATAGAGTGTAGCGATTAAACATTTTACGGTAATCAGCTTAGCCATAAGAAGAGGTTTGTGAATATAAAAGTTATAGTCCGCAAATGAACGCAAATGTTTTATTTGTGCGCCTACGGCGCACAACACAGAGATGCTTTTTTTTATTTGCGTGCATTCGCGTTGCCTGCATGGATTTATGCCATTAGGGTACACAGAGCTTTATAATTACGCCCTATTACAACCCCGACTGTTTTCTCTGTGCGCTTTGTGTCTCTGTGGCAAATCATTCCTGGCATCCAATTTGTCTTATTTGTTAGCACAAAGCACATTACTTACTTAAAATATTGTATCGTAAAGGGGCACTTTCTCTTTGCTTGTTTCTATATTTCCGACACTTGATTTTATTCTCTGACGAGGCGTAAACTGTCATTCATAACTAATAAATAATTTTTTGGGCTAAAGATCGAGCGAGTCATTAAAGCTCGTTATCAATTCTTTCGATCTTTACGGGCGGGAGGAATCAGAATGGATACCAAAATACCATGCACTGATATTCTTGTGGCAACAGCAGCTAAGTCCACTGGCTTACGCAGCAATTGCCTGCAAAATATATTGATCGGCAAGTCCCAGAGTAATTCCTTTTTAATAGCTGTGGCCTTCGCCTTATTTTTCAGCGTCTTTTTAGCTTCCTGTAAGCTGGATGACGACAACCATCATGAAGACCCGGTCAATGGCAGTCTACAGGTGGATTTAACTAATGCCTTCGCCAGTATCGGGGTTGATAACGCCTGGGCGAAGGACAATACAGACACCTTTACTTTATACGCCTACTCAACCGATAAAGTGGTTTCGGCCAGCGTAGACTCTACCAGCAACACCATCACCCTCGACATGACTGCAGGAACTTACAATGTGGTATTGCTTGCAGGGGACCGCATCCTCACCGGCGACACATTCCTCCTGGCCGCCGGCCTTGAGAAAGGTGTCGATGTCATTATCGATAGTGTAAGCAGGATTTCGATAGAACTGAAGCCTGTCAACATTACCGTTGATGTTCCCACCGAAGTGGATACGGGCGCGAGCTTTAAGGTAAGTGCAAATGGAGCCTTCCCCATAGCTTCACTGAAGTTTGCCCAAGCACCCACGGCCCGGCTTGGGGCAGGCAAGGATATTGCAATGCAGCTGAGCTATAACGGTTTAAACTGGAGCACAACCGTCCAGCTTACAGCTCCGTCCGAGGAAAAGAATGAAAGCCTCACTTTCACCGGTAGTTTGCTGGTACTGGACGATGACCTCATAAGCAACAAGAGCCTGGATCAGGGTGGTTTTTCCTGGCGCCTGTTTGCAGGGCAAACCGACCCTTACAGCACAGGTGTATTATCAAGGAATATTTTCATCGATGATCCGAAATTCCATTTAGTGTGCACCACAGGATGTTACTTTAGCTCAATTTCACAGGCCATTAAGTTTGCAACTGGCGGAGATACGATCAAGCTGGCTGCCGGCACCTATGCCGAGAAACTGGTTTTCGAGAAGCGCGTTTCAATAGTTGGATCAGGCATTGATATAACGATCATTGATGCAAGTTCCTTTGCGGAAGATGCGATAAAGATTCAAACTGTTGGCAGTGGATCGACAATCAGGGACTTGACCCTGGTGGGAACATCGGGTGGTTATGGAATGCACATATCCCATGTTGACAATATCACGCTTGAGAACATAAAGGTCCAGAACTCTATGCGTACCGGAGTAGATCTTAACACCGTTGAAACCGAAACCCTGAATAATATCGAAGTAACGGGTACCGCTTCGGGTTTCGGCCTCATGATACTCAACTCCCAAAACGTCACGGTCACAAACATAAAAACCAATGCTAACGCCTGGGGCGGAGTTTCTATTCAGAGCAGAGGCTCTTCTTCGAATAACGTAAGACTGCTTGGCACATTCTATGCCGGCGAAGACAATCCATTACTGGTCGAACAGGATCCTGACAAGGATACGAACTACTACCTTATAAGTAACCTTCAGTTACCCGACAAGTTCGAATGGCTGGCGTATGGGTTCAGGGATGGGTCTGATTACAAACAATGGTTTTACCAGGAAACAGAAGCCGATGCGGATCAATTTGCTAATACCTTGGCTGCATCATCAAAATTCTCATACAGCAACACTAATGCTTACAGCATACCGGCAGGAAAAATAAATCACTACGTCGGCCAATCCATAAAGGAGGCCATAGAGGCGGCAGCAGATGACGACGTGGTTAACCTGCCAGCTGGAACATATAATGAGAATATTGTGGTTAACAAAGGCTTGTCACTCATTGGATCAGGAAGTGAAGTTAATATCACTCCAGAAGATGATTTTCCAGTGATTAGAGTTTCTGCTTCAGGGAGCTCTTCTGTAAATCCATTATTATTAATGAACCTGACAATTCAAACTGATAATATCCTGCCCGCCACTGGGCAAGGAAAGATGACTGGAATTATGATCTCCGGCGGAGCTAAACTCAGCAATATAAAACTGGATAATATCAGCGTCAGCGGAAATGATCAGCCCTATCCAGGCCTGGAGAGTGGGATTTATCTTGCGCCAGACACCAGCTTGAGTGGTTTAGTAATCACCAATTCTCTGTTCAGGAACTTATCATACGGATTTATTTCCGGAGCAATCACTGCCGATAATCCGGGTTATCTTGATAAGCTAAATATAAGTCACACAACATTTAAAAATAACTCATCAAAAGGATTCTATACAGAGCGATTATCCCATTCAGTATTCAACCATGTGAGTGCGATAGATAATGGAGATACTAATTTATCAGCTTCATGGGCAGATGCCTGGAATGCGGGTATTGACATAAACCTGAAATACGGCACATATCAAGATATTGAGTTCAACAATTTAATCGTGACAGGTAATGGAATCGGTTCAAGTAATGGCGCGGGGCTTACAGTAAAAGCGAGGGGAACAGGAAATGACCCTGGCTATAGCGCTAATCCCGCGACCTTAAGCGGAATCACCATAAGCGGAGGAGAGTTTAGCAAAAATGAAACGGGCATCCGCTTCGGCGAAGTTGCTAAAGATAACACCTCCCCCATCGACATATCCGTTAGCGGCGCAACAGTAACGGAAAACAGGCAGATTGGCTTAGTCAATGCATTAGCCACAGGTGTAAGCGTTGATGCAGCAGACAACACCTGGAATAGCAGCCCCCCTAATAAGGCAGACGATGATGAGCACAATGAGGGAGACGATTATAGCGGCGATGTTAGGCTATAGATTGCCGATTAACGCATTACAGACAGTCAAGCGTAGCC
>JBLYYN010000180.1:0-10478 GCA_048550535.1 Gammaproteobacteria bacterium
CCAGTACCTGGATTTCTCTTATACCCGGGTAACTGGCATCTGGGACCTTCTGCTCTGTGAAAATAATATAGCCATCTTTTACCCTGGGTGTTTCAAAAGAATTGTAGGCCTGTGTTTCCGACTCATATAAACCCGTGTGATGCCAGATGATGTTGCCATTATCGAGATTGATTTTGGCAATTACACCTATGCCACCCAGGTAAATTGAGTTGTTATGCACTAGAGCCGGGGAGATGTTAAATGCAAATAGTTCGGTCTGCCATTCAAAACTAAATTTGTCCTCATCAAACAGGCTGATCAGTACGCTGCCAGAATCACCATCACTGATTGAAAATGTAAAAATAATTTTGTTTGCCAATGGTTTGAAATGTACGGATTCTATATAAAACTTTTTTGGCAGCTTGAAAACGATGGACTTATTGTCTTTTTCCCTGAGCAAAGCACCTTCTACTGCTAGCGAATAAGAACTAGTAGCAGACTGAAAATGACAGCGTTCACTCTCTGATTCCATCAGTGTGCAATACATATCATCCGTGCTCGCAATAACTGATGGGGGGTAGTTTGCTAACAGGGTAAAACACAAAAAACACAATTGTTTTGTCATGCTAATTTGCCTTATAAGATACCAGGGTACACGGGTTATTAATAAACCAGATTTTATGCCAAAACGATTTTATAAGCATGAAATTGCTTGCGCAATAGTTCACAGTTTAGTGATATTGGATTGGGAAATTCTGGCAATATGCCGACTTATCAATACTGATGGTCAGTATACTGTTCATATATGCTCCGATTCATTCATCGATCAGGTCATTGATGGATGAAATAAGTTGCTTGGTATCCAGTGGTTTTTGTAAACAAATATCGGCTGTTTTCTGTACCACGATATTTTCGTCTATATGTTCACTGTATCCGGTGCAGAGGATAACGGGTATGTCGGGATGTAGTATGGCAATCTGTTGAATCAATTGTAAGCCTGTAATGCCCGGCATACTCTGATCAGTGATAATCAGATCATATTGCTCAGGGTTCTGTCTGAACTTGGTCAGGGCCTGCTTGGGATCGGAAAAATAATCCACACAGAAATTATTTATTTCCAGTAGTTCTTGCAGGAAGCTACCAATAGAGACTTCGTCATCGATAACCATAATATTGTGACAATTGTTTAGCTTTTTACTGACTGTTTTTGTTGATAATTTATTATCTATATTTGAAATATCCGGCTGAGTAGTGCCCTGTTTGCTAGCAGCAGGGATCAGAAGCCGCATGATAGTCCCTGTTTCCTGACTGGAGTCGACCAATATATGTCCATTCCAGCTATGTATAATGCCATGCACCATGGAAAGTCCCATACCTGTGCCTTTGCCAACATCTTTAGTAGTGAAAAAGGGTTCAAATATATGATTGATCAATTCCGGTTCTATGCCGGAACCATTGTCTTTGATACCTATTTCAATAAATTGACCACTGACATTTTCATGGCAGGAGTCACAATAGTCATCCACTCTACGGTTTTTTATCCAGATGGAAATTTTACCCTGATTATTCAAAGCATCACGGGAATTTATGGCCAGATTCATAATGACCTGGTTGAGCTCGACTGAATTAGCTAAAATTTCAGGCAAGTTTTCATCGAATTCGGTATCCATCTGAATGGAAGATGGAATGATGGAGCGTAACATATGCACGGCTTCCTGAATTGCTGGAACCGGGTTGATATTTTGTGTATGTGAGTCATCGCCACGACTGAATGCCAGCATCTGGGCAACCAGTTCTCTGGCTCTTTCTGCTGAGTTCATAACGTGCTGTAAATATTCAGCCAGTTTCCCCTGGCCGGGTTGAGCATATTTTTCTACTGCCAGTTCGGTATAACCCAATATGGATGCCAGGATATTATTAAAATCATGTGCGATACCGCCGGTAAGCTGTCCGATGGCTTCCATTTTCTGGGTTTGTAATAGCTGATGTTGCAGTTGTTCACGTTCCAGTTCGGCTTTTCTTTGTTCGGTAATATCAATACCGGTAGCAATGACATAGTTTACAGTCTTGTCGCTATCGAGTAAGGCGGTATTGGACCAGGCGAATAATCGTTTACCCGTGTAGCGGGTTTTCCAGTGATTTTCATAATGACTGGGAAAATGGCCGGCGCTAAGTTCCTTGAATACATTCTGTACGCCTTCTATCTGCTCATCGGGAATCAGGTAATTCCAGATGGGTTTACCCTGAAGCTCTTCAGCGCTATAGCCCGTAATGTCTTCAGCACTTTTATTAAATTGAACTATTTCTCCATTTTTATTCAGAACCGTAATTACGGTGCCGACGGTATCGAGTACTGCGTTACTGAAATCTTTCTCTTGTTTCAAGACCTGTATGGATAGTTTTCTATCGCGATTATATTTAATAACCAGTAATACGATGGTAATGGCCAGCAGACTAACCGTCAGGCTGACAATACGGCTTAACCATATGCTGGATGGAAGTTGTTGCCAGCCACCTTTAGGTATTGCAGCTATTTGCCAGTTGCCCTGTGGCAGCTGAATATCGAGTAATACCGGATCGGATCGAAAAACAGAAGACTCACCCAGAATCATCTCTCCCGTGGCGCCATGTCCATCCTTGCCGCGTAAGGCAATGCTGAGTTCATCATTAAATTTTGAAAGCTGTGCCTGTTCGAGCAATTTTTGAAAATCAATGACGATGGATACACTGCCCCAGAAATTATTATCTAATGGCGGCTGTTGATCGCTATTCAAATATATGGGTGAGCGGCCAATGATGCCGGTACCACCCTGAATCAGTGGCAGAGGCCCCGAGATTACTTGCTTCCCAGTATTTTTAATATGATTGATGGCATTTTTCTGTTCGGGTATTGCGCTTAAATCGAAGCCAATGGCGACTTCGTTACCTTCAACTGGATAGACATGACGAATAACCATGTCCGAGATAATAGAAACGTTGCGTACAGATGTAGATGCCGGGATAAGGTGTTTGGCAAAAGTCTGGAATTCCTGGTTGCTGATTTTGGGGTCTGCATGGACGATAGAAGATATAGCCTGCAATATTATCATATTGGAATTGAGTGTAGTCTGAAGGTTGCTTTTTAACTGGCTGGCTTTGTCATAAATATACAAACGACTTTCTTTATCAAGTTCCTGTATGGTAATCGCATCGTATAGTGTCATTGCTATGAGCATGACCAAAATCAGGATTACAGAAATGAACCAGTATGCGATTTTCATTTATTTACCTGCTGAACAGACTCAGCCTTTATCATCATTATTGGAATATGATATTAATAATATCCAGAGTGTAGTGAATTTTACAGGATTATGGCCGAAATTTGGCTCGATATATGCAATATATTGGTTAAATTAATCAAATGACATGGAATGCAGTGTTTTTAGTGTGCCTATATTGATGGTGTCTGTCTTTATGCATAACTCACGAGAAGAAATATATGAAAATCAATAGTTTATATGAATAGGATGGGTCATAAACAGTAAACTACAGCTAAATAGGTGATATGAGTTAAATCTGTGATCTGGCCTCGTATTTAATTAAGGCAAAAGGCAAGACCAAGTACTGTTTTTTAATTGCTAAAGGCATGTTCTATTACGTCCGGTATTTTTAGCTTGATAAAGTGCGCTATCCGCTCGCTCCAGCCAGGTCTTGCTAGTGTAAGTAACATCACAGGCAGCCACACCCAGAGATATGGTGACGGAGCCTTAATCGAAATAGCTTGGTTAGATTAATGACCACCTGATCACCCGTCGCATGCCCGAATGCATCATTAATATTTTTGAAGTGATCAATATCAAGCAGTATCAGGGTAGTTGTCACTTCACTTCGTTTTAGGAAAGCAATACTTTCCCTGGCATCTTCATCAAACAAGCGACGATTACCGGCACCTGTCAGGGCATCTCTTGTAGCCTGTGTGACAAGTTTCTCCTGGTGTTCTTGCATATTTATGGAAAAAACATAGGAGAATATATTGTTCAGTATTATCGTGATCAGGATGCTAACAAACTCCAGATATTCAAGATTCATACTGATAACCGGTATAAGTACGAACAAGGCAAGCATATTGGCAGTAGCCGCTTCGCCTGGCTTGAGAAGAAAATATGCTGCGGTCATGGTTGGGAAAGCCCAATAGATCAGGGAGGGGCCGTTGATATAAATGACCGCGACCGTAGCACATAAAGTAAAAACAGTGAGCACTATGCTTGGAATGCGTACTTTCCTGGTCATCCATACGTACAGTGCGACCAGACCAAAGCCCAGAACAATAGCGGCGTCAACCGTGCCCATGAGCCATTGCGACCTTATAAACTGTAAAATCACAAAAGGAAAAACGCCAATCATACCTACCGTAGGCACAGCCAGCAGGATGTATTCTTTAAAGGTGCGTTTCATAGCATGTTGTACATCGGGTCTTGAATTAAAGGAATTAAAGGGGGTGCTAACAAATGTGACTCATTAACGCTTGTCAGCGACCTCTTTCTTGTTTCCTGATTAGTGTAGTAGATTCTGGCTTAGGTTTCGCCCTCGGAAACGCATGACGCAGTTGCCGAGCAAACATCTGCCCGAACAACGCTCGTCAGACATGCTCGCAGATAAAATGGCAGGAGCAATTATAAACATGCTCTGCATGGCCAGAAGGGTGAAGGGCAGGCCTACATGGAGGTATGCGGTATGCGGTATGTGGCATTGGGGGCAGAATAAAAACTCGAAACCTTAACAAAAAGAAGGGCAGGCAATTTTTACTCTAACCCAAAATATCTAGTTATTGATTTCCGCCCCATTAATTTTGAAATACCTTAACACTCGTAACGCTCTTAATGTATTCCAACGACTGGGTTCGCCGGCTTTTTCCATATCAAAATATGTTTGCCCAGGATGTTTTGCCTGAATAGGCCACCTGTTGTCGGCTCTGCGTTTTTTCAGCAATACCTGAATTACATCATCCATTCCAGGGTCGTATTCTACTTCAGCAAGGCGAAAATAATCCAGTGCACGTAAAATGTCATACCTCCATCGTGAAGGATAGGAAAGCATCAACATTTTTTTGTCTATTATCAGACCCGTTCTATCCGACCGAAACAATTTATGCTGTAGTAAGAACTCTCTGGATTTAATTTCAGAAGATTGCAACTCCTTAAGTCTATATTTGTATCCATTCCTCGTATATTCCAGTATGCCTTCAATAACACAAAGCGTGGAGTTCATTGAGCTATGCACGGCACCTTTTGTATTTGAGAAGCAGTTAAAACCACCATCAGCCATATGTTCTGTAATTAAAAAATCAACAATGGACATCAAGTCATTTTCGTTGACCCCGAAATACGAAGCATAGTTTAAAAACATACCATTTATACAGACATCACTTTTCCGATTTTTTCCTGCTGGATAAATCCCTCCATCCGGGCCTTTAAGGTTTTGAATTAGTAATGATAAAGTTTGACGTACTTTATTGTTATTTTGAGATATTCCAAGATTTTTCAGGTCCATGATCGTATAGTGCGTTGATGTCCATTTAGGTTGATAAAAACTCCGTCCCCAATGTCCATCTTGTTTGCGAAAAGAAAGAAGATCAGCGCCCCAGCCTTCTTTCGCTATTCTTTCCTGAAGCTGTTGCTGTTCATTGTTTAGCAGGTCTCGGTGTACCTGAAACTGTATGGAGACATCCCCATTGAGAAGCCATTCTATTAGATCATTCTCTTTCATCTTGTTGTTTCTTTTTTACACATAACGGATGAGGTCTTTGAGCCCAATGCCAATTTGTTAGCATATAATTATTAAGCATGAAACATGGCACCTGAAATAACAGCTTTATCATTTATTTCTTTGAAATAATAGATAGCAAGCCCATGCTCATCTCTTTTTTCAAATTTCATTTTCCATATAATTATTATATTGTCTGGGTTCTTATGTAGTGTAACAAAATCAATTATTTCGTGGCTTCCCAACTGTCCATAAGCATCGTTTCTTTGCTTATTGAACTCATGAATATCTACTTGCTTACGAAATTCATCTGTTTGATCTTTTGAGAATTTCACATAATCATTTTCATTCCAGCCATTTTCCATGTTTTCTGCCAAAATGATGAGAGTATTTAGTATTTCGTTATCAGTATTAGAGAGTAGTTTCATAACGAACTTCCTTTTGAAAGCTAACGAGGCTGTAGAAAAAACCATATAAATCAAAACAGATTCCAGGCATTTGAATTGCCGTATAATCTCAAAGCTCTAATATATTAGATTATTTTAAAGCCTGAATGATTTTATTATCCCTTATCATGCCCATTGGGTTGGTTTTCGTCCAGTGTTTTACCCTATTGAACCGTAATGCTGTAATTTATCGATATTGTGGATCATACAGTACATCAACCAGCATGATCATTTGTCTATAGATAAGGCATAAACAACCAGCATGCTGAGTCTCTAATGCGGACAGATAATCGACGCTCATCAACTTCCTGTAATGTTACCTCGGTTGAATGCTGGCAAATATCCCTGGCATAATTGGCCAGCCTGGCAACAGTTTCAGAGCCGACAACTTCCAGATTAAGTTCAAAGTTAAGCCGTAAGCTGCGCGGGTCTAGATTCGCCGAACCAATCTGTGCATAAATGCCATCGACCACAAACAGTTTAGTATGTGCAAAGGGGGCAGGTTGATAATAGACCTTCACATCAAGCTGAAGTAATTCCCAAAGCAGATTGCGTGTCGCCCAATCAACAAAACGCAGGTTGCTCCGTTGTGGCAGAATGATGACGACATCTACGCCACGAAGTGCTGCAGATTGAAGACTGGCGATCATCTCCCGAGATGGTAGGAAGTACGGAGTTATAATAATAATTTCATGTTGCGCAGCCGAAATCGCCCCCATCATGACCAGGGAGATCTTATCCAGATCCTCATTCGGGCCGTCGTTGATGCATCGGCAATAGTTCATTCCATTTTGCACATGTTCCGTGTCCTTGATTTTAAGAATTTCGCCGGTGACAAATCGCCAGTCCTCAATAAAGATTGATTCTAATTGTGCCACTACCGGCCCCTGCACATAAAAATGAAGATCAGCAGTCCTATGGCCTGAAGCCGACTCCATCAGGTGTCTGCTGCCGATGTTCATGCCACCGGTAAATCCTTGTTCACCATCTACCACCAGTATTTTTCGATGATTGCGTAAATTGACAAAGAACGCCGGTGGCAGTAATTTGGGTGGCAGAAAACGCTCGACACGAATACCCGTTCGGCGCAATGCTCGGCTCATTCGAGGCCAGGAATAGAGTTCTCCTACACCGTCTACAATTACTCTCACCTGTACCCCTCTTTTATGGGCAGCGGTTAGCGCAGCGACAAAAGCACTACCAATAGCATCGGATTCAAACAAGTAGGTAACCAGTAGCACATGACAGACCGCCGAATTAATTGCCTCCAGCATTGCCGGATAGGCCTGTTCTCCATTATGTAAAATACTCACATCATTGCCCGCTGTTAATGGCAGTGATGTCACACGATTTGATACACGCACAAAGCTTTTCCATTGTGTATCCAGCTCCTGCAAATCACTGGTGAGTTTAACTCCCATAGAACCTCTCTCATAGCCTACCTGAAACCGGAATAGATGTGGCTGTGAAAGTTTACGAGCCTGAGTCTGGATTCGATTGATACCGAACATGTAGTACAACAATGGGCCTGCTAATGGGAAAAACAAACACACAGACACCCATCCCAAAGCTGCACGCGAATCACGCTTGTACAACATGGCATGCACAGCCGCCAGTGGGGCCAACACAAAATGGGCGCCTGCCACTATCCAGTGCCAGGGCAGTATTCGAATACTTGACCAGATTAGATTTAAAAGATGGTCTAGATCTATGTCCATTTTTGGCCTATTTAAGATCCATCAGCCTGTGTATTTTCATTGATATATGCATTAACAATGCACTCAGGGCTGAGGTTCTCCCAATAAAACGGATAATTTAATTACCGGCATATTTATCTTCATACCCTACCGGTGACATGTAGTTTAGAAAAGCAAGTCCGCGATTTCTGTTATAAAAAACTTCAATAATATTTGGGTAATGGCAAAAGGAAAGCCCTGACCCTTGGCTTCGGTCACAGCACTCTCCGTTTGCGTGCGATCTTGATTGACTTGTTATGCAGTTATTCACCAAGCATAAAACGAGGCTGTAGAAAAACCCAAATAAATCAAAATAGATTCCAGGCAGTTGAATTGCTGTATAATCTCAAAGCTCTGATATATTAGGATATTCTAAAGCCTGAATAATTTTAGTGTCCTTATCATGCCCAATTGGGTGGTTTTCGTCCAGTGTTTTACCCTATTGAACTGTAATGCTGTAATTTCTTGATATTTTGGGCCATACAGTACACCAACCACTGGGGATTGATCCTGGTTTTAAGTATCTTTATTGACTTCGGATAACTATGTTGATGTTTTCCTGGGTAAAGGCAAAAGGAAAGACCTGACCCTTGGCTTTCGTTTAATTCTTAATAATTTTAATTGCATTTAATACTGAATTTTTCCCCTTTTCAGTATTAAGCATCTCTTTCAATAAGTAATCCACATATTGACACTCACGAGATAATTTTTTTTGTGTTTCACTTTTGGAGCGCTCAATGTCATCAGCGAAGTTGTTTACAGCTCGTTGATAATATTTAGAATTGTTCACTAAGCTCATTAGTTCAGGATATGTGCTTTTAAATTTATCAAGAGTAACTTTAAAAGTGCCAATATAATCACTAGAACATCTTCCTAATGCTCCATCAGTCACCTGGTAAAACCTTGATACATATTTACGGACTTTTCTTTCTTCGTCGCTCAGGCTATTTGCAGTGACAATTATGGGGAAAATGATAGCGAATAATAAAGTAGATGTTTTCAAAGCCTTTTGAATCATAATTCCCTTGCCTCTAACGACTAAGTTAAAGGGCGGCGCTATTTGTGCGCCGTCCATTTTGAATACATTGTTAGGTGTGTGGTTCTCACGGAGGAGAATCGAATATAAACTCATAAGCTTCTAATTCAACTACTCTATTACGAATAAATTCTACTTGTCTATTAGAGGTAATTACTTTAGAAAGACTACCACCTGATCTTTGGATATGTATGGCCATAAATTTAAATTCTGGACTACGATAAGCCAGCCATTGTCTTTGGCTTTCTCGTAATAACCTCCTATCTTTTTCTGGTATTTTTTTTAGTAAAGAATTATATACATCGTTAAGTCTTATATCCCACTTTTTATAAGCTTGATCATTTATTGAGAGAATATCTTCGGTTGTACGAGCATTCTTTAGTGTACTTTCTTTCCATATATCAATTTTATGTTTGGCCTCATAAATATTTTCTGCAAATACTATCTTTGATAGCAAAATTAGTATAAATACTGACGTGTGCTTTAACATAATAAACACCTAACGAGGCTGTAGAAAAAACCAAATAAATCAAAATAGATTCCAGGCAGTTGAATTGCTGTATAATCTCAAAGCTCTGATATATTAGATTATTCTAAAGCCTGAATAATTTTAGTGTCCCTTATCATGCACAATTGGGTGGTTTTCGTCCAGTGTTTTACCCTATTGAACCGTAATGCTGTAATTTCTCGATATTGTGGATCATACAGTACATCAACCATTGGGCATTGATCCTGGTTTTAGGTATCTTTATTGACTTCGGATAACTATGTTGATGTTTCCCTTGGTCAAGGCAAAAGGAAAGCCCTGACCGTTGGCTTCGGGCAGGCCGCGTGTTGAGGAGGAGGAGGGCGTTTATCTGATTTTGTAGTATATTAGAGATAACTGTGTTCTGATCTCTATATTTGTAACCCACTACGATATTGATAAAATAAACTAACTTTATTACCTAAGATAACTAAAGTGAAGCTACCGCCTGTACTGCTCTTTCATGACGACATTCATATGAACCCATTTCGAATTCTCGACAAATCCAAGGGCGATTTTCATAAATAGAACACATGTAAGTCTCACGATCTAAAGCTGAGCACCAGCCATCCTCTAAACGCAACATCGTTTCACCGCCCCATTCATCTAGAGCAATATGCTCGTCAGGGACACCAGTGTCGGTGATAAGCATGACCTCTAAACGGCAGCAGAAAGCCTGACAATTTGAACAGGTGACTTCGTTTACGGATACATCTTTAATATTAATGGTCGTGGACATCATCAATTAGAATAATTGCACATTTTACCCCAAGTTGTCCGTATTCGAAAACCGTTTGGGTCGAATTTTGATGGATATCAGGACACCCATCCTAACACTCTGGGCATTGATCCTGGTTTAGAGATCAAAAGTGTCAGACTCGATTGAAAAGCAGAAAAAGGCGAACTAGTTAAGGGCTCTGACCCACTGCTGTCCCAGTAAACTAAATAGACAGGCTTAAATCACCCTGCATTGGTACAATGTAGTTGTCTAGAAAACACTGCAAACACAGGAG
>JBLYYN010000181.1:0-6496 GCA_048550535.1 Gammaproteobacteria bacterium
ATGTCGGTGGTGTTGTTTTTTGTTTCGCGGTTGAGGGCTAAGTGGGCTTAGCGGGAGCATTTCTGTTTTTTTGTGATTTTTATTTTCAATTTATCTTTGTGCTATTTTTTTAGCATTGGTTTCGCCCTGTTGGGCGAGTTCATTTCTTTACTCGTGTAAAGAAACCGAACCAAAGAAACACGCCCCAACTCACAAGCCCTTCATGAAAAGAAAATCCATGAAGGGTTCCCTCGTCGTCACATGATAAATGTGCCTGCTGCGCAACTCCTCGCAAACAACGCTCGTCAGACATGCTCGCAGAAAGCTTGCACATCCATCATGAGCTCCTCGGCTTGATCAATGGGGTTGTAAATGCGTAAAAGCACAAGAAAGCCTGTGCGCTTTGCGCTGCCTATTTGCGTGTCATCTCGGCAACTGCTCCTGCGTTACCCTAACTACCTACATCCGTGTAGGTGTTCACACGCAAGAACCCCTTTGGAGTAAGCTGAGGAGGGAGTGATTTATGAGGGGGTTGTCTGCGAGAATGTCTGAGCGAATTACGCTTTTTGTAATTCGTGAGTTTCGCAGCAGCCTCATAAATTGCGACTGACGAAGGCACCACTATGCGCTTTTTTGCATAGTGGCTAGCGACCCGGGGCGGCATTTTCTTGGTTATCTTCTTTGTTGCCTACATGGACGTAGGTAAGGAGCGTGAGCAGGATGCGGTAGCTTTGCTGCAGAAAAATAAGTAGGTCGCCAGGAGGCGAAACCAATGTTAAAAAATATTGGAATGTGAGGATGAAAGAATTAGGCCTACTATTTTATCTATCTGTTCTCACTCAAATTCCCCACCCTAACCGCATCTAAAATCTGCTCCTGGCACTGCTTCGCCAGTTCCGTTCGATTCAGACCCTGACTATCAATTGGTGGCAGGAATTCCAGTTCCGTCAGCATCTGTTTTTCCGACATCATATCCAGAGTCGACTGTAAAAACTGGGTGTCACCGATGAAGGGTGCTTTGGGATGAACCCCATCGGGGTGTGGGTATCTTAAGGCCACAGGTTGCACCGGAGCGCCGGCATCGATGGCAGCCTGAAACAAACGGCTATGGAATTTTCGAACCGAGGTGCCGTCGGTGGTGGTGCCTTCGGGGAAGATCACCACATGGCCACCGCGATTCAGGGTGTCGGATATATCATTCATCGATTGTTCCGCAGCACCCTGTCCACCCCGCTTGATATACAGCGTTCCGGTTTGTCTGGCCAGCCAGCCAATAATCGGCCAGCTGTTCACTTCATCTTTGGACAGAAAATGCACCGGAATTTTGGAACCCAGTGCCGGAATATCAAACCAGGAAATATGATTGACCACGAACAGGGTGGGTGCAGTATTGATGTTGCCCCGGGTGCTGCATTGCACGCCGAAAATTTTGCACAGCCGACTATGCCACCAGAGAGTAAGTTGTGCTGCCAGGGTGCCTGGATGAATGGCTTTACGCAGAAGCAGGGCCGCCAGCAGCAAGCCGAGCAGGATGTGTAAAATGAGCAGGGTCAATCGCCAGCCGATCCTCACCGGTTGTTTCAGGTGCTTCATGATTTAAGCCGATGTTCCTGTCGCATAGAGTACATAATATGGACTGTTTTATCAGGCTGAAAAGCGCATGGAAAGATCAATGGCTTTGATGTCTTTGGTGAGCGCACCGGTGGAAATATAATCGACTCCGGTTTTGGCGATTTTTTTTATGTTGTCCAGGGTGACATTACCGGAGGCTTCCAGTTCGGCTTTGTGCTCAGTGATGGCTACCGCCTGTTTGAGTTCTTTGATACTGAAATTATCCAGCAGTATGCGCTCTGCGCCAGAAGCCAGTGCCTGTTTGAGTTCATCCAGGTTTTCTACTTCGATTTCTATGTCTAATTCCGGACTGTTGAAACGGGCGGCTTCTATGGCTTGAGGAATACCGCCAGCTCCTAGAATATGGTTTTCCTTAATCAGTATGGCATCGAACAGGCCGATGCGATGGTTGTGGCAGCCACCACAGCTGACCGCATATTTCTGGGCCAGTCTCAGGCCGGGAATGGTTTTGCGAGTATCCAGTACCCGGGCCTGAGTATCCTTTACCGCATCGGCATATTGCCGCGAAATACTGGCGGTGGAGGACAGGGTCTGCAGGAAATTCAGCGCGGTGCGTTCTCCACTGAGCAGAGCCCGGGTGGAACCGCTGAGACTACAAAGTTGCTGATTGGCTTGTATCTGATCGCCATCGTCCACATTCCATTCGATATGGATTTCCGAATCCAGCTGAGCGAACACTTCATCGAACCAGTCTACACCGCAGATGATGGCCGGCTCTCGGCTGATAACCGTGGCAAAGCTGAAATCGTCTTCCGCAATCATTTTACTGGTGACATCTTCATGGCCGAGATCTTCCTGCAGGGCCAGGTTGACAGTGTTTTCTATGTAACTTTGGGGTACTTGCATTTAAATCTGTCCGGTTGTCGCGGTCACTCTAGTCAGAGGCTCTCTAGGATACGTGCTCGTTAGTCAAACACAAGGCGCAAGCCGGCAAATATGTGGCGCTTGTCTGGATTGAAAAAATTGCGAAAGGATGGGCGCCGGATTTCCGGGCGAGTATGACGACTGGCACCACGAGCTACATAGTGCTGGTCATCAAACCAGGGCTTGGAGTAACCGTCATAGGGAAATGCCTGGAAATCCGGATAAGGATAAAAGGTGTTGCTACACCATTCCCAGACTTTTCCGGTATATTCCAGTTTGCCCTGGGCGACACTGACTTCCCATTGGTGTTCATGGGGCAGGCGGGCGTTCGACCAGCGCGCAAAGGCTTCAGCTTCGTAATGACTAATGCCATATACCGGATCCTTCGCCACCAGATCGGCAGGTTCGGGGTATTCGATGGCGTACCATTCACCCTGTTTGTTTTGCTTCCAGTGATCGGGCTGGCAAATATTGTTTTCATTTCGCCACTGCCAGCCCTGCTCTGACCAGTAGGCCTGATGGTCATAACCACCGGCTTCTATAAATCCCAGGTATTCGGCATTGGTGACGGGTCTCAGGGCAATATTGAAACGATCCAGCCGGGTCTGGTGTTTGGGCAGTTCGTTGTCATAGGCCAGCGGCGATTCACCGCCAACCTCAAATTCACCGGCATTGATGTGTACCGAATCGGTGGACAGGGGCGCGGCCTGTAGTGGCTGGCCAGGCTTGTATTTGCCCCTGTCTTTTTTGATCGACATCTGGTTGAGCACCATGTGCATGGTCTCAAAGTGCTGAGCGTAGTGCTGGATGATGAAATATTGTAAATACTCATCCTGGAACAGCTTGTGATCGCTCAAGGGGGATGTCATTTCAATGAGCAATAGATCGTTATTGTCCTGTTGTAACTGGGCGTCTCTGATCAGTTGCTTGAGCTTGGGAATGCGTTTGCCTCGTTTCGGCCTGGGGCAGTTCTCAGGTATGTACAGGCTTTCCAGTTTTTGGGTCTGGCTGTTATCGGATTGCAGTACTTCGTGCAGCCAGTAATTTTCAATATACAGGCAATGCCCCAGATGCCAGCCCAGGGGGCTTAAGTCCTGATGGAACTGGGTGCGGCTGATCTTGTCATTAAGTGATTCCAGTAATTGCCGGGATTTGTTCTGGATCGCGCGCAGTCGGATCATTGTGGGCAGTGATGTACTCATAAGGGGGAGCTTTGTAGTTCCTGATTGTGGCCAAGTACCACCAGGCTGTGATCATCAATCACAGTCCAGGGTTGGTCCTCGTTTAACGGTTCGGATACCAGTAACTGGCTGGTGCTGGCAAAGGGCTCGATTCCACGCCCATAATACAGGCTGGGGCAGAGGCCATTGATGGCATGTTTGCTGGCATAAATCCGCTCACCGTCGGTGAGCAGTATATTGAGCAGGGCGCGTTCCGGGCCAATCAGTTCTGCGATGGTATCAAAACTGATGCGAATGGCATCTATGGGATTTTTAGATTTCGCCAGGAAATGCAGAATCAGGGCAAAAATATATTCGGAATCCGTATCACCCCGGATATTGGCTTCGAATTCATGGTTCAGAATGTGACGTATCTGCGGGCGTGCGGTTCTGGGAAAGTCCAGAATATAACCGTTGTGCATGAACAGCCATTGTTGATAGCTGAAGGGCTGTGTGTTGGAATGGTGTGTACCCAGCCCTGGGGTGGCACTTCTGACCATGGCCAGCCACAGAGGTTGCTGAATGCTCTGGCTCAGATCATGTAAATTCGGGTCATTCCAGATCGGCATGGACTGGCGGTAACGGGCCACGGAGCCATGAGAGTACCAGCCAATGCCAAAACCATCGGCATTGAGCTTGGCTTCCCGTAGCTCTCTAGGTTGCCAGGCCTGTTTTTCCAGACTATGTTCTGGGGTCAGGATAAGTTCTGATAAGGCAATGGCCGGTCCGAGATAACTGAGTAATCGACACATATTTACAATTAGAATAAGTAGTTAACGCTTGAATAAACAATAACATAAATGAATGGGAGGAATGCGGATGTATTTATCAGAAAGGGTAGCGGATGACAACTGTATATACATACCTCAGTCACGCACAGTGAACAATCTGATTGAGGATGTGTATGAAAACCTGCTCAGTCGTCCCCGCAGTTTGCCGCCAAAGTATTTTTATGACGAGACCGGTTCCCTGTTATTCGACCAGATCTGTAATACCGAAGAATATTACCCTACTCGAGTGGAAGCCGGCTTATTAGAGCAATATGCCTGTGAGTTTATCGCCCAGGCCAGCCCCGATCATATTCTGGAGTTTGGCAGCGGCACCAGCCGTAAAACCCATCACCTGATCCAGGCCTGTGAGCAACAGCAAATTGAATGTGAATACCTGCCATTCGATGTCTGCATCGAAATGCTGCAGCAGGTGCATGAAGAATTTAACCAGCAATACCACTGGCTGGATGTGTTGCCGCTGGTGGGTGATTACACCGCTGGCCTGAAACACCTGCACCGTCCTGACGGCAGCTGTATGTATGTGTTCTTAGGCAGTAGCATCGGTAATTTCGATAAAGCGGATGCCAGCCGTTTCATTACCGAAGTGCGCCACTGCATGCAGCCTGGGGATACGCTGCTGATTGGTGTTGATCGGGTGAAGGATGAGCAGATACTGCATGCGGCCTATAACGATGCCCGGGGCATTACCGAGCAGTTCAATCTGAATGTGTTATCAGTATTGAATGAGCAGCTGGATGCTGACTTTGACACACAGCGTTTTCGTCACCAGGCTATTTACAATGCCGATGAACAGCGCATCGAAATGTATCTGGTGGCCAAGCAGCCTCACAGGGTTCAGCTACAATCCTTAAATGAGGAACTGTATTTTCATAAGGATGAAAAAATCCTGACTGAAATCAGTCAGAAATATACGTCTCAGGGTATAGAGCAGCTGCTCACGGGGGCTGGCTTATCTATCTTGAAACATACCGAATCGAATAATCAGTGGTTTTCACTGGTGCTGGCAGGGCTATAGAACACAATAACAATGCCTCTGGGTTTAAAAAAATGGCTGGATCTACTGGCGACTAAACCGTTGCCGGTATTGGGCACGAGCCTGAGCGCCTTAAAGCTGCAGATGGATAATCCACAGCTGGCGCTGGTGGACTATGCAAAACCTGTTCTGGATGATCCCGCACTGGCCGTGCTATTGCTGAAACAGGCCAATCAAAGTCGCCAGTCATCCGGGCGTGGCCCCCTCACGACCCTGAGCAACGCTCTGTCCCATCTTGGGCGTGGCCAGTTGGAACAACAACTGATGCAGGCCCACAGGCTCGATCAGCTCGGACTTGCCGAGCAAAACACCGAGGGTTATCGAGCGGCGGTGGCCGCCGCCTGTCATGGTGCCTATCTGGCTCTGGACTGGGCGCAGCAACGCAATACTCATGAGCCAGAAGAAATGCAACTGGCCGCATTGCTACAGTTTTTAGCCGAGATGGCACTCTGGGTCCATGGTGGCAAAGTGATGCCGGATATAGAAAGTCGCTGCTATGGTCAGCACCTGAGTTATGATCAGGCTGCAGAGCAGGTATTGGGATGTTCCATGCGCTCACTGGGTGCCGAGCTGGCAAAAGCCTGGGCTCAGCCGGAACTGGCGGTTCAGAGTCTTGAGCTAAAGGGGCAGGATTACACTCTGGCTAGCGGGGTGGTGCTGGCATCGCGACTGGCACGGCTGGTGCAACACAGCTGGCATGATCGGCTAGCGCATCGGTGCCTGGATAATATTGCCCAATACAAAGGCCATTCTCTGTCTGAGATAGAGCCTCAGATTCACCAGCATGCAGTGGCCCTTTCCGATCATTTTATGGCCCTGAGGTTTACTCCGCCGGCTCGATTGTTGCCGATGCTGGTGGATGAAGATTATGTCGATGCCAAATATATAATGGCCGAGGCTATGCCCCCATTACCTGAGTCGAGTCAAAACACAATCACTTCTCAGCTGGCATCGAAACTAAATAAACAAAAGACTGA
>JBLYYN010000182.1:0-12386 GCA_048550535.1 Gammaproteobacteria bacterium
AGAAAATAGAGCTGGGTGGGCAAGGCCGCGGCACGCGGGTTTTCGTAAAACTTGGACATGAACGGGTTTTCTGCCGCGCCTTCCAGTAATAATTCACTGCGGTAGGACTCCGCCAGTTTTTTAGCCAGGGTGGTTTTGCCCACTCCAATCGGCCCTTCAATCACGATAAATCCCGGATTATTCACTCAAATGCTCCGAGATAATGAATTTGGTCATCACTCACTTTAGCTAACAGCATTGCCAAACTTCCCAGTCCGGGAATCTCCAAAGTCGGTTGTATCTTATGTAATGGGTATAACACAAAATCACGCTCAGCCATACCAGGATGGGGCAGGGTTAATCGTGGCTCGTGCATGTCAATGTTATCGTACAGCAGAATATCCAGGTCCAGGGTTCGCGCGCCCCAACGCTTTTCCCGCCTTCGCCCCTGGGCTAGCTCGATGCCCTGCAATCGATCCAGCAACTCATAGGGCCGTAACCGAGTATCCAGTTTCACCACCGCATTGAGATAATCGGGCTGGGGTTCCGGGTCTTCGGCCAGGGTCATGGCCCGGCTCTGGTAAATGCCGGAATCGGCCAGGATTTGAGTGTCGGCTAACTGCTCCAGCGCCGTTAATGCCTTCGACAACTGCTGTCTGGGCTGTTCAAGGTTGCTGCCCATGCCAATGAATACAATCGCCATTTATTCCGCTTTATCGGTTTTTTTCCGACGTCGTTTCCTGGGCGGGTTTTTCGCAGGTTTTAACAACACTTCCTGCTGCTCCGGACTCAGGGTTTGCAGCCGGGTCCACCAGTCACAACCATCCCCTTCCAGTTCTCCTGCCTGATGTCGCAGGCAATAAAAATCGTAGGCAGCACGAAATTTCGGATGGGCTAATAAGCCCTGCGCCCGTCGGCCATGGCGGTAGTTGAAGCGGTGCTGCATATGCCAGATGTCCCGTATCACCGTACTGAAGCGTCGGGGAATGGAGGTAATCCTGACCTGATCACTGATCACATCGGACATGGCATTCTGCATGGCCAGCGAAGAAGGTATGGTCTCGCGATAATGCTCGGCCTTTTGCTGAACCGGTTGCCAGAGCATGGCTGCGAACAGGAAAGCCGGTGTAATAGGCATATCCTTCTGCACCCGTTGGTCGGTGCTGTGCAGGGCGGCGGACAAAAAATGGTGGAAGGTGCCTGCATCCTGAGCCAGACTCTCGGCACCCAGAGGGAACAGGTATTGCAGCAGCTGATATTTTTCCAGTAATTCCAGACAGGCCACCGCATGACCGGAATGAAACAGTTTCAATATTTCTTCATAGAGCCGGGCGGCAGGAATATCCTGTAACAGTGCTCCCAGTTCATAGATCGGCTGTTCGCTACCCGGATGGATGCTAAAACCCAGTTTAGCAGCGAAACGTACCGCCCGTAGCATCCTCACCGGATCCTCCCGATAACGGGTTTCCGGATCACCGATCATGCGCAACATCCGTTGTTCTATATCCACCATGGCCCCGGTGTAATCCACCACGGAGTAATCGGCAATATCGTAGTACAGGGCATTGACGGTGAAATCACGACGCCAGACATCATCCTCGATACCACCGTATTCATTATCATGCAGGATGCGCCCGGAATCGGTATGCAGTCGATTTTCATCGTCCTTGCTGTGACTGGCGCGGAAAGTGGCCACTTCGATGACCTCGCGGCCAAAGAAAACATGAGCTAACCTGAAACGACGCCCTATCAGGCGACAGTTGCTGAACAGACGCTTGACCTGTTCCGGATGGGCATCGGTGGCAATATCGAAATCTTTGGGCACATGATTGAGCAGTAAATCTCGCACACTCCCGCCCACCAGCAGTGCACGATACCCCGCACGATGCAGGCGATACAACACCTTCAGGGCATTATCATCTATGTTATCGCGGGAAATTCGATGCTCGGCTCGCGGAATAATGGTGGCAGAAGTCATTTGGTGTTTTATCAGGCCCTGTTATCTGGTTTTAATGGCAAATAGTAGCATACTGCCACTAACTGCCTGAAATAAAAAAAGAAAGGCACCGAAGTGCCTTGCTTTTTTCTACATCAAGCACAAGCTTATTTATCGTAATCCGGTGAGGCATGGATTTTATGGATGCTAAGATCGGCGCCATTGAATTCCTCTTCCTCAGACATACGTATCCCGGTAATGCCCTTGAGGGCCCCATACACGACAAAACCTCCGATTGTTGCAACGGCCACACCCATCAGGGTACCTACCAGCTGGGCGGTAAAACTGACGCCACCCAGGCCACCCAGGGCCTCCAGGCCAAAAATACCGGCGGCTAGACCACCCCAGGCGCCACACAAACCATGCAAAGGCCAGACACCTAGCACATCGTCAATCTTCCAGCGATTCTGGGTCAGGGTAAATGCCCAGACAAACAAAGCACCAGCCACACCACCGGTGACCAGTGCACCCAGGGGATGCATCACATCTGAACCGGCACACACGGCTACCAGACCGGCCAGGGGACCATTGTGCACGAAACCAGGGTCGTATTTGCCAGCCACCAGCGCCGCCAGAGTACCTCCAACCATGGCCATCAAGGAGTTCACTGCCACCAGTCCGCTCACCGCTTCGATGGTCTGGGCCGACATCACATTAAAGCCAAACCAGCCCACGGTCAGAATCCAGGCCCCCAGGGCCAGAAACGGAATACTGGATGGGGGATGAGCAAACACCTCACCGTTCTTACCATAGCGACCTTTCCGTGCACCCAGGGTAACCACCGCACCCAACGCCAGCCAGCCGCCCATGGCATGGACCACTACGGAACCGGCAAAATCGTGGAAGCCGGCTCCGAAACTGGCTTCGATCCAGTCCTGCACACCAAAATTACCGTTCCAAACTATGCCTTCGAAAAAGGGGTAAATCAGCCCCACAATAATAAAACTGGCGGCCATCTGGGGATTAAACCTGGCACGCTCGGCTATGCCACCGGAAATGATGGCCGGAATAGCGGCGGCAAAGGTGAGTAGAAAAAAGAACTTGACCAGCTCATAACCATTTTTTTCTCCCAGTGACTCGGCACCGGCCAGAAAATCCACACCGTAAGCCACACTGTAACCAATGAAAAAATAAGCGATGGTGGAAATGGCGAAATCAACAATGATTTTGACCAGGGCATTAACCTGGTTTTTACTGCGAACGGTGCCCACTTCCAGGAATGCAAAACCGGCATGCATGGCGAGAACCATAATCGCCCCGAGAAGAATAAACAGAACGTCACTACCCGCCTGCAAGGTCTCCATAATATCCCCCTTAAACAATATCAATCTGGATTTGAGTAAATTAAATAGCGCCCAATTGTAGAGCAAGCTCTGTATAAAAGCACTAGTTGGCGATGTATGCGGATACAAAGGGACAATAACTTAACTAGTCACTAATAGCAGCTGGCGCCCAGCTGGATTATTAGCGTATTATATTTGTCATCCATTTAGTCAAATAAAATTCAGAAAAGTATCAGGGCTACGGACTACCGAGTTCATATCTCATGACTAAACATGGTCAAATCATTCATATCCATAAAGGCTTCACAGGTTCAAGCAAACCCGATATGACCCGCACTGGCAAATAAGTAAGCATAATGAGTAAAAGTTTAAAACTGACACAACAACAGGATTACTGGCTTGGAAGTTTCAATGCCATGGCCTGCCCCTGTGAAATACTCATATCCACCACAGACAAAAATATCGCTGAGCAGGCCCTGACTATCGCTGCCACTGAAGCCTGGCGCATCGAACAAAAATTCAGTCGTTATCGCGATGACAACATCTTATTCAAGATCAATCATGCACAGGGACAGGCGATTAAAGTGGATGAAGAAACCGCCAACATGCTTGATTTCGCGGATCAATGCTATCGACTAAGCAATCATATGTTTGACATTACATCCGGTGTTCTTCGCAAGGCCTGGACTTTCGATGGCAGCGACCGCCTTCCCGAGCAATCTCAGATCAAAAACATTATGCATCGAATAGGCTGGAACAAGGTTCGTTGGGAAAAACCTTATATCACCCTACTGGCGGATATGGAGATTGACTTCGGGGGCATTGCTAAAGAATACGCTGTAGATCAGTCGGCACAACTAATACATAAAGCTACTCATAAACCCGTACTGGTTAACTACGGTGGGGATATTTTTGCAACGGCTCCCCGTAAACCCGATATTCCCTGGATAGTAGGAATTGATGACCCAAAACATACGGGTGATCAGGCGGTCGGGCAGGTCCAGCTTTATCAGGGTGGCCTGGCCACCAGTGGTGATGCACGACGATTCCTACTCAAAGATGGTATACGTTACAGCCATATCCTTAACCCAGAAACCGGCTGGCCTATAGCCGATGCTCCACGCTCAGTAACCGTGGTTGCCAATAGCTGCCTGGAAGCAGGCATGCTGGCAAGCTTTGCTATTTTGCAGGGCGACCAGGCTGATGATTTTCTACGACAACAGGAGGTTAAATACTGGTGCCTGTAAATCAGTGCCAGCAGAACACTTACCAACCCTGAAATGCCTCCACATACATCTAAAAATAAATGCTAATAAAGTAAAAAGCAAAAGAAAACGCAAATGAACACCAATGCACGCTATGGCACAGAAATAAAGGTCTTACGCTTCCATTATCCGCAGAATTAGAACATACCCTGTGGGTATTTATGCCCTATGGGTACGCAGGTAAAGGGGTGAGCAAGCCTATATAGATATAGGCGGTAGTGCGAAGCATAGCCACATGGATGTGGCGTAGTAGAACAACGCAGGAGCAGTTGTCGAGGAAGCCAGAGCCGAGCAATTACCGAGGATGCGGAAGCTTTCTTTTGCGTTGTTAGCGTTCATTAGCGTTTTCTTTATAATTTTTTAATGAGATTTGTGTATGGGGGGTGCCTCAGGTAACAACCTCGCTAATAACTAAGACCCTGAGCTATCCTAAAACCATAAGGATAAATACAAACGAAATACATTGGCGGTGAAGTCATACAAAGGCTCTTCACCGGCTACCGTTCCGGGAACGGCGCCTGGAATATCCCTGAAATCATCATATTTGAACATGAACAAATTGTAATAAAAATTAGCACTACCCTTCTCGAACAACCAGAAACCCTGCTTACCGAATTCATAAGTAGCACCTATACCTATGACATGGTCCGAAAAGGTACTCAACTCTTTATCCCTGGCCCGGATTGTTTTTTCTTCACTAGAATTATACAAATCGGAATAAAACTCTGCTTTAGTCTGTGAATAATAACGATAACTGATATCAAATAACCAGTTCTCTTCATATGGGTGAACATAGCCAATTTCGTAAGTGCCTGCCTCAATATCCCAGGAGTCTATGAAATAACGATAACTGGCATAAATCGCGGCTCTATATGGCAGGAAATAACGAGCATTGAAGCTAACAGCATTACTTGTTCTGGTATTGGGATAGACTTCATCTTCAAATGAGAAAGTTTTTGGTACTGTTAAGTCTAGATACCTTACCTTCCTGTAAGGATTGTTCAAAAAACCTTCGTCGGTGATAATTTCATAGGTCAGCCCCATAATCGTATTTTTGGTCAGCACCTGGGATAAGCCAACTCGATAACCGGTTGTATCGGAGTATTTTTCAAAAGATGATTCACCGGTTTTTCCAATAATATTATCACCATACCTGAATGACATAGACACCGTTGTCAGGCCACCAAACATTTCCTGGGTAATACCGAAGCTGGTGGTAGTGGCATCAAAGTCATTTTCAACACTTGAAGTATAAGACAGGGACATTAAAGATTTATCATTAAGATAATCAATCCCCAGTGAATTTTGGGTGCGCTCCTCGGTATAACGACTTGGCCCAAGAATCGCAATAACATCGACCGAGGCACTGGAAATACTATCCACATAATGGTTAGCTGAAATAGAGACACTATCTCCTACACTCTTACGCACCAGGACTGATGGACCTGTGATGGTAATACCACCCCCATCATAACTATGAAAGAGCGCGTCAGCTCTATCCTGGGGTAATACCAGAGAGATTGCGGCCTGTGAATACGACAGGACAAAAACAACCAGTAAGCTGCGTATTCTAGTTACAGCCACAACCACCACCCGAAGCTGTCCCGGCACCTCGTGCGCCTTCACGGGCCTCATAAACATGATCTAAATAGGATGAGGCAATGGGATCACGATCAAACTCCATAATAGGATCTGCCAGATTCGCTCGCTCATAGGGCTTAACCCAGGGCTGTACATCACAGGCCTGAATCAGGAATAAAAAACAGGCAAAACACAGTATCTTATTCATTACATTTCACGAATCAGTTTTTTTACCCATTTGACATAGGTTTTTTCATCACCGGGTTTGTAACCTTTATGGAAATAACGCATTTTGCCACTACGGTCAATAATCACCGTGCTGGGCATGGCAGATACCTGATATAACTTACTTACCTTGCTTTGTGTATCGAACAAGACAGGGAAGGTCAATTTATTTTTCTTTACAATGCCTTTAGCTTTATTATTATTTTCTTCTACGTTAACACCCATAACAGTGAAACCCAGTTTTTTATATTTTTTATGCGTTTTCTCTAATAGCGGCATTTCCTGACGACAGGGACCACACCAGGAAGCCCAGAAGTTTAGCAGTACCACTTGCCCCCTGTATTCACTTAGCTTCAGGTTTTTACCGGAATAGCTTTTAAGAGTGAAGTCGGGTGCGGCCTGGTTCACACCTACTGCATGTGCTTCAAAAATTACTGATGTTAAAAATATTGTTGTTATACATAATTTTTTGACTATATTTTTCATAAGCATACCCCTCATCCTAAAAATAAAAACTATACCCAAAACCGAATTCAAGATTGTGAGTTAATTTATCAATACCAATAATATCGCTATTAAAAGCGTGGTCTCTCATCTCCAGGTAAATTGAAGAAAAATCAGACATCAGTAATCGATATCCGGCACCGAAGGCCAAAACCACATTGGTATTACCACCAAAATCGACACTTCCAAGACCGGCCGTTAAATATAAAGCCGAATTATAGGTGATGTTATCTGTAAAAAAGGCTTCCCCCGGTAGCAGGTTGTACCCCATGGTAAACATATAATAGCTGTAAGTACGTTGATCATCATTTAGTAAAGGTGCGCCACCGGATGATAAGATTTCATAGCTGGTTTTACCCGCTTCTGATTGTCCATATTCAATACCGACAAAAACATCTTCTGTAGCATGGTAGTGTGCTTTGATGCCAAGCATTATGTTGGCGCCAAAGTCTTCAATACTGAAAATGCTCAAAGTTGGGATTAATTCTATAGTTTGGGATTCAATTTTAGACTCATCAAATGTGGTGCGTTTAATCTCAGGCTGAATTACTGATTCAAATTCCTGCAAATCATCCAGCTCAGGAATCTCGTCTGATGTCTCTGATCTTACAGTCAATGCAACAGTCATTAATATTAGTGCAGCGCTATTTAGAAGAACACTGCGAAACCAAGCTTCCACTCTGTAATATCCTCGTTAGTATCATTATCTACGTCGGCAGAAAACAGAATGTAATCACCGATTTCTGCTCGAAAAATTATGTTCTTGGTAATAAATGTCCTTATGCCTATACCTACATTACTAAACTGATTATCCCGATTATTAGGCACCGCTATGGTTTCATTCACTCTTACAGAAATATAACCGGTTCCAAGATAAAAATAGGGTGATACACGCCAGCTGGGGAAGGGCTGCATCAACAGGCCTATTTTTAAAAGCTGGCTACTGGAATTTGCCCCTATGGCTTCTGCATAACCCAGTTCTGCCGCGAACCCCCTGTTGATCAAATATGCACCGTATGCCGAGAATTGTGTGGCACCACCAAAGTCACCACCCATGACACCTAATTCCCAGTTTCGCTGGGTGAAATCATCCCTGGTTTTACGCTGAAATTCCACCAGGTTACCATCCGGCATTAATGTTTGTTCCAGCTGCTCAATTTCTACCCAACCTTCTACAGCATCTTCAGTGATAATCTTGAACCAGCCTGTTCTACGTAATATCACTTTCACTGTCTCGCCACGTTCAATGACGCGAACGACAGGATAGCCGCCACCGGGGCCAGTATGTATTTCAAGAAACGGATCAGCAATCTTCAAATCCTGTGAAGACTGATCACTATAAGCAATGCTGGTACATAACAGCGGCAATATTAATAGGAAAATGACTCGTATTTGCATCATCTGTTGTGTGCTTTTTTAATTTCCATCTTTAGCTCATTATTATTGACTGAGCAAAACCGTCATTATATTACTTAAAACCCTATCGAAACAAACCCAGGCAAATGCATAACCTGGGTTTTAATACCACTCATCATCAACAGGATCAATTCATGGGTACACTTGGATGATACGGGTTGTTGAAATATTGCCCGCCAAGGTCCAGCCACTCCGATATCAACCGCATCTCAGCATCGGTTAAGAATCCGCTATGATCGACGGTTCCCATATTCTGACTCATCTTCTGGAAAAAACGACTACTGGCATTAGCACCATTGGCCGACATCACGGATGATACTTCCTGAGCAGCGGTATCCGTTGGCTGCAATCCTGGTGGAGGATTGGATACCATGTCATTAAAGATGGGAAACTGTACCGGATCACCATTTCCATCAACGATGGTATCGCCATTAACATCATCTCGAGTTTCAAACACCACCAGGTCAACCAGCGAAGTAAGTGTATCGTCTAATGCCTTCACTTCATCATCGAATAACAGTTCACGATAGGACACATAATTATTCGGCTCATCATCAGAAAGATCCATTGGGGAGCCGGTTAAATCGAGCTGGCCGGCAAGATTGCCAGTTCTTATCATTTCAGCCGCAGCATGACAACTGGTACAGGTAACAACCACATCATTGGCGGGATCCAGGTCACCTTGATCATCAATGCGCGGTAAATCCCAGATGGGTTGTATATTGCCAAACTCACTAATCTCAGTACCTTTATAGTTGATAATCACTCGACAGAAATTATCCCAGCCATCACCGACGGGGACTTCTAAACAGGCATCCGAAACCGGTTTCTGCGTCAACAGGTCTTCATAGCGCAGACTGATATCAGGATCTTTAGTCAATACAGGTCGCCAGATATCGGTAAATTCTACATTAACTCTTGGCTTCAGTCTGTCTGCAAGCTGCCTGGTCACGGTTTCAGCAATGGTTTCACCCATGTTGAGTGCGAGATAGGGCTGATTGGTCTGAGGATTTTCTGTTCCACTATATATGTATGAATCAGTGGGAGCACCTGCATTCAGTGAATTTGAAACGGCATCATTTCGGCCATGGGGTAGAGGAATTTCGTTATTTCTATGCTGCTGGTGACAACCATTACATTCCAGTGTTTCCCCCGGATTAAGCTGTATCCAGCTTTTATGTCTTGGACCAATGCGTCTGGCATTTTTATCTAAAATCTCCAGGCCGAATGCTACATTGGCGGGCACTTTGAATTTTGCCGAGCCATCTGGATAAATTTCACTATAGCCAAGAATTTCACGCATTCCAAGATTACGACCAGGACCAAAAGCCGCACGATCGAGATCGGGACGAGTTGCCTCGGTATCATTATCATCTGGAATAGATGCCGGCTTAATAATTCGAATAAATCGAGCAGGCCTGTCATCGGCAGATACTGCGGGTGACGCCAACTGATCGATGCTTGCTATGGTAGTGTCTGTACAATCTACACCACCAAAGCTGCAATTGAATACTGGAGTTCCATTGATATCGACTATGCCCATATCATAGACACTCCGAATATGCACCATACCCACTTTCTGAGCGGCCAGTACCACATCATTGTTCGTATCGGAAACGATAGGCGGTTCATCCCGGGGCTGAATCACCTGCAGGTCACTAATAATAATTCCAGATTGCGGCGAAATTAACGGTCGCTCAGTACCATCAGACATATTGACAATCCAGATCCCATACTGCGGTGGCAGTTCAAAAGCCGCAGGATCAGACAGATAAGGTTCAGCACAAGGCAATGGATTGATGACCACTGGATCGGCATTCTGATCATCAATGGATAACTGACAGGTGCCCTTACTGATTAATAAACGAGGGGTTCCATCCGGTAACGGCACGGCAGAAATATAACGGCCTGCCGTAGAGAACTCCTGATCACCAATATTAACTTGTGCAGCGGTTACTTTTTGCTGCCCTGGTCCTGAAACATAATTTCTGCTGGCATAGCCTGGCTGATTTTTGTTAACGTAATTTTCACCATCAACTAACAGCAAATCACCACCACCAAAACTACCCCTGAATGGGCGCGCCAACACCAGGATTTTCCCATCCGGCATGATTTTAGGTTTAGTAAACTGAAAGGTATCACCATTGGCATCACGATGACTGTCGATATGGCCACCATAATACATTTGCAAATCTGAGCCATCGGGACGAATGGTATACAGGCTCATCAAATTGTTATTTTCCACGTCATTCCAGCGCGCAAATAAGATGCGTCCATCGGGCATGACCACTGGATCAAGATCATGACTCTGATTGAATGAAATCTGCTGAATCTCTTTACCATCAGGATTCATTACATGCAACACCATGGCTTTCATGCCACGGCCATCATCCCTGGCAGCCGAGAACTGGGGTTTTGAAAAATTATCACCACCCGGTTTCTCATTGAGTAAAATTTGTCGTGATTTTACCTGCCGGTCAGATGAAAAAACAATTCGACCATCGGGTAAATAAGCAGGTGATACGTCATTACCTTTAGCCGCTTCAAAGGTAGTATTGATGCGTCTCAGAATATCACTCGTTATGTCGTATTCGTAAATATCCCATTTAGGTAAGATATTATCATTGGGATTTGGGTCTTCCTGGCGTAAGGAAAACACCAGTTTGGTACCCTCAAAATTAGCAGAAACATCTTTTACATCACCTCGGCCCTGAGTAACACTGAATGTAATATTTCTTTCAGAAGCCGATGCCGATGAACGATCGCGTATATACAGATCGCCACCACTACTGAATGTCAGTGGGTCACCGATATTGATGTTTTCAGGTAAGCCATCGTCATCATAGAGAGAGGTACGTTTGGTATAAGCAACGGGTATATCAACAACACCGGGATCAGCACCCTGACCTGGCGGACCACAGGATACAACTAAAAACGTACTGGCTAGTATGGCCAGTATTCCTAGATCAGTTGTCAGGTGTTGCTTCAAGGTCTTGCTCATATCTTAATCCACATTTCCCGTGATTCTGTAACTTATTAAATTATCCCAGGCTAATACCCGGGGACACTCTGATGTGTACCATTTCGACCAGAGGGACGATTGCATGGAGGCATGAGGTAGAACAATGCCGGGAGCAATTGTCGAAAAATCTTATTTCGAAAATGCGTAGTAATATCCTGCATTTAAGATCCCACCACTTCGTTCGGGATGACATTTTTCTAATTAATCAGAGTACCCCCGAGGTTAGTCTTATTATTTGTCATTTCGACCAGAGGGACGAAATGACAATACATTAGTGCACCCCTAATGTTTTTGTGTCTCATCTGGTGGCATTAATCCTGATGAATAATGCATGACGCCGCTTGCATCGATAATAATGGCATCGACATTTTTCAGTTTATTTATCAATGCCAGGCCATCTTTTGTGTCCATTACAAATAAAGTGGTTGATAAAGCATCAGTTTCAACAGCTTTATCGCCAATTACCGTGGCGCTCCAGGTTTTGGTCACTGAGCGGCCGGTATTTGGACTGATAATGTGGTGATAACGAACACCGTCTTCGATAAAAAATCGCTCATAATCACCCGACGTCGACACCGCCGTATCACTCAGGGGTAATTTCACAACCACCTTATCTTTTTGCCGTGGGTGCCTTACACCCAACATCCAGGGCCAGCCATTTCGGTCACCCAGTATTCGCGAATCACCACCGGCACTCACCATTCCATTGCTGACTCCGCATGCCTTTAATATTTCAATAGTATTATCAACGGCATAGCCTTTTGCTATACCACCTAAATCTATTTTCACGCCTTCACGGCTGAAATAGATTGATTGGTCCTTATCATTTAATTTAATGTGCCGATAATTAATCGCTGGCAGTATTTGATCTATTTTGCTTTGTGATGGCCGCTGTTTATTCCGGTAATCATACAAAAAACCCGCACTGGCGAAAGTAATATCAAATGCACCATCAGACAATTCAGAAAACTTTATCGCCGTTTTTATTAAATCAAACAGTTCTTCACTGATAACTAGCGCTTTACTCGCCGCATCACGATTGATTAACGCTAATTCACTGTCTGGCAAATACGGACTCATTAAACCATTGATACGTTCCATTTCGACAAACACCT
>JBLYYN010000183.1:0-12468 GCA_048550535.1 Gammaproteobacteria bacterium
ACATATTTTGTGCTGACGGGTGAATATTCAACATTGCCCTGGCTGGCATCGGTTGTTCCATTTTTTCTGGTCAATAACCTGTTATTACTTAACCAGTATCCGGATATAAAGGCCGATACCGAGGTCGGCCGCAGGCATTTTCCAATTGCCTATGGCACAGGTATTAGCAATATTATGTATGCTTTATTTGTATTGGCAACGATTGCATCAATATTCACTGGAATCATACTGGGCTATTTTCCGACTTTAAGCCTGATGGCATTAATACCCATACCGCTGGCCTTTTACTCATTAACGGGCGCTATAAGGCATGGCGAGTCTATCGGCGAATACCCGCAGTTTCTCGGCGCAAATGTACTGGTTTCAGTACTGACACCACTGCTGCTGGCCATATCACTGCTCATCGGCTGAGCAACCCTGTCAAGTTTATTCCCGCTATAAACAGTGTGAGGGCTAAAGGGCTGCGACTATAGCGCAGCCCTGTGCTAATTCAAGCAGCTTGATGGTCTTTTTCCTCCGTATTGTGTTCAAGTACTTGATTACGCTGACTAATGGTAATGGTTCTAGGCTTCATGGCCTCGGGAACCTCCTTAACCAGGTTAATAGTCAATAGCCCATCTTTTAATTCAGCATCTACGACTTCCACATATTCGGCGAGATTGAACTTGCGTTCAAAGGCTCGATGAGCAATTCCCTGATAAAGGTATTGACGTTCTTCTTCGTTGGTTTTTTTACCACGTATACTGAGGACGCCTTTTTCCACCTGTATATCAAGATCGGCGTTTTCAAAACCGGCTATTGCCAGTGTGATGGTATAACGGTTTTCATCCAGCATCTCGATATTATAGGGTGGATAAGCAGAACTCGTTGTATCTTTATTCAGGGCACTATCCAGCAGTGACGCCAGGCGATCAAAACCAATACTGTTACGATATAAGGGGGATAAATCGATTGCGTTCATAACATATTCTCCAAAAAAGCAATACGAAATAAAAACAAATAAACATCCGATGACTCTTGAAGCAAGACATCACCGGCGGTGTTATATAAATAAAGTTTCCTAAAATATTTTTCAAGGACATCTAAAATAAATATTTTATAAAATATTTTTATAAATTATAAAATATTTTGATCATGCAAAACAAAACCCTAATCTAACAGGCATCAGATGAATCCTGCTATCGTTTTTCTATCAAGAAGCATCCACCAGGCCGGAACTTTTAAACTGCTCACAGGTCTTTGAAATTTTTAATCACAACGTCTTGAAATTAAAAACAGAGGACATTATATTCTTTGGCCATTGACATCAGTTCAAACAGGGCACATGCCCATATTAAAAAGACAGGAGCATTGAGCATCATGTTTAATAATTATATAAACCCTTCTTTTGCATCTAATACTATTACTTTATAACAACTGAATTTCTGAAAAACATTGGTTTTTATTTGTTTTTGACTGGAGGTAATCTATGCATCCAATTAGCGACAAACTCGATCAAGACAGACTTTCAAATAGTGACAGCATTGAGAAAAAAGCCCTGGAGGATTTTTTAAAAACATCTGAAAAGTATTTAACCAGTAACTCCTGGTCAATCAGCAACAACACCGGTTTCAACCAGAATCAATCCATAAAACACAAAGAAGGAAGTAATCATCGTGATAACTACTCATAACCTGAGCCGTTACTATGGCGATTTTAAAGCAGTAAATGATATCAGTTTTACTATTCAGCCCGGTGAAATTGTTGGGCTATTAGGCCATAATGGTGCTGGCAAAACCACTATTATGAAAATGATCAGCGGTTATCTGGAACCCAGCTCAGGGACTATCGAAATAGACAGCCTGGCATTTAATACTCAGGGAACCGAGATAAAAAAACGCCTTGGATATCTACCAGAAACACTGCCAGTTTATCCTGAAATGAGTGTTGCCGATTATCTCGATTATACCGCCATACTTAAAGGATTCAGTGGCGATAAGGCGCAAAATGAAATCCGTCGCGTGGTGAAAGCCACCGATATCGGCAATAAACTACTAGCACCCATAGCAACTCTTTCCAGGGGTTATAAACAACGGGTTGGAGTGGCCCAGGCCATTCTGGGTAAGCCAAAACTGTTGATTCTAGACGAGCCCACTAACGGCCTTGATCCCACCCAAACTCTGCAGATGCGTCATTTGATTCGCGATATTGCCAGGGATGCCACAGTAATACTGTCTACCCATATCATGCAGGAAGTGGATGCTTTCTGTGACCGGGTGCTTATTATGCGCTCAGGTGAACTGGCACTGGATGCTCAACTTGAGGATTTACGACAAAGTAACCGATTAATTTTAGGCAGCGACATTGAAGCCGATAGCGCCAGGCAACTGCTGTCCGCAATCGACGGTGTTAAACATATTGAAAACACGGATACGGATCATCGTTTTCAAATTACTCTAAGTGCCGATGATAAGCAGGATGATATTGCCAATTCTATTGTTAAAGCTTTGGTGAATCACGGTCATGCAGTTTATGAACTGGGCCATGAACAGCGTGATCTTGAAACCGTGTTCCGTGAAGTTAATGAACAATCAGCTGAGCGGGAGGTGCGCCATGCCGCTTGACAGCACCATACGCCGTATCACCAGCAAGGAACTGACCCTGTTCTTTAGTTCACCCGTGGCCTATCTGTTCCTTGGTAGTTTTGCAGCGATTAGCTTATTTGTATTTTTCTGGGGCGAAACTTTTTTTGCCCGCAACATTGCGGATGTACGACCATTATTCGAATGGATGCCCATCCTGCTGATTTTCCTTTCCAGTGCACTGACCATGCGCATGTGGAGTGAAGAACGCAGAAGTGGCACCCTGGAATATGTCCTCACCCAGCCAGTTGCTATCTGGCGATTTGTGGTGGCCAAATTTCTCGCCTGCTTTAGCCTGTTAGCTATCGCACTGCTGATCACCCTGCCCTTACCCATCAGCGTGGCCTTGATCGGCGATCTGGACTGGGGGCCTGTGTGGAGTGGTTATCTGGCCACGCTATTGCTGGGCGCAGCGTATCTTTCGGTAGGATTATTTGTATCTGCTCGCAGTGATAACCAGATTGTCAGCCTGATCAGTGCCACCGCTGTCTGTGGTTTACTGTATCTGATCGGTGCGCCAGTATTCACCGATTTCTTCGGCAACCAGGCAGCTGAATGGTTACGTGCCCTGGGCACCGGCGCGCGTTTTGATGACATCACCCGTGGGGTGATTGATATACGAGATTTTGTTTATTACCTCAGCCTGATTAGTATTTTCCTTAGTTTAAACACCTTCTCACTGGAAAAAGAACGCTGGGCGCTAAGTGGTGACAAAAGCCATCATAAACACTGGCGCTTTGGCACGGCACTGTTAGTGGCCAATGCAATCGCCATCAACCTGTGGCTGGGCCAAATCAATGTGCTGCGCCTGGATACCACACAAGGCAGGCTTTATTCCATATCGGATGCCACCCGCGCCTATCTGCATCAACTCCAGGAACCCATGCTCATACGCGGCTATTTCAGCGCTAAAACCCATCCGCTATTGTCACCCCTGGTACCGCAAATACGCGACCTGATAAAGGAATATGAAGTCGCCGGTCAGGGTCGGGTGCGTATTGAATTCATCGATCCCATCAGTGACCCGGAACTGGAACAGCAGGCGAATCAGAAATATGGCATCCAGCCGGTGCCATTTCAGGTTGCTGACCGGCATCAGTCATCACTGGTCAATTCGTATTTCAATGTGATGATTGAATACGGTAATGAATTCGAGGTGCTGGGCTTTCGCGATTTAATCGAGATCAAATCTCAATCCACAGGCGATCTGGATGTTCAACTGCGGAATCCCGAATATGACATTACCCGTGCCGTTAAAAAAGTATTGCTGGCATACCAGTCCGGCGGCAACCTGTTCGATACGGTTAAAGGCGAACTCAGTTTTACCGCCTATGTTTCTGCCAATAACAAACTGCCCAAACAGCTGGTTGACTTTAAAAACAACATTCAGACAGTGCTGGATGATCTCAGCCAGAAGGCTAATGGCCGCCTGAAGACCGAGTTTATAGAACCTGAAGCCAATACTGGCAAAGTGGCTGAACAAATCGCCAGAGATTATGGTTTCAAACCCATGGTCGCCAGCCTGTTTGATGCCAACCGGTTTTATTTCTACCTGACACTCAGGCAGGGCGAGCAGCTTGTACAAATTCCGCTGGGTGATTACACCGCTGCTAATTTTGAACTGGCATTGGAGTCGGCCATTAAACGCTTCGCCAGCGGTTTCACCAAAACCGTGGCCTGGGTATCACCTGAAACTGATCCACAAATGGCAAGACTGGGTATGCCAGGCTCGCAGTTCAATCATCTGGAACAAGCCTTGAGTGCTGAGCTCAATATTAAGCGTGAAGATTTGACTGACGGCTCGGTGGATAGTGAAGCCGATGTGCTATTGCTAACCTCCGCCAAAGACCTGGATAACAAACAGTTATTCGCGGTCGATCAGTTCCTGATGCGCGGCGGCACCATGATAGCAGCCACGTCACCTTATAGCGCCAGACTCAACCGCAACCAGCTCAATATGCAGCGCCATAACAGCGGCCTGCAACCCTGGTTGCAACATCATGGACTGAAGATTGAGGAACAGTTGGTCATGGATCCACAAAATAGTGCGTTTCACATACCAGTAACGCGCCAGGTGGGTAGCTTCCGCTTTCAGGAATTGCGCATGATCGACTATCCCTATTTTGCCGACATACGGGATGCAGGCCTCAACCGTGACAATCCGATCACCAGCGGCCTTAACCAGTTAACTATGGCCTGGGCATCACCCATTACTATCGATACAGAAAAAAATGTGCAACGCCAGATAACGCAACTGCTGCATAGTTCCAGTCAGGCATGGCTATCGAACTCGCTCAATGTCATGCCACAGATCGATGCTTCAGGTCGCACGAGTTTCCGTCCGGCCAATGACAGAGGCAACTACCTGTTAGGTGCTGTCAGCCAGGGTCGCTTCAGTTCTTATTTCAAGGACCAGCAATCCCCCATGCTGACTGAGTCTGAAAATGAAAACCCGGTGGGCGATAACGACCACGAAAGCGCAAACAATATCATCACCAGTGTTATTGAGCATTCACCTGAGTCGGCACGTATTATTCTGTTCGCCTCGAATGATTTTCTGAATGACCAGGTGATACAACTGTTGAGTTCCAGTAGCGGAAACCTGTACCTGGAGGGAATCCAGATGATGGCTAACAGCCTGGACTGGTCACTGGAAGAACAAGGTCTGCTCAGCATTCGTTCACGCGGCCACTTCAACCGCACCTTGCCACCCATGGAACAGGCACAGCAACTGATCTGGGAAACTGGCAACTATATTATGGCTATTGTCATGCTAATCGCCGTAGCGGCCGTTCAGCAATTCCGCCATCGTCGGCGCAACCGCTATTACTCTGAAACACTGGCCGTTTAAAGGAGCAGGAATAAATGAATCGCTTTAATCAAATACTCTTAGCAATACTGGCATTACAGGTGTTGATTGCCGGCGGTATCTTTGTCGCCAGCCAACCCGCTTCCCCTGATGATATTCAGTCAAGTTTACTGGCTGCGAACAAAGACGAGATCGATAAAATCATTATTGCCCGCAATGACCATAAACAGATCCTGCTACGCAGGGTCAATGGTCAATGGCAACTACCTGATTACTATCAGTTATCGGCCAGCCAGGCCCGGGTCAATGACATGCTGGATAAACTTCAAACGACAAAAAGCGGCTGGCCAGTAGCCACCACTCAATCCAGCCATCAACGTTTTGAAGTTTCAGATAATAATTTCCAGAAAAAAATCATCCTGGCAAATGGTGATAATGAACGTCAAACCATCTACCTGGGCAGCTCACCGGGTTTTCGCCAGTTACACATACGGAAAAAAGGCGACGATGAGGTTTATGCCGTAAAACTCAATAGCTTTGAATTTCAAACTGAATCGAGTGACTGGCTCGACAAGAACCTGCTGCAACCAAAACAGGATATAGTCAGTCTGAAAGGGCCGGATTTTAGCTTCGACAAACAGGATAGCCACTGGCAACTGGTGAACGGTGACGGTGAGATCATAGAAGAAAGCCTCAATAAGCTGACCGATACACTTGCCAGGCTGACTGTACAGGAGGCAGCAGAAAAACCGTCTGGGAAAATTGACTATGAACTGAGTGTTACAACCGTGTCTGATAAATTAATTTACCAATTCTTTAAAGCGAATAACCAGCATTTCATTACAAGAAATGACTATGAACAGGCATTTAAAATGAACGCTTCAGACTACGAAAATATTACCAGCCAAACGGCCAAGCAACTGGTTAAACAGACAACTGCTAGTGAAAAACAGCCGCCTATGGTCGAAGGCAAGAACAAAAGCCCAGGAGAAAACACCATCAAATCCGATAACCAACAGAGTTAGGATTAAGAAACCTCTGATTAAGCATGGATGTAGCAGGCTGAGATTAAATGTTTAAATATTTCACCAAGTGAGGCGGTAATTATTCTATTTCAACCAAATCGGGGAAAACCTGGACACTTTTAGTCTGCATAACACAATCACGACTTGATCAGAGGTTGCTGAATTAGTGGATTCTACCAAGATAGATGGCTATTATAGTCTCCACTCTGAATCTACAGGGAGAGTAGTGATATGGCGTTATTATCCACGAAAGGAGACAGTGGCTTTACCCTGGGCGGTTTTTTGATTCTGGCGGCACTGGGCACCTTTTTATGAAAAGGGGCCCCGCTGGAAAGCGTTCGTCCAAGTAGTGAGCAGAGTGGCTGGTACGAGCACCAACTCGCTCAGCAGGTGCCGGCAAGACTCTGGCAGGATCCCTTCAAAGCCGTTTACGCTCATGAACAGGCCATCAAGGCTGGTACTTCTTCCCTAAGCTATGAAAAAGACCCCCGCTTACAGCTCATCGAAGATCTTCAGACTAAGGATGGCTCGGTTGAAACAAGCCTGTTAATGGTTATGGTCAGTCCGGGTTCCTATGCGGAGCTCGAGGAACGTCGTCGCCGCTATGCGGTACTGTCCGGTCTGGGTGAAGAAAATATCGCGCAATCCTTTCGAGAAGAGGCTGCAAGATGAAAAATTAGCGGCCGACAGAACAAAAGAGGCTTCCTATGCCCCGAGCACATCAGAGCGGCAGGAACTTATACAAGCACTGGAAAGTCTGCGTATAGGTGCCTGCTTACGAGTATGGGATCAGCCACCGGTGCGGGCGACGCTGATGTTGTTGGGGGTGTGGCTTTGACCTACGCTGAATATATCACTGTGTTGTTACCGTGATGGAATATTGGCGATGTTAAATCGATGATACTAAATACGAATGTCCCGGTTTCCAGCTTGTGGTATTCGACATCAGTCCCCACTGCCCCTCTCATCCTGATCAACCAGTTTGTATTGGTCGGAACGCACACCCCGCATTAACAGATCAACATTGTCCTCGGGTATATTGAGAATCTGTAACGCCAGGGCGCCCAAACGAAGGCTACTTTCCAGAGCTTCGGGATAGGCATGGGTGGCACCTGCTTCCATTAAACGGCTGACAGAAGCCAGGTCATGGGCCCTGGCGATAACCGGTACTGACGGAAAGCCGTTACGAATATGCGACACCGCTCGCTCAGCCGTTGGACCCTGGTCTATGGTAAGAATCACCAGCATTGCATGCTCGGTGTGGGCGGTTATGAGCAGATCCAGATCACCAATATCACCATAATAAACAGGAAAACCATCCTCCTGCCCCTGCTTAACCAGTTTGTAATTAGTATCGAAGGCCACGAATGGCACGCCACTTTGCTGCAACAAAACCGCAACCGCATGACCAACCCGACCATAACCACCGATGATCACTTTTTTGCTCGGGGTATTGTCTGAGGAATCCTCGAAGCCACTTCCTTTTTCTTCATCCTGCCTGAACACCTTACTGCTCAACCAGTCACCAAGATGAACCATGACTGGTGTCAGTAACATGCTCACCGAGATAATACCAATGGCATGGACAAAGGTAGAATCATCGATGACCTGTAAGGCCTTGGCCGAGGCAAACAGGACAAAACCGAACTCACCACCCTGGGCCAGCAGCAATGAAACTCTTATTGCGATGTTACGTGAATAGCCGAAGGCCGACACCAGGACAAACAGAACAATAATTTTAAGGCCAATGATAACGGCCGTATGTTGCGCAAACAGGGTTATCTCCACCCCCAGGGCACGAAAATCGATGGACATGCCTACGGCCACAAAAAACAAACCCAGCAGAATCCCCTTGAAAGGCTCGATGAAAGCCTGGATCTGATGCCGGTAACGACAACCGGACAATGATACACCCATAATAAAGGCACCCAGAGCCATGGAGGCACCGGCCAGATGCATAGCCCAGGCAGAAAAAATCACCGCTAGTATGACCACCAGTAAAAAACCTTCCTTGTTGCGTTGTCGGGCCAGCAAGGTTAAGGCAAACGGAATTACATATCGGCCGAAGGCACCCAACAGCACCAGTGCGCCAGTAATAATAAGCAGCTGTTCCCAACGTGCTGCCGCACCGGACATGGAGCCCGAAATCGACATCAGGGGCACCACCGCCAGCAATGGGACTATAGCCATATCCTGCATCAACAGAACCGAAAAGGCAGTGCTACCGTGCTTGCTGGCAATCTCACCCCGTTCCTGCAGCAGTTGCAGGACAAAGGCCGTGGATGACAGGGCAAAAGTCAGGCCGATTAACAGCGCAACTTCCCAGCGTTGTTGATAAGCCATAAAATAAGCACCGATGGCCAGGCCCGACAGAATGATTTGCAGGGTACCCAGACCAAACACATCACGACGCATAGCCCATAACCGGCTCGGCTTCATTTCGATACCGATCAGGAACAACAACAGCACCACTCCCAGTTCGGTAAAATGGCGCACATCCTCAACATGCTCGGTAGCGACCGGACCCAGTGAATGAGGCCCAACAATGATTCCAGCAACCAGCAGCCCCAGTACCGAACCAAGGCGTAAATATTTAAATAAGGTTACCGCAATGGAAGTCGCGATCAGAACAAGCAGAGCGGAAGTAATAAAAGATTCAAGGTGCATAGTCGGGTGACTATAGCATAATCATTGTTCGGTTAAATCTATAAAGATTTGATATCGCTTTCAATGATTGTTAATTCATTGAACAGCCGATTGAACAACCGAATGCAAAATAATACATATTTCATTCAGACGCCTTAAATCCGCCAACCATCATGGCACAGTACAACGGGACAAGGATCACAGCTCTAACACAGTATTTATAACAAGGATTGACCTTGCTTTATTTATTCTTTTCTACCAGGATAGACTTAATCGTTGGTGGAGAAACTCGGCAACATCTGGCAATGCTTGCATATGACATTCCTCGCAAGTCTCTAAGCCGTCTGACATTAACTACAAGTTCCTCCCTGGAGGCATATTTCCCGGTCGTTAAATTACGACCATAATCTAAACTCGTAATGTATCTCATCATTCCTACCCAGAACAATTATTAATTTATAATAGTAATACTTGCTGGCTAGCTGAGCATTTTTGTTGTCACCCTGTAAGAGTGACAGCATAGGCTCTTGAACCAGTATCAATAATTTAATTAGATTTAATAAGGTGCTGGTCATTCCCTGATTTCCATTTTTACATCGTATCCAATAAGCTATCAACCTGGATACTCTTTTTAGTACAGAAAATACTATATACTTCTTGCCGGCACACTTCTTCACCCAAACGGGTGATATTTTGTAGTGGTACACAGATTTGAATTCAACAAAATTTTCAAATGAAGTCTATTTGCAGTTTTGAATATAATTAAAAGCAGATTTATACTGCTGTAAAATTGGTTAAGTGCCTCATGAATAAAAATTCTTTTATCCATCAGCTCAAGCAACTTCAAGGCGCCCATTGGCAGGCAGTGATCGAAGGTCAGGCTTTAGTTATGATTGATGACGTTCGCCTTGAAATCGGGCCAGCCCAGGCACCTAATGCAATTATATTTTCTGCGCAGCAAAATAGTCCCGATGCCACCGCCCTGATGCAGGAATCATTGGCCAATGCAACGACAATACTCAGCAACTACTATCAAAGCCATCCCCTGACTATGGCTGGTTTTAACCAGCAGGTAGAAAAACTAATGGCTGAATATGGAGCTGCCGCTTTCACTGCTGTTGCAGGTCAGTTGGCACAACGCACACTCTTCGTTGATCAGGGTGAAGTAATTGCGGAAAGCGCTGACAGCCCACGCTATCGCTATGGTGTATTCTGCGAACTGGCAAGTCCGTTAGCCGCTTCAGCCCTTGAAAAACATGTCCGTAAGTGGCTAGAACAGGGTGAAGCCTATGAACACTATCTAAGCATGAATGTTTGCCGCTATAACTGTTGATGATTTATTGATTTGGCCAAGGCCATGACGATAGAGTGTTTTGTGCTTGTCAGTCTGGACTCAATTATTGTACACAAACAGTGTTCACCGCATTAAACATATGCAAAACCTAATACGCAATTATCATGTATTGCATGATCGAAAATAATCTCACACTTTATACATGATCTGGCCCCAGTGCCCCAGGACCTGTCACCATACACCATTAAGCAAATTAATTTTTTACTAATTAATCAATAACTTATGATTATAAACAGGAAGCATCTATCCCCTGCAAGCCAAATATACCAACTCAAGTGTAAGGAATCGCCTCTCCCTGCGACTACCGAATATAGCCATGGACAAGCCATGGTTCAATGACGTTTTAGTTGAATGGTTACAATATGAATAATTTTTTAATTACGGGTGCAGGCCTTGGTTTACGTCGAGACTCGATGGACGAACTCCTGCAACAATCACCCAGACAGATTGGTTTTATGGAAGTCGCGCCTGAAAACTGGATTGGACTGGGTGGCAAGCTGGGAAAACAACTGCGCCAGTTCACCGAGCAATATGATTTTATGATTCATGGCCTGTCTCTGAACATTGGTGGGCCTGCTCCACTGGATGAAGCCTTTATTTATCAGGTTAAAGAATTCATGCATCAGCATCATATTCTGGGCTACTCTGAACATTTAAGTTTCTGCGCTGATGATGGCCATATGTATGATTTGATGCCCATTCCTTTCACCGAGGAAGCTGTTCATTATGTAGCAGACCGTATTAAGCGTGTACAGGACATCATCGAGCAAAAACTGATTATTGAAAATGTATCCTACTATGCAGCGCCTGGTCAGCAATTATCTGAAATTGATTTCCTCAATGCCGTGCTTGAGGAAGCGGATTGTGATTTACTCCTCGACATTAACAATATTTATGTTAACTCGATCAACCATGGATATAACGCCGTGGAATTCATCAGGTCACTACCAGGTCATCGTATTGCCTATGCCCATATCGCAGGCCATTATAACGAGGCCGATGACCTGATCATTGATACCCATGGTTCAGAAGTTATCGATAAGGTATGGCAACTGCTTGAGCTGGCTTATGCCACGTTCGGTGTCTTTCCCACGTTACTGGAGCGTGACTTTAATATCCCACCGGTGAGTGATTTATTAGTCGAAGTCGAGCGCATCCTTGACATACAGTCGCAGTATCAAGAACAGAGATTTGCTTATGCTTAAGCAGACTGATGTAATGAAAATGCCCTCGTTTATGCAAACTCAAATACAGTTTGCGCAGCATATTCGCGACCCTCAACAACTAGCAAAGCCTGTTGATGTAGAAGATCGGCGTATGGCTATCTATCGTGATCTGCTATATAACAATATTGAAAATTTTCTATCCAGTGGCTTCCCGGTTATACGTTCTATTTATACCGATGAGCACTGGCATTATCTGGTGCGCGATTTTTTTAACCGGCATCGGTGCGAAACTCCCTATTTTCTGGAAATCTCTCAGGAATTTATCGATTACTTACAGAATGAACGTGAACCACAGACTGAAGACCCCGCCGGCTTAATTGAACTCGCCCATTACGAATGGCTGGAACTGGCACTGTCAATCGCTGATGACGAAATTGACTCTGACCTTATCAATCCTAATGGAGACTTATTAAAAGCCCACCCCATAGTCTCTCCATTAGCCTGGACATTAACTTATCAGTTCCCTGTTCATAAAATAAGTAAAGATTATTTACCCAGCAAAGCTCCTGAACAAGCTACCCATCTGGTAATTTATCGTAATCGGATAGATGAAATCCATTTTATGGAAATCAATGCAGTAACCGCACATTTACTCAAGCAGCTGAATGACCACCCTTCTGCTAGTGGTTTTGAGATACTACAGGATATTGCCAGGCAGCTTAAGGCGACTGAGCCTGAAATCATCATCAGGGCGGGGCTTAGCAGCATGCAAGAATTGCAGGTCCGCGGTGTTATTTTGGGGACGAGACAGGTTTGAGTTACAAGTTGTAAGTTGTAAGTTGTAAGT
>JBLYYN010000184.1:0-7428 GCA_048550535.1 Gammaproteobacteria bacterium
AAATCATGGGCCAGCCCTATGAGGTGAGGGCTGTGCCATTGCTTGCGATGCCGGGTAAATTGAAGGCTACGGTCATAATAGCCACCACCCATGCCCAGTCGATTTCCCGTGCTATCAAATGCCACCAGTGGTAGTAATATTAAACTCAATTGACGGGCACGAATCCAGTCGCGGTGAGCCACAGCCGGTTCCAGAATATTAAATCGGTTGGGAATTAATTCGGAGTCCGGTCGAAACGGCGCAAACAACAGCGATTTTCCCATCGGGGGTAATACCGGTAAAAACACCTGTTTACCTGTGCGCCAGGCGGCTTCAATAATGATATGGGGATCAATTTCTCCGTCTTCGGCCAGATAACAGGCTATTCTTCGACTTCTCAGAAAAAGAGGATGCCTGCACAACAGATCAGCCAGTAACTGACTGTGTTGATGCTGTTGAGGAGGACTGAGTTGGCGGCGCTGTTGTCGAAGGTTTGATCTGAGCTGACTTCGTTCTGATATATCCATGGCTGATCAGGTCAGTGTGAAAGGAGGAGGGTGCAACCACAAGTGCCGTAGCAGGAACCTACGATCCCTGAACCTGAGGTTCAAGTGGGAATTCGCGTTGGAATATAAGGCTTCCCACACAGGGTGGTAATGCACACCATTCCACACAGCAGCTTTCCCGGGGCCGAAGATTAAGGCTCAAGGGGTATATAAGTATGCTTACAAACACTGTAGAAGCACCCAAAACTTTAAAATCTATTTCATGCTCGAGGCATGAATCAATATTTCCCTCTGGTTTTCATTTCAGCAAATGCTGCTATCACTTTCCTTGATATGAATCTATGTTATCTCAATTTCGCGCAAGGCAATATCAATTTTTTGCTGCAAATTACTTACTCGTGAATCCATATCGACATATTCATCCTTGTATGACTGGCTATTCAATAACTCGTGGGCCAGATTCAGGGCTGCCATTATGGCTATACGTTCAGTACCTATAATCGAGCCTTTGCTCTTGATTTCGTGAAGCTTTCCATTGAGAAAATCGGCCGATGCCTTGAGTGATGCCTGTTCATCGGCAGGACAGGATACCCGGTATTCCTTGTCCATTATTTTAATATTCAGGTTGACTGCGTCGTTAGCCACAAATACATCCAGGAATCAGGTAAATTAAGCGGATTCCAGTGACTTCAGGCGACCGATCATTTTCTCCACCTGGGCACGAACCTGTTCTTTTTGTTCCACGAGTTCGGAACGATCAGTCTTTATCGCCTGCAATTCCTGTTTCAGGGCGGCATTTTGTTCCGACAGTCGACGTGAAAGTTCAAGCAAATGCTCTACTTTGGCTTCCAGCTCAGTTATATTTTGTTGTGATGCATTTTTCATAATCTTAAATATAGTTACAGAAGCGGGCAGGGTCAACTAATTCAGCTCATGTTAGAATGTTATTTTTAAAAAATGAGAACTTCAATGATCGAACGTCCTGAGTACTTTGGCCTGCAGCAGGCGTTGCAGCGAACTGAAGCCGACATGTCTGCTGCTGAATGTCATGGTTCATTGTGTGGTATTTACTGTGCCAGTGGCAAAATCGAGCTGGAAAACTGGCTGCAGCAGATTTTTGAGGAGCTGAATCTGGATGATGTACTGATCAAGGAGGCATCCCAGCTGCTGGTGGGGCTGTTTAAGGATACACAGCAACAGCTAAACGATACCAATGTGGATTTTCAGCTGTTATTGCCCGATGATGAGGAATCGCTGGATGCCAGGACTGAGGCCCTGGCCGACTGGTGTCATGGTTTTGCCTATGGGCTGGCTATGGGTGGCTTGAAGGAAGATCATGAATTGCCGGAAGATACGGCAGAAATCATTCGCGATATGACTGAAATTGCCCGCGCTGGCTTTGATAGTGCTGATGCCACCGAAGCCGACGAGGAAGCGTTCATGCATATCCAGGAATATGTTCGCATGGGTGTATTGCTGATTACCGAAGAATTGCAACCCATCGCACAAGCTCAGGAAACTTTGCATTGAGGTTAATTGTTTGCAACCCGTCATCATTCAAATACTCCCCAGGAAAATGAACCCTCTATGAATGTAAACGCCCATGCTCGCCATCGTAAACAGCTGATGCGGATGATCGGAGACAACAGCATCGCCATATTACCTTCGGCTCCCGTGAGAATCCGAAATCGGGATGTTGAATATCCTTATCGCCAGGACAGTGATTTTCTTTATTTGAGCGGCTTTCCCGAGCCGGAAGCCGTGGTAGTGCTGGTACCTGGGCGTAAACAGGGTGAATATATTCTGTTCTGCCGCGACAAGGACCTGGAACAGGAGGTCTGGCATGGCCGACGTTGTGGTCCGGAAGCCGCTATGACTGATTTCGGTGCCGATGATGCTTTTCCCATCGATGATATCGACGATATCCTGCCGGGCCTGATGGAGCACTGCGAACGGGTGTATTACACCATGGGGCTGGACCCCCAGTTCGACAAGCGAGTGATGGACTGGGTGAATACCCTGCGTAAGACAGCGCGATCAGGCACCCATGTACCCTATGAGTTCGTGTCTCTGGACTATTTATTGCACGATATGCGGCTGTATAAAAGCCGGGATGAGCTGAGGTTGATGAAAAAAGCCGCCAGCATTTCCGTGCAGGCCCACAAGCGGGCGATGAAGTTCTGCAAGCCCGGTGTTTTTGAATATCAGCTGGATGCGGAAATTCTTCATGAATTTCACATGCAGGGGGCTGGCTGGGCATACCCCAGTATTGTCGGTGGTGGTGCCAATGGTTGTATTCTGCATTACACGGAAAACAATATGGCCTTGAATGACGGGGATCTGGTATTGATCGATGCCGGAGCCGAGTATCAGGGATTTGATGCGGATATTACCCGTACCTTCCCGGTCAATGGTCGTTACACCGAGGCCCAGAAGGAAATCTATGAACTGGTGCTGGAGGCCAATTATGAGGCCATCAAACAGGTGAAACCGGGTAATCACTGGGATGATCCGCATAAGGAAGCGGTCAAGGTATTGACCCGGGGTATGGTGGAACTGGGCCTGCTCAAAGGTTCGGTTAGCCAACTGCTCAAGGACGAAGCCTATAAAAAATATTATATGCACCGCACCGGTCACTGGCTGGGAATGGATGTGCATGATGTGGGCGACTACAAGGTAGATGAAGAATGGCGTCTGCTGGAACCGGGCATGGTAATGACCATCGAGCCGGGCCTGTATATTCCACACGGCAGTCGCGGTGCCAAACGCTGGTGGGATATAGGCATACGTATCGAAGACGATGTGGTGGTGACCAAGGATGGCCATGAAGTGTTAACCGAGGGCGTACCGAAAGATGTGGCCGAGATCGAGGCCTTGATGGCTAGTGGCTAAAGCTTGAGCAGATGTTCGTTAACTTAAAATCAAAGTTTTGCCACAGAGTCACAGAGTGCACTGAGTGTTTAATAATATATATTTCTCTCTGTGTACTCAGCGGCTCTGTGGCAAAGTTTTAAATTCTTTAATTGGTCTGCATAGGGTTGATAGCAGCTATATGAAACAGTCAGATCACATTGAGACCGGTTCTTTAACAGGCTGTATGTAGTTCTGATATATAAACATAATGGCGTATGACTTAATATGATTAAAAGCTTCGGTGTTACGACGAGAGTAAATTATCTGCATGACTGATGAACCAGACAATGTGGATTATGATGTGGTGATTATTGGCGGGGGTATGGTCGGTGCCAGCCTGGCCTGTGCCCTGGCCAGTCAGCCCCAATTACGCATTGCCGTGGTGGAGGCCTTCCCCCATGACGCCGACAGCCAGCCCAGTTTCGATGACCGGGTCATTGCGATGAATTACGGTTCTCGTCGCATCTGGGAAGCCATGGGATTGTGGCAAGAACTGGAACCCGTGGTCGAAGCCATTACTAATATTCACGTGTCGGATCGTGGTCGGTTGGGAGCTACTCGCCTGAATTACCGGGAAGAGCGAGTAGAAGCCCTGGGCTATGTGGCGGAAAATCGCCTGATAGGTCAAATACTGATGAAACGGCTGCAGGATCTGGAGCATATTCACTGGTATTGTCCGGCGACCATTGATAGCCTGAGGCAAAATAATGATCGGGTTGAGCTAGATATTTCTCAGCAAGCCTCATCAACACAAATTTCCTGTCGTTTGCTGGTGGCCGCTGATGGGGCAAATTCCACAGCCCGTAAACTGGCCGGTTTGAGCATGCGCCGGGAAGACTACCAGCAGGCGGCCATTATCACCAATGTGGAAACGGAATATCCACATCAGGGTACCGCCTATGAACGCTTTACCGATTCAGGCCCCCTGGCTTTTTTACCCATGACTCAACTTCGTTCCTCGGTGGTGTGGACGGTTAATCTTTCAGACAGGGATCGTGTTATGGCACTGGCCGATGATGAATTTATCGCCGAGCTACAGAACCGCTTCGGTTATCGGCTGGGGCACATTCTGAAGGCTGGGCTGCGCCATGCCTACCCGCTGGCTTATGTGGAAGCCGAGCAGCTGGTGAAAGGCCGGGTGGTGGTTATCGGTAATGCCGCTCATGCTCTACATCCGGTGTCCGGACAGGGTTATAACCTGGCGCTGAGGGATGTGGCAGAAATCGCCGAATTAATTGCTTCGGCGGAAGATCCCGGTCATGAGTTGTTGCTGGCCGAGTATGCCCGTAAGCGACGTGAAGATATGCAGCGGGTATATCGATTGACCGATGGCCTGGTAAAAATCTTTTCCAATACGATTTCACCCCTGGCCCATGCTCGGGCGGCGGGATTGATTGTGGTGGATTTATGGCCGTCATTACGTCATTTGCTGGCCCGGCAGAGTATGGGCTTGATGGGACGAATGGGTAAGATGTTACGCAGGTTACCGCTATGACCGATAGCAGCCACTATGATGTGCTGATTATCGGCGGTGGCATGGTCGGCCTGACGCTGGCCTGCGCTCTGGGACAAGCAGATTTGGGGCTGAAGCTTGCTGTGGTAGAGGCGCGGGAAGCCGGTGAAGTCGGCGAAGAATATGACCTGCGGGTATCCGCCATCAGTCGAGCCTCACAACAGGTATTTCGCAACCTGGGTGTCTGGTCGGGTATTGAATCCAGGCGTCTGTGTCCCTTCGAGCATATGCATGTGTGGGATGCCACCGGTGATGGCGAAATACATTTTGATGCGGCCAATCTGGGCGTAGATGCCCTGGGTCATATCGTGGAGAACCGGGTCACCCAGGCGTCACTGCGAGATCGACTTAAGGCACTGGCTAATGTGGACTGGATTTGTCCGGCCGAGGTCGATCATATCGATTACCAGCCACAGAACAGTCAGGTCTCACTGGCCGATGGCCGTAACTTGCAGGGGCGATTGCTGGTCGGTGCCGATGGCGCCCATTCCCGGGTTCGACAGGCCGCCGGGATTGAACTGGATAGTGCGGATTATCATCAGAAAGCCGTGGTGTGCGTGGTGGAATCTATGCAGCTGCATCAGCACACCGCCTGGCAACGATTTTTGCCCACTGGGCCACTGGCTTTTCTGCCCCTGGCAGATGGTCGATGCTCCATTGTCTGGTCAAGCACAGAACAGCAGGCCGATGAACTACTGGCGTTGGACGAGACGGCTTTTATACAACGGCTGGAACAGGCCTTCGATCGAAAACTGGGTGCGGTTAAATCGGTTGGGCCGAGGGCTGCATTTCCACTGATTCGGCGCCATGCGCAAAACTATGCCAAGCCAGGACTGGCATTGATCGGTGATGCCGCCCACACTATTCATCCACTGGCTGGGCAGGGGGTAAATCTGGGTATTCTGGATGCCGCCAGTCTGGCCGAGGTGATTATCAAGGCCGAACAACAACGACTGGATTTTGCTGCCTACAGCAGTCTACGTAAATTTGAGCGTTGGCGGCGGGGTGAGAACAGCTTGATGATGTACAGCATGAGCGGCTTTAAAAATCTGTTCAGCAATGAGAGGCCTGAACTGAGTCTAATGCGGAATCTGGGCCTGAATCTGGTGAACAAATTGTCACCGGTCAAGCATCGAGTTATGCGTCACGCCATGGGGCTGGAAGGCGACTTGCCGGAACTGGCCAGGATTATCGGCTGGTAATCAATTGTTCTGGTAAATCATCATACTAATGGAATGGCCATCAACAAAACGGATGCTGAGAGAACAGTCTGCCATCTATGATTGACGGCTCAGATGTTAATTTTTACCGATCATAAACACAGCAATTTGAAATTTTATTTGCGAAGCAGAAGGGGTCTGGTTTATAGTTCCCCGCTCAATCTCATGGGTCGTGGGAGAGAACAGCTTTAAATAAACTGCTGGTTTAGGCTGTCACCGAAGGCGCAACCGCCCGGAAACGCTCAGGTATCAGGACTGCGACCTAATGCTTATTCAGCAAGATGGCTCTGGAGAGCGGCCAACAGGCCCACCGAAGGTGAAGAGCAGACTTTAGTCTGTTATATCTCTCAGGTATCAGGACAGAGGGGCGTGCATTGAACATCAATGGAGTATGCCCATGAGCCAGAAAACACCACTTTATGACAGCCATATCAAATACGGCGGCAAAATCGTTGATTTTGCTGGCTGGGAAATGCCCATCAATTATGGCTCCCAGGTCGAGGAGCACCATCAGGTGCGCCAGGATGCGGGTATGTTCGACGTGTCACATATGACCGTTATCGATCTGAAAGGCGATGCGGTGATCCCCTTCCTGCAATACCTGTTGGCCAATGATGTCGCCAAGTTAAAAACACAGGGCAAGGCCCTGTACAGCTGTATGCTGAATGAGCAGGGCGGAGTGATCGATGATTTAATCGTTTATTTTATGTCCAGTAACTGGTTCCGCATGGTGGTGAATGCTGGCACTCGGGATAAGGATATTGCATGGATCAGCAAGCAGGCGCCCCAGTTCAGTGTGGATGTGGAAGAAAAACCCCTGGCCATGATCGCTGTACAGGGTCCCCATGCCCGTGAAAAGGCGATCCAGGCATTGCCGGTGGATGTTGGGCAGATGGCGGCTGATTTGACACGATTTCAGGGTATGGATAGTGGTGAATGGTTTGTCGGACGCACCGGCTACACCGGTGAAGATGGATTTGAAATTATGTTACCGGAAGAAGAAGCGGTGGCATTATGGGATGCCCTGGCACATGCCGGGGTTAAACCCTGTGGCCTGGGTGCCCGAGATACTCTGCGCCTGGAAGCCGGCATGAATCTGTACGGCACTGATATGGATGAATCCACATCACCGCTGATCTCCGGTTTGGGCTGGACCATCGCCTGGGAACCCGCAGAGCGTAACTTTATTGGCCGTAGCGCATTGCAGGCCGAAAAACAGGCGGGTGTAACACAGAAACTGGTGGGACTGTTATTGCAGGACAAGGGTGTGTTGCGCAGCCATCAGAAAGTGATTGTA
>JBLYYN010000185.1:0-13690 GCA_048550535.1 Gammaproteobacteria bacterium
AGACACAGAGCACACAGAGATTTTTATGTAATCTATTTTCTCTGTGTACTCCGTGACTCTGTGGCAATTCATTTGATTGTTAGCATTGTTAACATTGTTAACATTGATATAAGGGAAATGAGCATCTGGCCCTGTTAAGTCAGGTTTTATTGCTCTTGCTGGCCTGGTTCAGTTCACGTAGACGATCCAGCTTTTCCTTTATTTTAATTTCCAGCCCGCGATCAACCGGTTGATAATAAATTTTCTCGCCCATGTCATCCGGGAAATAGCTTTCTCCCGCGGCGAAGGCATCGGTTTCATCATGGGCATATCTATAACCCTCACCGTGACCCAGTTCTTTCATCAGGCGAGTCGGTGCATTTCTGATATGCATAGGTACTTCCATGGAGCCGCTGTTCCTGGCATCGGACATCGCCGTTTTATAAGCCATATACACCGCATTGCTTTTGGCGGCACTGGCCAGGTAAACCACGGCCTGCGCCAGGGCCAGTTCACCTTCCGGGCTACCCAGTCGTTGATAGCTGTCCCAGGCATTCAGGGCCAGCTGTAAAGCTCTGGGGTCGGCATTGCCGATATCTTCCGAAGCCATTCGCAGTATGCGCCGTGCCAGGTATATCGGGTCACAACCCCCATCCAGCATGCGACACAACCAGTACAGCGCCGCATCCGGGTTGCTGCCCCGCACCGACTTGTGTAATGCGGATATCTGGTCATAAAAATAATCACCGCCTTTATCGAAACGTCTCAGAGTTTGTGAGGTCACGCCTTCAATAATTTCATCGGTGATGACACTGTTACCTTCATCATCCTGTGCCAGTTCTACGGCAATTTCCAGAAAATTCAACGCCCGTCGTGCATCACCATCGGCCACTCGTGCAATCAGTGCCAACATGTCTTCGCTAATCTGTATCGATTGTTGCCCGAGCCCCTGTTGTTGGTCCGACAAGGCCCGTTGCAACAGTTTAACTATAGCCTGTTCATCGATGCGTTTTAAGACATAGGTTTTACAGCGGGAGAGCAAGGCATTATTGAGTTCGAATGAAGGGTTTTCCGTGGTGGCGCCAATAAAAAACACCGTACCATCTTCTACATAGGGTAAAAAAGCATCCTGCTGGGATTTATTGAATCGATGCACCTCATCCACAAACAAAATAGTGGGCTTCTGATAAGCATCAAAAAACACATGGGCCTGCTCTATAGCCTGGCGGATATCCTTCACCCCGGCCAATACGGCAGAAATACTGAGAAACTGTGCCTGACTGTAATTGGCAATTAATCGAGCCAGGGTGGTTTTTCCGGTACCCGGTGGCCCCCAGAATATCATCGAATGCAGGCGTCCGCTTTCAATGGCCTTACGCAAGGGTTTTGAAATCCCTAAAATATGGTCCTGACCCACATAATCCACCAGTTCAACCGGTCGCATACGATCGGCCAGTGGTCTGAATTCGCGCTCAGGCTGATCCATCATCTGGCTTAAAAATCCCCGACGATATCGGTACCACTGGGTGGCACAAAATCAAATAAATCCTGTTCCAGTGTGATATTGGTTTGAAGATTGATGAACATCAGGCTGGTCGTCTGATCGAAATTATCGATCAGTTTCATGGTATGCAAGCGTTCTCCATCCATGGCGATTTTGATCTGTTTGAAATCATTTTCGGTGGCTTTGGGTTCCAGCCTGACCCAGAACAGTCCCTTCTGCTGTCCCAGGTCAAACACCATAAAATCCTCGTCCAGGGGTTTTTGCTTATCCAGCAATAACACCGGGGCACCGGTCAGTACCTGATCGTATTTCTTTACCGACACCTGTTCCAGCTCGGAATCATAAATCCAGATTTTTGTGCCATTGGAGATAATTTTCTGTTCATAGGGTCGCACATAATCCCAAAGGAATTTTCCCGGGCGTTGCAGACTGAATGTGCCGGCAGACTCCTGTAATAGAAAACCATGATTATCATGCAACTCCTGTTTAAATTCCGCTTGCATGGTTGTGGTGTTCAGTAAAAACTTATCCAGCAAATTACTGCCGGTTTCTGCTTTTATAGACACACTGGTAAACAGTAAAAATGAACACAAAAACAGTTTTTGAAACATCATAAATAAACTCTAGGATTAATGAGAGAAAGATTAAACCGGGGGTGGCGCCAGCACTTCCCGCTGACCATTAGACTGCATGGCACTAACCACACCTGCCGCTTCCATGTCTTCTATCATACGAGCGGCACGGTTATAGCCGATTTTCAAACGCCGTTGTACGTAAGAAATCGATGCCTTGCGTGTCTCGGTGACTATTTTGATGGCTTCATCATATAGCGGATCGGATTCGGCACCTGCTCCAGCCGCAGGCGCTTCACCCGGCAATAATACCGAATCACCGGTGTCGTTAAGAATCTCATCCATATAATTGGGGCGCCCCTGCTGTTTCAGGTGTTCCACCACACCGTGAACTTCATGGTCCGCCACAAAAGCACCGTGGATACGCTCAGGGATACTGCTGCCCACATTGAGGTATAACATATCACCATGTCCCAGCAGTTGTTCCGCCCCCATCTGATCCAGGATAGTACGAGAATCCACTTTCGAGGACACCTGGAAAGCCACGCGACTGGGAATATTGGATTTAATCAGACCGGTGATCACATCCACCGACGGGCGCTGTGTTGCGATAATAAGATGAATACCCGAAGCCCGTGCCTTTTGTGCCAGGCGAGCGATCAACTCCTCAATTTTTTTACCCACCACCATGATCAGGTCGGCAAACTCATCCACGATCACCACAATATAGGGCAAGGGTTTCAGGGTCGGTATGATCTGGTCTTCGCCGATAAATTCCTGTGGGGTAAATAACGGATCCTGGATGGGTTCACCGGCAGCAATAGCATCATTCACCTTGCGGTTATAGCCTGTGATGTTGCGCACGCCCAGTGCCGACATGAGCTTGTAACGATTTTCCATTTCACCGACACACCAACGCAGGGCATTCGCCGCCTCACTCATGTCGGTAACCACAGGCGTTAACAGATGAGGAATGTCATCATAGACATTCAGTTCCAGCATTTTCGGGTCAATCAGAATCAGTCGCACATCTTCCGGACTGCTCTTGTAGAGCAGGCTCATCAGCATGGCATTGATACCTACCGACTTACCGGAACCGGTGGTACCCGCCACCAGTAGATGGGGCATTTTGGCCAGGTCGGCCACCATGGGATTTCCGGATATATCCTTGCCTAAGGCAATAGTCAGTGGCGAAGTGGATTTGTCGTAAGCGCGGGACATTAAAATTTCACTCAGCGACACCACTTCCCGATGTTCATTGGGAATTTCCAGCCCTACTACGGTTTTACCCGGGATAACCTCTACCACGCGCACGCTGATCACCGACAGGGAACGAGCCAGGTCTTTCGACAAGGCGGTAATCTTACTGGCTTTGATACCCGGTGCCAGTTGCAACTCAAAACGGGTAATCACCGGCCCGGGGTGAACCGCCACCACTTCCACTTCGATGTTGAAATCGGCCAGTTTCAGCTCCACCAGCCGGGACAGAGCTTCCAGCGCTTCTTTGGACAGGCCCTTATCGGATTTCACCGCATCATCCAGAAGCCTTAAAGGTGGCAGCTCAGAATTGCTCGACAGGGCATCGTCGAACAGGGAAATCTGTTTTTCCTTATTGCTGCGATCACTGCGCTCAACTTTCTTGATCACCGGTTCGATACGTACCGGTTGTGTGCGCATTTCTTTTTTCTTCTTATCAACGCTAATGGCCGTTTCCCGTTGCTGCCGTGCTATTTCACCCTGCTTGCGTTCCTGGCGAAATTCTATACGCTGCTGGATTTTTGATACCAGCGATTCGTAAGCAGACAGGATAGCGGAACCCATCATGTCCATAACCCCAATCCATGACAGGCCGGAGAACAGGGTAATACCTGCCAGAAACAACGCCAGCAGTAACAAACTGGAACCCAGTAGACCGAACATGGCGGCCAGCTCATCCCCCAGCCATCGCCCCAGGATACCTCCCGCATCCAGTGGCAGGGTTTCCGGTGGCAGCAGAAAATGCTGGCTGGAGAGTGCACAACCGGCCGCCAGGGTTATCAGGAAACCGGACCAGCGCAGGGCCAGAATACGATAATTGATCTCACCATTATCCTGAGTGCCGCGAAATACCAGCCAGCCACTGTAGCTGATGATCACTGGAAACAGGAATGACAGATAACCAAACAGATAGAACAGCACATCACTGAACCAGGCTCCGGCCAGGCCGGCCATATTATGTATGACCTCGCGAGGGCCCGTGTGGGACCAACCAGGGTCATCCACATTGTAGGTAACCAGTCCCAGTAACAGGAACAGTGCCAGCGCCATGAGTACAAACATCGCCGCTTCTCGCAGACCGTGACTGATATGTATGGTCAGACCTGAAAAACTGGATTCTTTTTTACGGCGTGCCTGGGCCAATGAATACATCCTTTGGATTGGAAAGTGTTTTAATCTGAAAAATATAAGATTCTGATTATTATACTAATCTGGGGATTATACCCCAATGAGTTATCAATTCAGCCCCAAGGCACGTTTAATGAGAGGGTTATCTACTTTTCCATTGCGAATATTAATCCCATCCTGCAGATCCTGCTGGTTTTCCCAGCCTGCCTCACATAATCGCTGAACATAGGGCGTAATGGCCGCCGACAGGGCCTGTGATGCGGTACGAGGCACGGCACCCGGCATATTGGTCACTCCGAAATGGATAACATCATGCTTTCGGTAAGTCGGCTGGCTGTAATCCGTAGGCCTGATGGTTTCCACACAGCCGCCCTGGTCCACCGATATATCCACTATCACACTGCCCGTTGGCATTTCCTGCACCATGGCTTCAGTGACAATCCTGGGCGCATGCAATCCTGGCAACAACACGGCTCCAATCACCAGATCCGCATTCATCAACACTTCGGCAATGCTGTGTTCATAAGCATAGCGAGTCGTTATGTTAGAGGCCGTTTTGAGTAATCGTTCCAGTGGCTCACGCTGTCTGTCAAACACCGTAACTTCGGCCCCCATGGCACCGGCTAATCGAGCGGCGGCAGCTCCAGCCTGGCCAGCGCCCAGGATCACCACCTGGCCACGTTCGGTGAATGGCAAGCCCCCCAGCATGACACCACGACCGCCCTGTGGCTGATGCAATAAATGGCTACCAATCTGGACTGCCAGCTTGCCGGCGATTTCACTCATCGGTGTCAGTAATGGCAAAGCCCCAGAGCGATCGGTCACGGTTTCAAACGCCACCGCCGTCAGACCAATGTCGCAGAGTTTAATAGCCAGCTCAATATTGGCCGCCAGGTGTAAATAACAAAACAGTCGATGATGAGGTTTCAGGTATTGAAGATCCCCGGCCAGGGGTTCTTTTACCTTGACGATAAGCTCAGCCTGCTCGTACAGCGTCTCGGCATCGGGCACTATAAGCACGCCTGCCTGTTGGTAATCCTGGTCGGAATAACCACTGAGGTCTCCAGCCCTTGACTGAAGCAACACCTCATGCCCCTGCTGTACCAGGGATGCACAGGCTTCAGGAATGAGCCCTACCCGCCCTTCCAGGGTTTTGATTTCTTTTGGAACACCGATTTTCATACTCTGTCATTTTTCTTATTTGTGTAGCCTTAAGTGTACGACAAGTAAAATAGATTACCATTTCGTTTCAGTGCATATAATTAACTGATAATTTGCTAAGATAGCTGCAATTATTGTTAGGTATCATATTTGGAGAAGAGTAGATGAGCGAGACCAAGCATTGCCGACTTTTGATTCTGGGTTCCGGCCCCGCAGGCTACACCGCGGCTGTTTATGCAGCCCGTGCCAATCTGCAACCTGTAGTGGTTACCGGCATGGAAATGGGGGGCCAGCTCACCACCACCACGGATGTGGACAACTGGCCGGGGGATAATGATGGCGTTCAGGGCCCGGAACTGATGGAGCGAATGAAAAAACATGCCGAGCGCTTCGGCACCGAGGTCATTTTTGATCATATCCACACCGCCGACCTCAGCACTCGTCCGTTCAAACTCAGTGGCGACTCCAACGAGTACACCTGTGATGCCCTGGTTATTGCCACCGGCGCCAGCGCCAAATACCTGGGTATGGAATCGGAAGAAGCCTTCAAGGGTAAAGGTGTATCCGCCTGTGCCACCTGTGATGGATTCTTCTACCGAGGCCAGAAAGTGGCGGTAATCGGCGGCGGTAATACTGCCGTGGAAGAAGCCCTGTACCTGGCCAACATTGCCGACCATGTCACGGTGGTGCATCGTCGTGACCAGTTCCGTTCAGAAAAGATCCTCTCCGATCGTTTGATAGAGCGCGCCAAAAACGGCAACGTCACCATCGAATGGAACAACACTCTGGATGAAGTGCTGGGGGATAAAACCGGCGTCACCGGTATTCGTATCAAGAGCACTGCCGATGGCAGTACCCAGGACATCGATCTGGCCGGTGTATTCATCGCTATTGGCCATTCCCCCAATACCGCCATCTTTGATGGTCAGCTGGAAATGAGTAATGGCTACATCATGGTAAAATCTGGCCTGGCGGGTAATGCCACTGCCACCAGTATAGAAGGCGTCTTCGCCGCCGGTGATGTCTGCGACCAGATTTACAAACAGGCAGTGACCTCCGCCGGTGCCGGTTGCATGGCGGCACTGGACGCTGAAAAATATCTGGACGAGATGGAAGCCAAAAAATAACAAGCCCTGGAATGAAACTCACGACCTGCGAGTCACTGGAACATATCCCGGCCGAAGCATGGAACGCACTGGCCGGCGATAACAATCCCTTTATTCAATACGATTTTCTACGGGCCCTGGAAACCGGTCACTGTCTGCATGAGTTTGGCTGGAATCCACGCTATATCCTGGCCTATTCCGATGAGAATCAACTGATCGGTGCCACACCCGCCTATATCAAAACCAATTCCTATGGCGAATTTGTCTTCGACTGGGCCTGGGCCGATGCCTATCAACGGGCCAGGCTGGCCTATTATCCAAAACTGGTGATTGCCGTGCCCTATACGCCGGCTACTGGCCCTCGCCTGCTAACCGAGCGCACAGATGTTGCACAGACCATGGTGGAATATGCCATTCAGTTTGCCGAACAAAACCAGCTTTCATCCGTACACTGGTTGTTCAATCAAACCCGTGATTTTGAAATCGAGCAACAGCATCATTTATTAAAACGCTTTGATTACCAGTTCCATTGGCAAAATCATGACTATGGCAGTTTTGATGATTTCCTGTCCCAGCTCAATTCAAAAAAACGCAAAAACATTAAACGCGAGCGTCGTAAAGTAGCCGAGTCCGATGTACGCATCGAACTGAAACAGGGTGATCAGTTAAGCGAGCAACAATGGCAGGATGTTTATAATTTTTACCAGATTACATTCAACAAAAAACACGGTACGCCCACCCTGAGCCTGGACTTTTTCAGAGCCATCAGCCATAAGCTCATAGCCATACTCGCCTATAAGGATACCCAGGCGGTTGCAGGAGCCATATGTATACGGGGCAAGGACACCTTGTACGGTCGGCACTGGGGCTGTTATGAAGACTATGACAGCCTGCATTTCGAACTCTGTTATTACACAGGGATAGAATATTGCATTGAACAGGGTCTGAAATTTTTTGAACCCGGGGCCCAGGGCGAACATAAAATCGCCCGCGGTTTTTTGCCGGTAAAAACCTGGTCATCGCACTGGGTGGCCCATGAAGGTTTCAGAGAAATCATCAGCAAACACTTACAACATGAAGCTGAGGCTATGGAAAATTATGGTCAGCAACTGCAATCGGCATCACCCTTCAAATAATAAACACGGTTTTTTATTGCATCCGCAGCTTTTGGTTTATTATTTCAGAAACCTCTGATGTATGTCATTTCGACCAAAGGGATATTGAATATTTAAAATAAAAACGTATATCAACGCTATTATTTTTTTGTGAGCATAGACAAGTATCAATCCATCATTTGATGTGTTTGCTGAATCAACATGGCAATTACAACAACCTAATGGCCATCTATTTGCGTTTATTCGCGTTTTCTTTTATATCTTTTCAGGATTCTATTTTTATACCGGGAAAGCCCTGTGGCCAGACGTTTTTATCAGCACGGCAGTCATAGCGGCGACAACGAAGTGGGCGATCATGCCAGACATTACACTCTAAGCTAACTCGGTTCAGATGAGGACAAAAACCATCTTCATCCCTGGCAATGAAAAAAGGCTTATCCTTATTATGTTGCACCTTAGCCAACTGTACTTCATCTTTGGTCAAGGCAAAGATAAAACTGCAGCATTTTGCCCCGCATTGTGAAATTAAATCATTACAGGGAACGTCAGCATCAGGCACGCCTTCGTCTTCATCGCCATATACCGCGCCCATGCCCATGTCTATCATTTTTCCCAACACACGGATTATGCGGATTTTTTCATCATAAGAGAGTTGCTGATAGTCTGGATCATCCTTGAAATCCTCATCCAGTTCTTTCAATAAATCTTTCATAACTATAACTTAAAGAGCTCTGTCTGATTATGGCCTGTCAGTATCGTCGTCTTGCGGTCTGGGTTTATGGTAAATTTTTTTATCCTCAGGCCTGAAACTATCCGCCAGAGTCGAATAAATCGGAGTCTGGCAAATGGACTTGGAAATACCGGTGGCGATAAAGGCTGTTACCATCAGTGGCAAAATCAGCTCATGTTGGTCGGTCATTTCCAGAACAATGACAAATGCAGTGATCGGCGCCTGAACCACTCCTGAAAAATAACCCACCATGGCAAATAAAATGATTGCACCCTGGGGATAAGCCGTGAGCCACTGTGCAATGTCGGCACCTATGCCGGCACCTGCGGCTAAAGAGGGAGCAAAAATACCACCGGGTATACCGCTCAGGTAGGACACCACCGTAGCCAGCAACTTAAGGTATCCATAATCGCTATCCAGACCACCCTCGCCATTCACCAGCGCCGAAGCCTCGATATACCCTGTGCCATAAGTCGTATGTCCGGAGTAATAACCAATGATGGCAATGCCCAGTCCACACAGTGCAGCCACCACAAAGGGTTTGTTATTCCGGTAGGGCGCAACCCAGCGACTGCCTTTGATCAGGATTAAACTGAACACACCCCCCAGCACGCCACCCACTATGCCCGTGACCAGCACCGGCACAAACGCCTGGGATAGCTCAATCACCGCTGAGGTAGAACCAAAGTAAGTATAATTACCCATCAGGGCGATAGCGGTAATGGCCGCCACCATAACACCTGTGAGCATCAATCCCCGGGTACGTACTTCGAATGAACGACTCAGCTCTTCGATACCAAACACGATTCCAGCGAGCGGGGTATTGAAGGCGGCGGCCACACCCGCCGCTCCCCCAGCCAGGATCAGCACCCGTTCCATATCATACAGTCGAAAGCGTACGAAACGACGCAGTGAAAACATAATAGAGGCACCTATATGCACCGTCGGACCTTCCCGGCCAATGGAGGCGCCACTTAACAAACCCAATATACACAACAGGACTTTGCCAAAAGCTATACGTAGAGTGAGCAGAGTACTGCGTTCTTTTTCATGGCCCATTTCCAGAGCCGCCATCACCTGAGGAATACCGCTGCCTTCTGACCCGGGGAAATATTTACGGGTCAGCCATACCACCAGGATCAAGCCCAGGGGCGATACAATAAAGGGTAAGTAAGGAGATACCTGAGTCAGGGATAGAAATACATGATTGGCCCATTCACTGGACAGCGCCATAAAAGTCGCCACCAACCCGACCACAGTACCCCCAATGGCAAAGGTCAGATGAGCAGTCCAGTCCTTATGTGAAAGCAACCACTTGCCCGAGTGTTTTATATGTTTATACATGAATACCGTGGATCAACTGATGTGACCTGCAGTTTAAAGGCTGTACTGGATAAACGGAATACCCTGAGCGTTATATCTCGAGTATCGATCAGACTTGGGGGTTAGTGATGGGGTGACTTGGAACTTGGAACTCACGACTTACGACTCACGACTTACGACTTATAACTTACGACTATTGTGTAATTATATTATTGATTTGAGCATACCAGCTTTCGTACACTGGTGTTATGAGACGACACATTGAATGGCTGGACGATGATCCGGCCTCACCCTTTCCTCCAATCGAACAGGCATTACTGGATCCGGATGGCTTGCTGGCGGTGGGGGGTGATTTATCACCTCAACGATTATTGAATGCCTACCAGCACGGTATCTTTCCCTGGTACACCGAAGGTGAACCCATACTCTGGTGGTCGCCCGATCCTCGTTGTGTTCTGTTTCCGGAAAAACTCAAGATCTCCCGCAGTCTGCACAAAACCCTGCGCAAGCAATTGTTCGATGTGCGAATGGATACGGCATTCGAAGCCGTGATGAGGGCCTGCGCCGAAAGTCGACCCAACCAGGAAGGCACCTGGATCACCGAACACATGTTTCAGGCCTATGTGCACATGCACCAGCTGGGCTTTGCCCACAGCATAGAATGCTGGCAGGATGGGCAACTGGTAGGTGGCCTGTATGGCATGGCCATAGGTAAGGTATTCTTTGGCGAATCCATGTTCAGCCGCAAAAGCGATGCATCTAAAGTCGCCCTGGTATATTTATGTGAATACCTGATCGAACAGGGTTTCAAACTCATCGATAGCCAGGTCTACACCCCACATCTGGAAAGCCTGGGGGCAGAATTGATTCCCAGAAGCCATTTTGCGGAATTGCTCAAACAGTATTGCTGGGAAGATACAGCTAAACCATGAATCCCGGCGCCGAATCCGATATAATCGGCAAAAATTTTCTGGACCCAACATGAAATTCATCGAAACCCGTGGCAATGATGGCAAACACCCTGTAAGCGTCAGTTTTTCCCAGGCCATTCTGAGCCCTATTTCGTCCTATGGTGGCATTTATTCACCCGAATCGATTCCCCAAATGGGCCCGGACTTTCTTCAGCAACATCGGAACTCAGATTATAAAACTCTGGCTCTCGATATCCTGAGCCGATTTGAAATCGATATCGAGCCTTCGGTCATCGACCAGGCGCTGGCCCTGTATGATGGTTTCGATGACCCCAGCAACCCGGTGCCCGTGGTGAAAGTACACGACGATCTCTATGTCAGCGAGCTCTACCATGGCCCGACCCGTGCGTTCAAAGACATGGCCCTGCAGCCGTTCGGTATCGTATTATCCTCCATTGCCCAACAGCGCAATGAAAACTATTTGATCCTGGCCGCCACCTCCGGTGATACTGGCCCGGCTGCCCTGGAAACCTTTAAAAACCGGGACAATGTGCAAGTGGCCTGTATGTACCCGGATGGCGGCACTTCCGATGTGCAACGCCTGCAAATGGTGACCGAAGATGCCCGTAACCTGAAAGTGATTGGCATCAAGGGTGATTTCGATGACGCCCAGAGTGCACTGAAACGTTTACTGGGTTCCGACACGTTCAAACAAAAATTACAGCAGAAAAAGATTCATCTGTCGGCGGCTAACTCGGTCAACTTCGGCCGTATTATTTTCCAGATTATTTACCACATCCACTCCTACCTGGAGCTGGTGCGTCAGGAGGCCATCACTCTCGGTGACCAGGTGTACCTGGATGTCCCCAGTGGCAACTTTGGTAATGCCCTGGGTGGTTACTATGCAATGAAGATGGGCCTGCCGGTAGAGAAAATCCTCATCGCCTCCAATAATAATAATGTACTGACCAAACTGATTAAAACCGGTGCCTATGATTTGCGTCAGCTGTCGGTGATTCCAACCACATCGCCGGCCATGGATATACTTAAGTCTTCCAATATCGAACGGATATTGTTTGACCTGTTCGGGGCCAAACGTACGAAACAGTTAATGTACCAACTGGACCATGATCATCATTACCAGCTGGATGCCGATGAACTGGCGGAACTGCAGCAAATATTTTCCGCCGATTTCTGCGACGATAACGAAGGTAAACAATACATCAAGGCTGCCTTTGCCAAGGGTTATCTGATGGACCCCCACACCGCCACCTGTTTCAAGGCCTATGATACCTCCCGGGAAAAACCTCTGAAAACCATCGTTTACTCCACCGCTGAATGGACCAAGTTCTCACCGGTCATTGCCAATGCCCTCACCGGTGAAGTAGATACACACGACATCGAAGCACTGGCATCGATCGCCAAAGAAGCCGGTATCGAGATTCCGCAAATTATCAAAGAACTGTTTGATAAACCGGTGGCGCAGGATACGATTATTGATAAGGGGCAGATTGAACAGGAAATTTTAGGCTTTCTTGAATAAGCATCAATCAATGTGAAGGTTCACGCAGACTGCGGGAACTGGTTACTTATGCCCATAACCTTATAAATACAAAATTATTTATTATATGACTATCTTTGGACATTGATTTCGCCAGCTGGCGAGTCACTTTTTTCCAGCAGCTGAAAAAAGTAACCAAAAAAAGCCGCCCCAAGGCAGTTTACCCTTCGGGTACTTGGGCATTGCGATCCCTACACTTAGACACTGTATTTTATACAAAATAGTTTATCATTCTTTACCGGGTCGTTTTGATTCGCTTCCTTGCTCAACAAAACTAAATCCGACTTCCCTGTCGGATTTACCCTACAGATCAACAATGCCCAGTAAACTGCAAAGGGGAAACTTAAATGCACGGGTGTTTAGCTTTTCTCTTTTTAATCCCCATTGATCGAGATGAGGAGATAATGAGAAATGTTCAGGCTTTATTCTCGGTTGCAGCTCCAGGCGCAACTCTCGACAATTGCTCCGGGCATTGTTCTACCTTCGATCATACCCACAGGGCATAAATCCATGATCTCGTACCTTCCACTTGACTCACATGGATGTGGGAAATGCAGGAGGTAGAACGACTCAGGAGTCAAAGTCGAGGAGCATTTACCTGCCCTTGTGGTCGTACTTACGGGCGTCCTCAGCAATTGCTCCAGAGGGGATGTTCAAAAGCACGGGGTTTTTTAGGGGATTTTAGAAATGAGATGGGCGATATTGCAGGAAATTACCAGCAATTAATCGATTAAATACTGGTAATTTTTGGGTTTAAATAGCCATCAAAAAAGGCATTAATTCGGATTTATATTGGCTTTGCTGGCTATTCAAATCATTTTTAAATGGCTTTTCAGGCTCTGGATTCACTTCTTTGTTCACTATTATTCGCCACATTAGCAAGATTGATATTGCCATTATATACGAACCTTGAGTTCTTCAGATGATGGATCAACATCCGAGAATCCGTATCGATGTTGGATTTCATGGATTCACCTTTGCAAGGATATGATTTGGCTGTGAAGGTGACCTCGCCATAGTCCTTAAAGGTATTTTTAGCGAATTCCATGCACTGGTGAACCAGTTCCAGGGAGTGGATTGCCGCACTGTGGTTAAGGGTTGTGGAATTGAAGCGAATTCCAAGATAAACAGCGTCTTTCGCCAGTTCTCTGCGAAGCTGGGATTTTAAGCTATCACTTAATTTATTCGGTTCTCTAAAACTAATTTTGATTCTGTAGAATTTATCCATCGTGTGTTCCCAGGTGTCCATTGCCAATAAAAGCGAACCGGCATCCTTGCCTGAGCGCATACCAGTCAATCGTGTCTGGATGGGTAAATAGTAATAGCCAGGCGTGATTGTGTAT
>JBLYYN010000186.1:0-7875 GCA_048550535.1 Gammaproteobacteria bacterium
GCGAAGAGGAGTTTCTGTCAAGAATGCAAGGCTCACCCATCCGCCGTATCGGTTATATGCAGTGGCTCAGGAATATTGCCATAGCCCTGGGCAATGCCCCCTATTCAGAAGACGTTGTCCTGGCATTGACTGTGAAACGAGCTGAAGTTAACGATATGGTTAAGGAGCATATTGATTGGGCTTTGAAAGAAGTCTTAAGTCTTAAGTCTTTAGTCTTTAGTCTTTAGTCTTTAGTCTTTAGTCAAAAACTAAGACTTCTGACTTCTGACTTACGACTTCTGACTTACGACTTCTGACTTCTGACTTCTGACTTACGACTTACGACTTACGACTTACGACTTCCGACTTCCGACTTCCGACTTCCGACTTCCGACTTATAACTTTGTTTAATCAACCTTCTTATTTTCAATATCATCAAAGTAAAACTTCTTACGATAGTTGATCAGGCCATTGGTGGATGAATCGTGCTTGGTGACTTCACCCGGTTGAGCCAGGTCTCCCTGGATTTGCCCGGCCAGGACTTTTCCGTATTCTACGCCCCACTGGTCGTAGGAGTTGATGTTCCAGATCATGCCCTGCACGAACACCTTATGCTCGTACATGGCCAGGATAGCGCCCAGGGTTTTCGGGGTCAGGCGCTCGAACATAATGGTGTTGGTGGGTTTGTTGCCTTCGAAGACCTTATGAGCGATGACCTCTTCAATCTGCTCCTGGTCCATACCCTGGGCTTGCATTTCTTCCACCGCTTCGGTGTATTTCTTACCCTTCATCAGGGCCCGGGTTTGTGCCAGGCAGTTGGAGAACAACACCCGGTGATGCAGGCCCATGGGATTCTGGCTCAGGGCCGGGATGAGGAAATCCGCCGGTACCGGTTTGGTACCCTGGTGCAGTAACTGGAAGAATGCATGCTGGCCGTTGGTGCCGGATTCGCCCCAGATAATCGGGCCGGTTAAATAGTCTACCCGGTGATTGTCGCGATCGATAGTTTTACCATTGCTCTCCATGTCCAGTTGTTGCAGATAGGCTGGCAGCCGCTCCAGGTACTGGCTGTAGGGCATGATGCCGTGGCTCTGGGCATCGAAAAAATTGTTATACCAGATGCCCAGCATGGCCAGAATTACCGGCATGTTTTGCTCTAAGGGCGTTTCGGCGAAATGACGATCCATTTCATGGGCGCCGTCCAGCAAGGCATCGAAGTGATCCATACCCAGGTAAATGGCGATGGGTAGACCAATGGCCGACCATAACGAATAGCGGCCACCGACCCAGTCCCAGAATTTAAATACGTTCTTCGGATCGATACCGAAGGCTTTGGCTGCCGCCACATTGGTGGACACCGCCACAAAGTGCTTAGCTACAGCCTTTTCGTTACCCACCAGACTGAGGAACCAGTCGCGCGCACTGTGCGCATTAAGCATGGTTTCCTGGGTAGTGAAGGTTTTCGAGGAAATAATGAATAACGTGCTTTCCGGCTCCACCTGTTTCAGAGTTTCCACCAGATGGGTGGCATCGGCATTGGACACAAAATAGGCCTTGAGTCCTCGCTGGGCAAAAGGCTTCATCGACTCGCAAACCACCTTCGGCCCCAGATCCGAACCGCCGATACCGATATTAATCACGCTTTTGATGCGCTCACCGTTATAACCCCGCCACTCGCCATTACGCACCCGCTCTGAAAAACCCCGCACCTGGGCCAGCACTTCATTCACCTCGGGCATGACATTCTGCCCATCCACCACCACCGGTGTGTTACTGCGATTGCGCAAAGCCGTGTGTAGCACGGACCGGCCTTCGGTAATATTCACTTTCTCACCCGTCAGCATACGATCGCGCCAGGCCTCCACGTCAACATGACGGGCCAGCGCCATGAGTAAATCCATGGTTTTGTCGGTAATGCGGTTTTTGGAATAATCCAGCAATATGTCATTCAGGTGGGAGGAGAATCGGTCAAATCGCTGTGGATCCTGCTCAAACAGATCCCGCATATGGATATCTTTGACGTCTTCGTAGTGTTGCTCGAGAGCTTTCCAGGCTTTTGATTGAGTCAGTTCAGTCATCTAATTCTATCTATTTATTAACAATTTTCCCTAGCATAGAGTTTCTACCACATTATCTCAATGGCTTTCTCGTGAGAAAACATCAACTTGGGGAAAAGTTTGGGCTATAATACCGCGCCTTTGATAGTGAACCGGTGAAACATGAGTCCGATGGCGTCAGCAACAACCCAACCGAACGATAAACAACTGCGTTCCCGAGTAAAACTGTTTGGTAACCTGCTGGGCAATGTATTGCTCAACCTGGCCGGTGCCCATGTTTACGATGCGGTAGAAAAACTGCGTACCGGTTACATCAGTCTGCGAAAAAAAGACAATCCGAAAAAACGCGAGCAGTTGATGAAGCTGATCGAGTCACTGGACCCGGACACACTGACTCTGGTAGTGCGTGCATTCAGTCTTTATTTCAGTCTGGTAAATATCGTTGAGGAAGACTTCCAGCACCTGCAACGTCGCCAGTTAATCCGCAGCGGCAAAACCCTGTGGACAGGTTCCTTTGACACCACCTTGATCGAATTCCAGCAGGCCGGCCTGGACGCTAGCCAGGTTCAGGACCTGCTTGATCAACTGGCCTATATTCCGGTGTTCACCGCCCACCCCACGGAATCCAAACGACGCAGCATCATGAATGCCCTGCGCCGCATATTCCTGGTGAATGACAAGTTAAATGATACCCGGCTGGGTAGAATCCAGCGCGAGGAACTGACCCAGGAGCTGGAAACCCAGATCCAGATACTGTGGCGCACCAATGAGGTTCGCGAATACAAACCTCAGGTCAAGGACGAAATCAAGAACGGCCTGTTTTTCTTCCGCGAAAGTCTGTTCAATGCGGTACCTGAAATCTACCGCAACCTTGAACGTAAAATGGCCAAGCATTATCCCGATGCCCAGATACGGGTACCCAGCTTCCTGCGCTTCGGCTCCTGGATCGGGGGTGACCGTGACGGCAACCCCTTTGTAAAACCAGAAACCACGGCCATGGCCCTGCGTTTACAGTCCGAAACCATACTCAACGAATACATAGGCCGTGTGGTTCGCCTCAACCGCCAGCTCACTCATTCCACTGACCTGTGTACGCCCACTCGGTCATTTATGGACAGTTTGAACCAAGACGAGAACATGCGCTTCGAAGTCTATGCTCAGTCGCCCAATGCATTCGTCCAGGCGCCTTATCGTCGCAAGCTGTCATTCATGCACCATCGTTTGCAACAATATATGCAAATCGTGCGTGCTCGCCTCAATGGCACTGAAACCGGTGACGTGAGTAATGCATATCCCTCGGAAAAAGAGTTCCTGCAGGATCTGGTCCTGATCCGAAATTCCCTGATCAGTCACGGCGACCAGTATATTGCCGATGGTGAGCTCAAAGACCTGATCCGCATGGTGGAAACCTTCGGCTTCTTCCTGCTAAAACTGGATGTGCGTCAGGAATCCACTCGTCACTCAGATGCCGTTGCCAATATCATGCAGCAGATTCGTAAAGCCCCGAATTACCATGAGCTGAACGAAGAACAACGCATTCAACTGCTCACCGAGTATCTGCAAAACCCACCGCAATTTGATCTGGACAAACAGGCACTGGACGAACTGCATCGGGAAACCCTGGAAGTATTCGAGCTGATGGCTAATATGCATCAGGAAATCTCCGAGCGTGCTTTTGGCAGCTATGTGATTTCCATGACCCATGCCGCCAGCCATGTCATGGAAGTCATGTGGCTGGCCAGCCTGGCAGGTATCAGTGGTAAAGATGCCCAGGGTGAATGGTTCTGCAAGATCCGTATATCACCCCTGTTCGAAACCATCGAAGACCTCGAGCACATCGAAGTGGTGCTGAAGCAATTACTGGAAAACCCGGTTTATCGAGAGTTACTGAAAGTGTCCGGCAATCTGCAGGAAGCCATGCTGGGTTATTCCGATTCCTGTAAAGATGGCGGCATACTGGCCTCGTCATGGAATCTATACGAAGCCCAGCAAAAAGTGATTGCCCTGACCAACGCCCATGACGTGGAATGCCGGTTATTCCATGGCCGTGGCGGCACCATTGGTCGCGGCGGCGGCCCAACCCTTGAAGCCATATTGTCACAGCCAGAAGGCACGGTGCACGGCCAGATCAAGTTCACCGAGCAGGGTGAAGTGTTGTCCAACAAATACAGCAACCATGAAACCGCCATTTATGAGCTGACCATGGGTGTTTCCGGACTGATGCTGGCCAGTCGTTCTCTGGTCACCGATCAGCCCTTGACCGCCACCCCACAATTCCTGCAAACCATGCAGAGCCTGGCTCAGGTGGGTGAAGACAGCTACCGAGAACTCACCGACCGCACCGAAGGTTTCCTGGATTACTTCTATGAAGCCACACCGGTAGTGGAAATAGGCATGCTGAATATTGGTTCACGTCCTTCACACCGCAAAGCCAATCGCTCCAAGTCCTCCATCCGCGCCATTCCCTGGGTATTTGGCTGGGCTCAGTCCAGGACCACACTGCCGGCCTGGTACGGCATAGGCTCGGCGCTGGATAACTTCATCAAGGCTGATAAAAACAATCTGAAACTGTTACAGAAAATGGTGAAAGAATGGCCGTATTTCAGTGCCCTCATCAATAACACTCAGATGGCCCTGACAAAAGCAGATATGGAAATTGCCCATGAATATTCCAAACTCTGTGAGGATGAAGACACCGCAGACCGTATCTTCAGCCTGATTCACGACGAGTATGAACGCACCGTGAAACATATTCTGACCATCATCGACGAAAAATACCTGCTGGCCGACTCACCGTCGTTGCAGTTATCACTGCACCGACGCGATCCTTACCTGGACCCTTTGAGTCATATTCAGATCCTGTTATTGAAACGCTATCGTAATAAATCACTCAGCGAAGACGAGCAAAACACCTGGCTCAGCCCCTTGCTGCGGACGATTAATGCGGTGGCTACGGGAATGAGGAATACGGGTTAAAAAAAGTAGGAAGTCGGAAGTCGGAAGTCTACAAAATTATAGAGCAACAAAAAAAACCGGCGATGCCGGTTTTTTTTTGTTAAAGACTTATAACTTACGACTTCAGACTTATAACTAATTGTTTACGCCACCTGAACCGGTATCTGGTCACTGGTGTGGGTAATCCTGTTGGCTTCATCCAGATACACCAGCTTGGGTTTGAAGGTGATGAGTTCCTTTTGATCCAGCTGGGCATAGCTGCAGATAATGACCCGGTCACCGGGATTGGCTTTATGGGCCGCGGCACCATTGACGGAAATAATGCCGGTATTATCCTGGGCGCGTATGGCATAGGTTACAAAACGTTCACCATTGGCCAGGTTATAAATTTGTATTTGCTCATATTCGTGAATACCGGCGGTATCCAGCAAATGGCCATCAATGGCACATGAACCCTCGTATTCCAGTTCGGAATGGGTTACCCGTGCCTGATGTAACTTGGCTTTTAGCATAGTCAGATGCATTAAGTCGTCCCGCAATCGTATTCAGATTGATATTTTAACAGAAACGCGAAATTATGAGGTAATCCTTATAGGGGTTCAAGCTTGATTCATGTTTTTATAGGCTATTAGCCATCAAATGGCGATTTTCAGGATTTATAACTGTAAATTATCAATCAAACGTGTGCCGCCCAGCCGGGCGGCAGTTAATATGACCAGTTTTCGGTCTGAGGGTTCCGGCTTTTCCAGGTCATGACTTCGGCGAATGGCGACGTATTCGGGCAGAAAACCCTCCTGTTTCAGCCCGTCCATGGCCTCGAATTCCAGTGTGGCAAATTCTCTGCTGCCCTGATCCATCTGCTCTCTCACACGCTGCAGACACTGGTACAAAGCCGGGGCCAGTAATCGTTGTTCGGGCGTCAGCCGGCTATTGCGTGAACTCATGGCCAGGCCATCGGATTCACGCGTGGTCGCCACCGGAACAATCGCCACCGGCATGTTCAAATCAGCCACCATGCGCTGAATCAGTACCAGCTGCTGAAAATCTTTCTCGCCGAACATAGCCAGATCTGGCAACACCATATTGAACAGCTTATTCACCACCGTGGCCACACCGGTGAAATGCCCTGGCCGCCATTCCCCCTCCAGAATATCGCCCAGACCCGGCACCAGCACCTTGGTGGCACGACTCTGACCACCCGGATAGACCTCATCAAAGGCCGGCAGAAACAGGGTATCCACCACTGCTGCGGCTTCCAGTTTTTTCTGATCTTCGGCTTCAGTACGTGGGTAGGCATCGAAATCATCGAGTTCATTGAACTGCAGTGGATTAACGAAAACACTCACCACCACCCGGTCGGCCTGCTGCCGGGCCTGGGCCACCAGCGCCAGATGGCCGTCATGCAGGTTACCCATGGTCGGCACCAGAGCCACCCGTTCACCTGAGGCTTTCCAGTCCGCGACCTGCCGGCGGATCTCAGCAATGGTTGTACACAACAGCATCAGAAACAGTGCTCTGGCGCCGGGAATCGGCCCTGCTTAACATCATCCACATAGGCTTTAACGGCCGAGGGAATATCACTGTTTTCCACCATGTAGTTCTTTGAAAATTTGGGAATATGTCCGGCGGAAATCCCCAGGATGTCATACAGCACCAGTATCTGTCCGTCACAGGCATTGCCGGCACCGATGCCGATCACCGGTACTTCCGCCTGCTGACATATCTGCGCCGCCAGATCCGCCGGCACACATTCGACTAGTAGCATATCCGCACCGGCGGCTTCCAGCACCCGGGCATCTTCCAGCATCTGCTCGGCCACTGATTGTTCACGCCCCTGCACTCTATAGCCCCCCAGTTTATGTACTCGCTGGGGCTGCAAACCAATATGGGCACAGACCGGTATACCGAGTCGAGTCAAGCTCGCCACCAGTTCCTGCTGATCGGCGCCCCCTTCCATTTTCACCATATTAGCACCGGCCTGTTGCATGAAACGTCCGGCATTTTCCACCGCCTTTTCCACCGAGGCATCGCTCATAAAGGGCATATCGATAATCAGCAGCGCATGCTTGACACCGCGGGCCACGGCCTGGCCGTGATAGACCATATCATCCATGGTCACCGGCAAGGTGGTGTCCAGCCCCTGGATTACCATGCCCAGAGAATCCCCCACCAGTACTACGTCCACACCATTAGTATCCAGTAGCTGCGCAAAACTGGCGTCATAGGCCGTCAGGCAGGCGATTTTCTCACCCTTAGCCTTCATCTCTTTGAGTCTTCTCACCGTCAATCTGGCCGACGGTTTGCCCTGTGCGCTCATAACTTAGCCTTTATAACAGATCCGGGACCGGGTTGAAAAAGTGGCGGCCACTGCGAATACTGCTGATGCGTTGCAACAGCTGATCATAATCTTTGTCATTGCTGGCAAAATCCAGTTCGGCGGCATTGACGATGAGCAATGGCGCCTCATCATAGTGATAGAAAAACTCCACATAGGCATCGGACAAACGCTGCAGATATGAGGATTCGATTAATCGCTCATGGGCAATGCCACGGTTATGGATGCGTTCATGCAGAATTTCCAGCGGCGCCTGCAGGTAGATCACCAGATCCGGAATCAGCACATCAAAAGTCAGCTGTTCATACACCTGCTCATACAGTTTAAGTTCGTCATCATCCAGCGTCAGTTCGGCAAACAGGCGGTCTTTTTCCATTAAAAAGTCACTCACCCGAACCGGGCTGAACATATCCCCCTGCCTCAGCTCCTGCATCTGTCGTGCCCTTTGTAATAGAAAATAGAGCTGGGTGGGCAAGGCCGCGGCACGCGGGTTTTCGTAAAACTTGGACATGAACGGGTTTTCTGCCGCGCCTTCCAGTAATAATTCAC
>JBLYYN010000187.1:0-12907 GCA_048550535.1 Gammaproteobacteria bacterium
AAAGCCCGTCTGGCAAGATTACAGGCTCGCATCAATGACATGGCCGCGGCCATTAGCCAGGACATGGTGGGTAGCGTGCAGCGCATTCTGGTGGAGCGGCCGTCGAAAAAAGATCCAAATCAGATGGCTGGCCGCACCGAAAACAACCGGGTGGTCAATTTCGATGGTGCAGAGCGGCTGATTGGGCATTTTGTTGATGTCCGCATCACAGAAGCTTTACCCAATTCCATGCAGGGCGAGTTTCTGGCCCTGGCCGATTTTGAAGCAGAACGGCTGACGGCCTGAGCCCTGCAATCCCTATACTGAATACCTATACTAGACATTATGACTCAAAGTTTGGATATTGATCTAAGTCCCGTCGATAATACCCGTCTGGCAAATCTTTGTGGCCCATTCAACGAGCACCTGCGGCAGATTGAGTCACGCCTGGGAGTGGAAATCAACAACCGCAATCATCATTTCCAGCTTATTGGTGAGCCGGATGCTTTGAAAGTGGTGGCCGAGATTATCAAATCCCTATACCTGGATACGGAAAAAGAAGAGTTGACGTCATCCAACGTTAATCTGATTCTGCAAGACTCGGGTCTGCAGCTGATCGTGGATAACCAGGCCGAGGATATCGAGCACTGGAGCCTGAAATTGCGCAAGAGCGTAATTAAGGGGCGTGGCCCCAATCAGGTGACTTATCTGCGCAATATCATGACCCATGACCTGAACCTGGGCATAGGCCCGGCCGGAACGGGTAAAACCTACCTGGCAGTGGCCTGTGCGGTGGAAGCGCTGGAAAATGAGAAGGTGCGGCGACTGGTACTGGTGCGACCCGCGGTGGAAGCCGGTGAGCGGCTGGGTTTTCTACCTGGGGATCTGGCGCAGAAAATCGATCCCTATTTACGGCCCATGTACGATGCCCTGTATGAAATGCTGGGTTTCGAACGTGTGGCCAAGCTGATTGAGCGTAATGTGATTGAAATTGCACCCCTGGCTTACATGCGTGGCCGGACATTGAATGATGCGTTTATTATTCTGGATGAGGCTCAGAACACCACCCGGGAACAAATGAAGATGTTTTTGACCCGGATTGGTTTTGGTTCCACTGCTATAGTGACCGGAGATGTGACCCAGGTGGACTTGCCCCGGGAAACCAAATCCGGGTTGCGTCATGCCGTCGAGGTGTTGAAGGATGTAGAAGGCGTGTCCATGACGTTTTTCAACGCCCGGGACGTAGTCCGTCACCCACTGGTGAAGCGCATCGTTACCGCTTACGACCGGTTTGAGGATAACTGACGGGCAATGACGGTGGAGCTGGATGTGGATTATCAGATTCCTCAACAGGGGTTGCCTGATGTAAAGATGTTGCAGCAGTGGGCAGAAGTGGCTCTGCCTGGCCAGGCTGATGCTCAGCTGGGTATTCGTATTGTGGATGAGACCGAAAGCCAGATGCTGAATCGTGATTATCGAGGTAAGGACAGGCCCACCAATGTCTTGTCTTTCCCCATGGAACTCCCGGAACAGCTGGAATTGCCCATGCTGGGTGATCTGGTGATCTGTGCGCCGGTGGTGGCCAGAGAGGCAGACGAGCAGAATAAGTCATTACAGGCGCACTGGGCGCATATGGTGATACACGGAGTACTGCATTTACAGGGCTACGATCATATTGTCGATGACGAGGCCGAACAAATGGAAGCTCTGGAAATACGATTATTACAACAACTGGGTTTTAGCAATCCCTACGGAAATGACTGAATGAACGATCAATCGAGTGAGCCGCAACTTTCTTTTATAGAAAAACTGAGTCGGGTTTTTCTTGATGTGCCACAGGACCGGGACGAGCTAATCGACCTGCTGCAGACTTCACAAAAACGTAATCTGCTGGATATGGATGCCCTGACCATGATTGAAGGGGTGTTCCAGGTTTCTGAAATACAGGTGCGGGACATCATGATTCCCCGTTCCCATATGGTGGTGCTGGAAGCCGATAAAAGTTACGAAGAAATGATGCCTGTGGTGATTGAATCCGGACATTCGAGATTCCCAGTGATTGGCGACAGTCGTGACCAGATTGTGGGTATTTTGCTGGCCAAGGATTTACTGCGATATTGCGACCCGGAAACCCGCGAAAATTTTGATATCAAGGATGTACTACGCTCTCCGGTATTTGTGCCGGAAAGTAAACGACTGAATGTGTTGTTGAAAGAGTTTCGTTCCAGTCGTAACCACATGGCCATGGTGGTGGATGAATATGGTGGTGTGGCAGGTCTTGTGACCATTGAAGACGTACTGGAACAGATTGTGGGTGACATCGATGATGAGCACGATATCGAAGATGTTGGCAATATTCGCCGCTTAGGTGTCAGTCGCTATACACTAAAAGCCTTAACTCCCATTGAAGAGTTCAACCAGTTCTTCAATAGCGGTTTCAGCGATGAAGACTACGACACACTGGCTGGCATGTTGATGAAACACTTCGGGCACTTGCCCAAACGGGGTGAATCGATCATGATCGATCGTTTCCTGTTTAAGGTTATGAGTGCCGACAGTCGCCGGATAAAGCAGATCCAGGTGGTTCTGCTGCCTTCATCACGGACGGAAGTGGATGCGAATCTCTGAGTTTCTAAACCATCATCAACGTACTCGCAAGTTTCTCCTCTACTTAGCACTCTTTACCGGTGGCCTGCTACTGGTATTCAGTTTTGCTCCCTATAACCAGTTCTGGTTAGCCTACCCATTAATTGCCGGCTGGTTCCTTCTAATGGTTAATCAGTCTAGTGGCCAGGTATTCAAGCGCAGTTTCTGGTTTTCACTGGGCTGGTTCACCCATGGCATATACTGGATTTACTATAGCCTGCATGTACATGGTGGCGCACCGGTGGCTATGGCCGTGTTCATGGTGTTCTGCCTGGCTGCGGTACTGGCCCTGTTTCCAGCGCTCTGTTTATGGCTGGCTCGTAAGTACATCGCATTGAATGAACAATGGCAGTTGCTGTTGTTATTGCCGCTGTCGGTCTTCATGGCCGAATGGTTGCGGGGCGTGGTATTAACCGGACTCCCCTGGGTACAGCTGGGCTATTCTCAGATCGACACAGTTCTGGCGGGTTATACGCCACTGGTCGGAGGCCTGGGGGTTACCGGATTAACTTTATTTATTGCCGGCATCATGGCCTATATGCTGTGGTATAAGCGGTACCTGAGGCCCATGGCAGTGATTGGGGTCATAAGTCTGCTGGGTGCAGGATTGCAGCACATTGAATGGACTGAGGCCGAAGGAAAGAGCATTCGGGTGAGCTTAATACAGGGAAACATAGCTCAAAAGGACAAGTGGCAAGCTTATTTTTTTACACCCACACTGGATATGTATCGTGATTTGACTCGCCAGAACTGGGACAGTGATCTTATTGTCTGGCCGGAAACGGCCATTCCCGGTTACCGACATCGGGTTCAGCCGTTTCTCGAAAGTCTTAGTAAAGAGGCTGAGCAAAACCACAGTGAAGTCCTGCTGGGCCTGTTTATTCGGGACCCAGAAAAACGACGCTACTATAACAGTGTCATCAGTACCTCGGACGGCGAATATCGTAAACGTCATCTGGTGCCGCTGGGTGAGTACTACCCTTTCCGAAGTCTGATCAGTTTTTTCAGTCGCTGGATTCGTATCCCCATGTCTGATGTTGACTTCGGCCCGGAGCAGCAGCCGCTGCTTGCTGCTGCAGGTCAGAAACTGGGCATCAGTATCTGTTTTGAAGATGTATTCGATCGCGATGTGCGGCAGACGCTACCTGAGGCCAGTATGTTGGTGAATGTGAGTAACGATGCCTGGTTCGAAGATTCAACGGAACCCTGGCAGCATCACCAGAAAGCGCGTATGCGGGCACTGGAAAGCGGTCGTTATATGTTGCGTTCTACCAACACCGGTGTGTCTTCCATTATTACACCCCAGGGAGATGTGCTGGCTATATCACCCCAGTTTACTCGTCATGTAATAACGGCCGATGTTCAGGGTATGACAGGACGCACACCGTATGTGTTCTGGGGAAATTATTTACTGGTGAGTCTGGCATTGTCAGTGCTGGCTGCACTAGGGTGGAAAACTCGGCCAAAACAATAAAATCGAATCAATTGATGACTTGATACGACACCTTGAAAATACATTCTCAAATTGAACAGACAGCCGTATTTTTCCAGGGAACCTCTGATTAAGTATGGTTGTAGTAGGCTGCGATAAAATTGTTTAGACTTTTCACGAAGTGAGGCGGAATAGTTATTCTATTGCAACGAACTTCGGGGAAAATCTGGACGTTTTTAGCCAGTATAAAACAATCACGACTTGATCAGAGGTTCCCTGGCATTAGTCAGTTTCAAGTTTTTAGAAAATAAAAAAACGCGAACCACACAAATAAAAGAAAAAATTACCTATGGTGAACTGTACACAGGCGAACGAGTAGAATATTCGCGTTAATCAGCGCTTTGTTTTTTAAAAAGCCTAAAGATTCACTCAGGGTGTTTGGAGGTCTTCAGCCCAGATATGAAGCGCCAGATTAAGTCTAATATCGTCTGATCAGTTCAGAATTGAGCGACTATACTTGAGGCTTATTCATGGATGGTGGGCCTATGGCCACCACGATAATCACCTTCGTAATTGCCGGGTTGTTTAATGCTACGTATTTCATCCAGAATGGCAGAGCGGTTTTTAGTGCTTAATTGCTGGAATAGCATCAGTAAATCCGCCAGCTCATCGTCGTCGCTATAAAAAAATGCAGTGGGTACGTTCAGTACACTGGCCAAACTGCGTACCAGTGGAAACTTGGGTAGATGGGTGCCGCGCTCATACTGGTTCATCACTGCACTGGCGTTGGATTCTTCGATTCCGGCCAGCACGCCCAGTCGTTTTTGAGATAATTCAGCTTTTTCCCGGGCCTGTTTCAGGCGTTTTGCAAATGGTGCGGGGTCAGTCATAAGCGCTCTTCGGGTCAGTCAATCCTTAGAGCTAAGAATTACTTAGTTTTGAGGGCTTGAATACTATGCAATACCTAGTATACTAAGTATTGCATAGTAATGCGTTGGTAAATGCTGATTATACGGGAGCAAATAATGAAGCAGGGTGATATGGATCCGGTGCTACTGTTTGAGGATGTATTTGAAGCGCGGGGAGGGGAAGATGGTAATAGCTGTAACCACTGGATAGGCTAAATATTAAACCCACATTGATTTTCTGTAGGCGGCCAGGAAAAGACTTAATGGGCTGGCCATTAGTCGTTCCTCACAAAGTCATCAGGATTAAATGTTGTTCAGGACAAGGAGAGGGTTATGGATGATGCAGAACACAATGGAATAACTAAATCCAGCAAGATGCTGGTGCTGGAAGTGAGGACCATACTGGATGTGCTCATAGGCCTGCTAGGCGGTGAGGGCGATGTTATCGAAGACCTGAGCAAGCAAGAGCTGATTCATTTTCTGAATATGGCAAGGTCTCGACTGGATACTCTCAGTTCCAAGCTGGGGCAGCGGAACAGCGATAACCCTCCCATTAAGTAGCAATCCAGAGGATGACGGGCTGATTATTTATCGGCCCGTTTGAATTGCCTGTGATTACATTCAGGGCACTGTGGGATTTCGCCGGTGGTTTGAAATTTAACCTGATGGCCGCATTCGACACAGAGCAATGTGCCGGGGCCGGTGATTTCACCAGCATGGTAAAGATTAGTTTCACAGCTGAGGTGTGACAGCTGTTCCAGTTCCAGCCGGGTTTTGTCGGCAACGGATAAAAACAGCTCCAGTACCTTCTGCTCAATGATGTCGATGTCCAGCATCAGCCATTCACTGAACTCCTGACTGGTTTCCATCAGATATTCGGCCGCATCATTGATGTCACGTTTTATATAGTTGCCGATTTCTTCGGCTTCTTGCAGTGTGATTTCACCCAGGTGTATGGCCTGCTTTTTGGCCATATCGATGGATGCTTGCAGTGTAGGAATGGCATTTGATTCCGCGGCTTCAATACTGTCTTTGACTCTGGCCATCATCTGGTTATAGGCATCTACCAGTGATTGATTATCTTTATCGACCGGTGCGGTCATATGCTTACCTCTAATTTAATACCTGGATTCGTCACTTCTGTGCGTATTCAGGCAATGCTGTGTTTCCATGCTTATTCGACTCATGTATCCTTCTCTCTTTTATATAGCCTAGTCTGAAGGGCTCTGTACTCCCATAATGCTGATGACCATGCAAGAAAATTACAATCCACAAAAAATTGAACAAGAAGCCCAGGAGTTTTGGGATAAAAATCATGTATTTAAGGCTGTTGAGGAGGAGGGCAGGGAAAAATTCTACTGTTTGTCCATGTTCCCCTATCCCAGTGGTCGTCTGCATATGGGGCATGTGCGTAATTACACCATTGGTGATGTAATTTCCCGTTATCAGCGCATGTTGGGCAAGAATGTGCTGCAACCCATGGGCTGGGATGCCTTCGGTTTGCCGGCGGAAAATGCCGCTATGAACAATCATGTCTCGCCTGCCAGCTGGACCAGGGACAATATCGACTATATGCGCCAGCAGCTGCAATCGTTGGGTTTTGGTATCGACTGGTCCCGCGAACTTGCCACCTGCAATGCCGATTATTACCACTGGAACCAGTGGCTGTTTTTGCGCTTAATGGAAAAGGGCATTGTTTACCAGAAAACCGGCACTGTGAACTGGGATCCGGTGGACCAGACGGTATTGGCCAATGAACAGGTGATCGATGGCCGTGGCTGGCGTACCGGTGCTCTGGTGGAAAAACGCGAGATCCCGATGTATTACATGGAGATCACCCGTTATGCCGAGGAGCTGCTGAAAGATCTGGATCAGCTGCAGGGCTGGCCAGAGCAGGTAAGAACCATGCAGAAGAACTGGATCGGCAAGAGCTTCGGCGTGCGGCTAGGGTTTCCCCATGACATCGATGGTGGTGGTAGTCTTTGGGTATTCACCACCCGTGCCGATACCCTGATGGGGGCGACCTATGTGGCCGTGGCCGCGGAACATCCTCTGGCTGAACTGGCAGCTCAGAATAATCCTGAGCTGGCGGCCTTTATTGAAGAGTGCAAACACGGTGGCACCACGGAAGCAGAGCTGGCTACGCAGGAGAAAAAGGGTATGGCCACAGGCTTTAATGTTACCCATCCCCTGAGCGGAGAAGCCTTGCCATTATGGGTCGCTAACTATGTACTTATGACCTATGGCGAAGGTGCGGTGATGGCGGTGCCGGCCCATGATGAGCGTGACTTTGCCTTTGCTCATAGTTACGGCTTGCCGATAAAGGCCGTTATTCATACCTCGGCCGGCGATGAAACACCGACACCCTGGCAGGATGCCTATGCTGAGCATGGTGTTTGTATCAACTCGGGCAAGTACGATGGCCTGGGTTTTGATGCCGCGGTTGATGCTATAGCTGCAGACCTTTCGGCCAAAAAACTGGGCGAGAAGAAGGTGACCTGGCGCCTGCGTGACTGGGGTATTTCCCGGCAACGTTACTGGGGTACCCCCATTCCGATGATCAAATGTAATCGCTGCGGTGATGTACCGGTGCACGATGATCAATTACCCATCGTCTTGCCGGAAGATTGTGTGCCGGACGGTTCCGGTAATCCGCTCAATAAGTATGATGCCTTCCTGGATTGTGAATGCCCTAAATGTGGTGGCAAAGCGCAGCGTGAGACCGACACCATGGATACTTTTGTGGATTCATCATGGTATTTCTCCCGTTACACCTGCCCCGATGCATCCACCATGGTGGATGAACGAGTTAATTACTGGATGCCGGTGGATCAATATGTGGGGGGTATAGAACATGCCATTTTACATTTACTGTATTCCCGCTTCTGGACCAAGGTGATGCGTGATCTGGGTTTGAGTCAGGTCGATGAGCCGTTTAACAAGCTTCTCACCCAGGGCATGGTAGTGGCGCCAACCTTCTACCGCGAAGGGGATGATGGGCGTAAACAATGGATTAACCCTGCCGATGTCGAGCTCATCTCAGATGATAAGGGGCGCCCTCAGTCGGCCACCCTGATCGCCGACGGTCAACCAGTGGACATTGGTGGCATTGAAAAAATGGCCAAGTCGAAGAACAACGGAGTCGATCCACAGTCGCTGATTAATAAATACGGTGCCGATACGGCTCGGGTATTCATGATGTTTGCCGCCCCTCCGGAGCAGTCGCTGGAATGGAACGATTCCGGTGTTGAGGGAGCTCATCGCTTTCTAAAGCGCCTGTGGGTATTTGGTACTGATAATGCCAGCTTTATAAAACAGGCTGCGGCTACAAATGTTGATTTTGCACAGGCGGCGGATACTCTGAAAGCCAGCCGTCGTGAAATTCACAGCCTGCTGAAACAGGCATTGTTTGATTTTGCGAAATACCAGTTCAATACGGTGATTGCCGCCAGTATGAAAATGCTCAATGTGTTGAATGAGCTTTCTGCAAGCCCGGCGGATGATGCGCGCAACCGGATTTTACATGAAGGGGTATCGATTCTGCTGCGTCTGCTGTCACCGGTTGCGCCACACATTAGCCACAGTCTATGGACGAAACTCGGTTATGGCGACAATATCCTCCATGCGCCATGGCCAGAGGTGGATGAGTCGGCACTGGTGAGAGATTCCATCGAGCTGGTGGTGCAGGTCAATGGCAAACTGCGTGGTCACATCCTGATACCGGCGGATGCTGACAAAGAGACCATTGAGCAACTGGCGCTGGCCAATGATAATGTGCAGCACCATCTTGCGGACAAAACCCTGCGAAAAGTCATAGTGGTGCCCGGGCGACTGATTAATCTTGTGGTGGGCTGATATGCGTATAGCGATGGCTCTGATGCCACTTAAACCTTTTCAACTGATCTTTTCTGGGCTGTTGATGCTGGGTTTTATGCTCACGCAGGTCAGTTGTGGATTCCATTTGCGCGGCGCTTATGTATTGCCGGAATCCATGTCGTCGACTTACGTCAAGGCCAGCCAGCAGAACAGTGAGCTGGTACGACATCTAAAACGAACCTTGAAAGCCAGTGATATAGCACTGGTAGAAAGCGAGTTACAGGCCACGGCTATTCTGGATATTGGCGGGGAGAAACAGGACAAGCGTGTGTTATCAGTAGATTCTAAAGGCCTGGCCCGGGAATATGCATTGTCCTACGAGATCAATTTTGAATTGCGCTCGGCCCAGGGTCAGCTTGAGCTCGAGCGGCAGACGCTGAAGCTGACCCGAGATTTCCTGTTTGACACCGAAGATGTGCTGGGCAAGGGACGCGAAGAGGCTATCCTGGTGCGTGACATGCAGCAGGATATGGTTCGCCTGATGATGTTGCGCCTGTCCAGGCATAAAAACACCGGATCTCCATGTCAGGGGGCGGGTTGCCAGCAAGGTGATCCCAGCCAGTGAAAGTGCGCCCCGATCAGCTTCCTCGGCATTTAAGCTCCGAGCTGCAGTCGATTTACTTCATCTATGGTGACGAGCCTTTGCAGCAGATGGAAGTTGCCGATGCTATCCGTGCTCGCGCCCGTGAACTGGGTTATAGCGAGCGGGAAGTCATGGATGTGGAAACCGGCTTTGACTGGAATCTATTGCTGGATGCAGCCAACAGCCTGTCACTGTTTGCTGAGCAGCGTATTCTTGAGCTGCGCCTGCCCACCGGAAAACCCGGTAAGCAGGGGGCGCAGGTGCTGCTGGACTATGCCCAGCGTCCTGCCGAGGATGCGGTGCTGATTATCAGCAGCGGCAAGCTGGAGGGCAGTAGCAAAAATACCAAATGGTTCAAGACTCTGGATCAGGCCGGGGTGATGATCCAGTGCTGGCCGGTGGCGGTAAATGAACTGCCTCGATGGATCGAACAGCGCATGCAGGGTCGTGGAATCACCGCCAGTATCGAAGCCATAGCTCTGCTGGCGGAACGGGTGGAAGGTAATATGCTGGCTGCTGCCCAGGAAATTGAAAAGCTCTATTTGTTGCACGGTGAAAGTCACCTGGATATAGAGCAGATGACTGCAGCAGTGGCTGACAGCTCCCGTTATAATATTTATGATCTGGTTGATTCTGCACTGATGGGTGATTTAACCAGAACCACACGTATCGTCAGTGGACTGAAGAACGAAGGGGTGGAACCGGTGCTGGCACTATGGGCATTGAGTCGAGAAATTCGCAGCCTCACCTCGATAGCCGAATCGGGCATGCCTCATGATGCGGCTATGGCTAAAGCACGCATCTGGGATAATCGCAAAGCCCTGGTGCGTAAGGCTTTGTCACGGCATTCAGAAACTCGCTGGAAACAGTTTTTAAAACGCTGTGCCCGTATCGATCGGATGATCAAAGGTGTCGAGCCCGGCCGTCCCTGGGATGAACTGCTGATGCTAAGCAGCCAGATTGCTCAGTCACGACGTTAACGATCAAACACAACACGTCAAATCAGACCAAAAATATCAAAACATAAAGTTCGGGAAGCAGAATAATGAAAAAGTATCATGTATACGGTATAGGCAATGCACTGGTGGATATGGAGTTTGAAGTTGAAGACGATTTTCTGCAAAACATGGCGGTAGACAAAGGCCTGATGACCCTGGTGGATGAGAATCGTCAGCATCAACTGATTAACCAGCTGGATGCCTTTGAAGGCAACAAGGCCAGTGGTGGTTCCGCGGCGAATACCATCATTGCGGTGAGTTACTTTGGAGGCAAGGCCTTTTATTCCTGTAAGGTCGCCAGCGACGACCTGGGTGATTTCTATGTGCATGATTTACAGGCCGCCGGAGTTGACTCCAATGTGGGCGATGGTCGCAAACAGGGTATTACGGGCAAATGTCTGGTGCTGGTGACGCCGGATGCGGAGCGCACCATGAATACGTTTCTTGGTATTACAGAAACGTTCTCGGTGGATGAGTTGCATCAGGATGCCCTGCTGGAATCGGAATATCTTTATATCGAGGGTTATCTGGTGACCTCCCCCACCGGTCGTCATGCGGCCATCGAGGCGCGTAAAATTGCAGAAGAAAATGGTGTGAAAACCGCACTGACCTTTTCCGATCCAGCCATGGTGGAATTTTTCAAGGATGGTTTGCTGGAAATGCTCGGAGATGGCGTGGATTTGCTGTTCTGCAACGAACATGAGGCAAAAAGCTGGGCCGGTACAGATAATCTAAATCAGGCCGTGGAATCTATCAAGTCGATAGCCAAAACCTTTGCCATAACCCGGGGTAGTGAAGGAGCAGTGCTGTTTGATGGCAAGCACCTGATTGAAATTTCACCCCATGATATCAAAGCCGTAGACAGCAATGGTGCCGGCGATATGTTTGCCGGTGCTTTCATCTACGGTATTACTCACGGACACTCGTTCTACGAAGCCGGTAATATTGCCAGTCTGGCCGCTGCCAGAGTTGTTAGCCAGTTTGGTCCTCGTCTGGATGCGGCTACTCATCAGGAAATCCTTGAATTGGTTCTCAGTTGACGTACTTATTAACACTGTTAGCAGGGATTTATTCCTGCTAGAGTGATTTCATATTATTTGCCAGTATCCATTTTATAATTTTCGTTAGTGACAAATTGGCTTCGAATCCTTATTTCTGACTGACTCCGATTGAGTTCTTAATGGGAAAATCAGAAAAAACGACTATTATTTAATTAATTAATTATTCATTATTCATAGCTGGGGAATCACTGTATCGCCGGATCAATAGCTGATCGAGCCGGTTTCAGAACACAATTTTATGGAACAACGACAATCACCTCGCAGGCCAGTCAGGCTTGATGTCCAGATAGGTATTCCATCTGGTGAAACCTTTCAAGTAAGCAGTCGGGACATCAGTGAAGGCGGTATGTTTCTAATGATGAGTCCGCTGCAACAGCCGACGATTGGTGAGATGGTCAGTCTTCAGGTGATTGATGACTCACCGGAGCATTTACCCAGTACTGAAGCCATAGTAGTGCATCGGCTGGATGATGGTATTGGCGTGGCCTTCATCCATATCGAAGAAGATTAATATACAAAAAATTAGTTGTATGGCTCTATTAAGAGCAATGAGGACATGTTTTAAATGAGTGACGAGTCAAAAAACACCGATCTGCAGCAAAAGCCCTATGATGATCTGGTGGAGGCCATCAAAGATAAACTGGAGTTCTATATCTCCAGTCATGTCGTTACATTATTCAAAGCAACCGATGAATCGCTGTTCGATGCGGCAAATTCTGCATCCAGTATTGATGAACAAAACAGAATGTTTGAATTCATGAATGCATTGCGGGCAAAGAAAGAAGGAATTGAAAAGAATTTTATCAGGGAATTGAATCTGTTTATTCGCCCTATTTCTGAAACACGAGGTGTCCCTAAGAAAAAAGAAAGTTTTACTGAGGGTGATCAATTAGGCCTGATTGATCAGGATGAAATGGATGAAATGGTCACGCTATCCAGTATATCCAGCAAAGCCGCCGGCGACTTTCGAGAGGAATTGTCCCATCTGGAGGCAAGACTGGAGCATCTGGCGCTGCAAAATTATTCTATTTTTTCGCCTAAAGCGCTGGAACCTAAAAATCTGTGTGATGCATTCAAAGTGGCCATTGCCAATTTTGATTTTGATATAAAAAATAAACTAATTTTTTATAAGCTTTTTAGTAAGGAGCTGGTGTTTCCACTCAGAGAGCTATACCAGGATTTGAATGAGTTAATGATAGAGGCAGGTATTCTGCCTCAGATTGATTTATCAGGGAAATTCAAGCGTTCACCGCTGCCACAAAAACAGGAAGCAGAGGGCGAGCTTTTTGGTGATTGGCCTCAAACTGGTAACGCAGCTGCTCGAAGCAGTGATGGTATAGCTTCAGGTGGCGCCACAGCGGGTATGTCTGGAGCTGGTGGTGCTGCGAGTGGCACAGGTTCGGCAGACATGACCGGAGCTGGTG